>NZ_CP035311.1:1546181-1855417 GCF_004114795.1 Janthinobacterium sp. 17J80-10 | reverse complement strand
CCGACTTGCTCGAACAGCAATTCGGCCAACTCAGCCTTGGTCAGTGTCGGCAAGTCTTTTTCAGCCTGCGAACGCGCCCGGGCCTCCAGCATTGCCCGGTTCAGGTCAGCAGTCAGAATCGATTGAAATTCGGCTGAAGTCACGTCATTCATGCTAAAACTCCCCCTCCTGCATCAGGTACGCAATTTCGCGTCATGCTTTTTTGTGACGGCAGCCAGTAGCGCAGCGACTGCCGCTTCCACTTTGTCGTCCTGCAGGGTAGTTTGAGTATCTTGCAAGGTGACCCGGAAAGCAAGACTTTTTTCGTTGTTTTCCAGCCCTTTGCCGCGATATTCATCAAATAAAACAATGGCTTGCACAATGCCGCACTGCGCATTCGCTGTCTTTTCGGCAAGGAAAGTGTCGATCAGATCCTGTGCCGGCAGCGCCTGTGGCACGACCAGGGCCAAATCGCGCGTCACGGCGGGGAATTTGGAAATTTCCTGGTACGCAGGCACCTGACGCGACTGCAAGGCATCCGCATCAACTTCAAACACGACAGGCGCCAGCGACAAGCCATATTTCTGTTGCCAGCGCGGATGCAATTCCCCGACAAAGCCGATGTCTTTGCCATCGAGCGAAATCTGCGCCGAACGTCCGGGATGCAAGGCAGCGTGCTCGGCCTTGGTAAAACGCAGCTGTTGCGGCGCGAACAAGGCTTCCAGATCGGCTTTCACATCAAAGAAATCGACGTTGCGCGAAGGCTGTCCCCATTGCTCCTCGACCACCGGACCATACGCCAGCGCCGCGACCCGCTTGGGCTGATCAAAGCCGGCCACGGCAAGGTCGCCGTCCCTGGCGGCCGGGTTGCGCAGGAAGACGGCGCCGGTCTCGAATACACGTATGCGGCTGACCTTGCGGTTCAGGTTGTAACGCACATTGGCGACCAGGCTGGCAATCAGCGACGAACGCATGACGCTCATCTGGCTGGCGATCGGATTCAGCAGGCGGATCGGGTTCATATTGCCGCTGAAATCGGCTTCCCAGGCTTCCTCGACAAAGCTGTAATTCACTACTTCCTGGTAATCCAGGTCCGCCAGCAGGCGGCGCACGGCAAACAGCGAACGGCGGTTTTCCGGCGGGATGCGCATTTCATTGGCGGCCACCGGCGGCAATGCCGGGATATTTTCGAAACCATAGACGCGTGCGATTTCTTCGATCAGGTCTTCCTCGATCTCGATATCGAAGCGGTAAGACGGCGGCGTGACATCGAAGCCATCGTCCGTGGCGGTGAATTCCAGGCCCAGGCGCGTGAAGATATCGGCGATCTGCGCCGCCGTCAGCGGCACGCCGATCACTTTCACGGCGCGTGCGGTGCGCACATGCACGGGCTTGCGTGCAGGCAGGTTGATGACCTGGTCATCCACCGGGCCAACCTGCGTGTGGTCCTTCTGGCCGCAGATTTCCACGATCAGCGCGGTAATGCGGTCGAGGTGCTCGACGGTGGTCGCAAAATCGACGCCGCGCTCGAAACGGTGCGCCGCATCGGTCGAAAAATTGTAGCGGCGCGCACGCCCCTGGATGGCATTGGGCCACCAGAACGCGGCTTCCACATAAATGTTTTGCGTGGTTTCCAGCGTAACGGCTGTATCGTCGCCGCCCATGATGCCGGCCAATGCCTCGACACCGCGACCATCGGCGATCACGCCCACCCAGTCGTCCACGTCGACGGTATTGCCGTTCAAAAGCTTCACGGACTCGCCCTGCTTACCCCAGCGCACCTCCAGGCCACCTTCGATCTTGTCGAGGTCAAACACGTGGGTCGGACGGCCCAGTTCCAGCATCACGTAGTTGGAGATATCCACCAGCGCGGAAATCGAACGCTGGCCGCTGCGCTCGAGACGTCGCTTCATCCAATCCGGTGTGGCTGCCTTGGCATTGACGCCGCGGATCACGCGGCCGGAAAAACGCCCGCACAAGTCCGGGGCCGAGACTTTCACCGGCAGCTTTTCAGCCGAATTGACTGCCACCGCAGTGAAGGTCGGCGCCTTCAGCGGCATGCCGGTCAATGCCGCGACTTCGCGCGCCACGCCCAGCACCGACAGGCAATCGGCCTTGTTCGGTGTCAGCTTGATGGTGAACTTGAGATCATTCAGCAGATAGTAATCGCGGAAGTTCTGTCCGACCGGCGCATCTTCCGGCAGATCCATCAGGCCCGCATTTTCCTCCGACAGGCGCAATTCGCGTGCCGAGCACAACATGCCCTGCGACTCGACACCACGCAACTGGCCAACCTTGATCTCGAAGGCCTTGCCATCGTCGCCCGGCGGCAGCACGGCGCCAGCCATGGCGCACGCCACCTTCATGCCGACGCGCACATTGGGCGCACCGCACACGATATTCAACAGCGTACCGGTGCCGGCATCGACCTGGCACACGTTCAGGCGATCGGCATTGGGGTGCTTGGCGATTTCCAGCACCTTGGCCACCACCACGTTCGAGAAAGGCTGGGCTACCGGCTCGACTTCCTCGACTTCCAGGCCCGACATCGTCAGCAGATGCGCCAGTTCATCCGAAGTCATCTTCGGATCGACCATCGTGCGCAGCCATTTTTCGGAAAATTGCATAATTCAGCCTTCAGATATTCAAAACAATTGCGCGATCAATTGAACTGCTTCAGGAAGCGCAAATCGCCTTCGTAGAACAGGCGCAAGTCGTTGATGCCGTAACGCAGCATGGTCAGGCGCTCCAGGCCCGAGCCAAAGGCGAAACCGACGTATTTTTCCGGGTCCAGGCCATAGTTGCGCACCACAGTCGGGTGCACCTGGCCGGCGCCGGAGACTTCCAGCCAACGGCCCTTCAAAGGACCGCTGCCAAAGGCGATGTCGATCTCGGCGGAAGGCTCGGTAAACGGAAAGTACGACGGACGGAAGCGCACCTGGAGGTCGTCGGTCTCGAAGAAGGCCTTGACGAAGTTCAGGTACACGCCCTTGAGGTCAGCAAAGCTGATGTCCTCGGCGATCCAAAGGCCTTCGACCTGGTGGAACATCGGCGAATGGGTGGCATCGCTGTCGACGCGGTAGGTACGGCCCGGCGCGATCACCTTGATCGGCGGCTTGTTCATGCGCGCATAGCGCACCTGCATCGGGCTGGTATGGGTACGCAGCAGCAAGGGCTTGCCGGCGCTATCCTTTTCCTCGATGTAGAAGGTGTCCTGCATCGAGCGCGCCGGATGGTTTTCCGGGCTGTTCAATGCGGTGAAATTGTTCCAGTCGGTCTCGATCTCGGGACCATCGGCGACGTCAAAGCCGATCGAGCCGAAGATTTCCTCGACGCGCTGCCAGGTGCGCATCACCGGATGGATGCCGCCCACACTGCGCCCGCGTCCCGGCATGGTGACGTCGATGGCTTCGGCATTCAGGCGTGCTTCCAGCTGTGCATTGGCCAGCGCATCGCGACGCGCGGTCAGCGCATTTTCGATCTGCTCCTTGGCGGCGTTGATGACGGCACCCTGGACCTTGCGCTCTTCCGGCGCCAGCTTGCCCAGGCCCTTCATCTGTTCGGTGATCTGCCCGGTCTTGCCGAGGTACTTCGCCTTCGCGTTTTCCAGCGCGGCGGCATCCTGCGCGGCGGCGAAATCAGCCTGCGCCTGGACGACGAGTTGTTCTAGGGGATTCATGCTTTGCCAATTCAAAATAAAACGGGGCCAAGGTGTCGACCTTTGCCCCGCCTGTATTGCACGGCACCGAAGTGCCGCAAGCATTGCTTACGCAGCGATTGTGGCCTTCACCTGATTGACAATCGCGGCAAATGCCGGCTTGTCCAGGACTGCCAGATCAGCCAGGACTTTACGGTCCAGACCGATGGAAGCCTTTTTCAGGCCGTTCATGAACACGCTGTAGGTCAGGCCGTGTTGACGCGCAGCGGCGTTGATACGGGTGATCCACAGTGCGCGGAACACGCGCTTCTTGTTACGGCGATCGCGGTAGGCGTACTGGCCTGCGCGCATGACCGCCTGCTTGGCGATGCGGTAGACCGTGCTGCGGCGGCCGCGGTAACCCTTGGCGGCGTTGAGGACTTTCTTGTGACGGGCGCGTGCGGTAACCCCACGTTTAACTCTAGGCATAGTAGCTCCTTATGTGTGAGGTTAGGCGAACGGCATCATGCGCATGACGGATACGACGTCAGCAGCATGAACGTTGGTGATACCGCGCAATTGACGCTTGTTTTTGGTGGTTTTCTTGGTCAGGATGTGACGCTTGAAAGCGTGACCACATTTGACAGTGCCACCTGGGCGCACGCGAAAACGCTTCTTCGCGCTGCTCTTGGTCTTCATTTTTGCCATGACAATGTCTGTCCTTGAAGGACAGCTCCATTTTTAGATGATTGCAGGTGGCAACACTTCGTTGCACTTGGATGCCTGCTTTCACTTATTTTGCAGTGGCATCGAGGCCGCTGCAATTTTGTGCACCCTGCCCGTTACCGGGCAAGGCACGCAATTCATTACTTTTTCTTTTTCGGCGCCAGAACCATAATCATCTGGCGGCCTTCCATCTTGGGAAACTGCTCGACCTGGGCATACGGCTCCAGGTCAGCTTTCAAACGCTCCAGCATACGCATGCCAATATCCTGATGCGCCATTTCGCGACCGCGATAACGCAGCGTAATCTTGGCCTTGTCACCATCTTCATCAAGGAACCTGATCAGGTTACGCAACTTGATGTTGTAGTCACCATCATCAGTACCCGGGCGGAATTTCACTTCCTTGACCAGGACGATCTTCTGCTTGAGCTTGGCTTCGTGCGCCTTTTTCTGTTCCTGATACTTGAACTTGCCGTAGTCCATCAGGCGGCACACGGGCGGCTGCGCAGTTGGCGCAATTTCCACCAAATCCACGTTGGCTTCTTCGGCCAGACGGAACGCTTCGGCCAGACTGACAATGCCGATCGCTTCGTTATTGACCCCAGAGAGGCGCACTTCCGGCGCAGTAATTTCGCCGTTGATGCGATGCGATTTATCTGTAGCTATTGCAGTTTCCTTTAAAAATCAAATAATTAAGCCGTGCTCCGCGTCAAGGCGTCGCGATCAGGCTTTGGTGTCGACTTCGTTTTTCAGTCGTTCCAACAGCTGATCGACGGGCATTACACCCAGATCGACATTTCCTCGCGCACGCACGGCCACGGTGTTGGCATCCCGCTCCTTGTCGCCGATAACGACGATATAAGGCAGCTTCTTAACTGAATGCTCGCGTATTTTATAGGTTATTTTCTCGTTACGCAAATCGAGATGCACCCTAAACCCTTGTTTTTTCAGGTTTTGTGCCACCGTTTGAGCGTAATCAGACTGGGCATCGGAAATATTCAGCACGGCAACCTGCACTGGCGCCAGCCAGAGCGGCAGCGCGCCGGCATGATTTTCGATCAATATGCCGATAAAACGCTCCAACGAGCCGACAATTGCACGATGCAGCATGACCGGCACCTTGCGGGAGTTATCATCCGCAACATATTCGGCCCCGAGGCGCCCCGGCATGGAGAAATCGACCTGCATGGTGCCGACCTGCCATGGACGACCCAGCGAATCCTTCAGGTGGTACTCGATCTTCGGACCGTAAAAAGCGCCCTCGCCCGGCAATTCTTCCCAGGTGACGTCGCAGGCCTTGAGCGCGTTGCGCAGGGTATCCTCGGCGCGGTCCCAGACCTCGTCCGAACCGATGCGGTTTTCCGGGCGCAGGGCGATCTTGATCGAAATCCCGGAAAACCCGAAATCGGCATAAACCTGCATGGCCTGGGTATGGAATGCCCGCACCTCGCCCAGGATCTGCTCTTCGGTACAGAAAATGTGGCCGTCATCCTGGGTAAAGCCGCGCACGCGCATGATGCCATGCAGCGCGCCGGAAGGCTCGTTGCGGTGGCACTGGCCGAATTCGCCATAGCGCAGCGGCAGGTCGCGGTAGCTGCGCATGTCCGAGTTGTAAATCTGGACATGGCCCGGGCAATTCATCGGCTTCAGCGCGTAACTGCGGTTTTCCGACTCGGTCTGAAACATGTTCTCGCGATAGTTTTCCCAGTGCCCGGTCTTTTCCCACAGGGTGCGATCGAGAATTTGCGGCGCCTTAACTTCCTGATAACCATTCTGCTGATAAACCTGGCGCATGTATTGCTCAACCTGCTGCCACACGGTCCAGCCCTTGGGATGCCAGAACACCAGGCCCGGTCCTTCTTCCTGAAAATGGAACAGGTCGAGCGCCTTACCAAGCTTGCGGTGGTCGCGCTTTTCGGCTTCCTCCAGCATGTGCAGGTAAGCTTCCTGCTCTTCCTTTTTCGCCCAGGCGGTGCCGTAGACACGCTGCAGCATCTCGTTTTTGGAGTCGCCACGCCAGTAGGCGCCAGCCAGCTTCATCAGCTTGAAGACCTTCAGCTTGCCGGTCGACGGTACGTGTGGACCGCGGCACAGGTCGGTGAACTTGCCTTCGGCATACAGCGACACATCCTGGTCGGCGGGAATCGATGCAATGATTTCGGCCTTGTAGGCTTCACCGATCGACTTGAAATAGGCCACGGCTTCGTCGCGCGGCAACACCGTGCGGGTAACCGGCTCGTCCTTTTTTGCCAGTTCGGCCATCTTCTTTTCAATCGCCTGCAAGTCGTCCGGGGTGAAGGGCCGCTTGTAGGAGAAATCGTAGTAAAAGCCATTCTCGATCACCGGGCCAATGGTCACCTGGGCATCCGGGAACAGTTCCTTGACGGCGTACGCCAGCAAGTGCGCGGTGGAATGGCGGATCACATCCAGGCCATCGGCATCCTTGTCGGTGACGATTGCCAGGTCGGCATCCTGCTCGATCAGGTAGGAAGTGTCGACCAGCTTGCCATCAACCTTGCCGGCCAGCGCGGCCTTGGCAAGTCCTGCACCGATGCTGGCGGCGACTTGCGCCACCGTGACCGGAGCATCGAATTGACGTTGTGAACCATCGGGAAGGCGGATTGCAACCATTGTTTTCTCCATGCCGGGGCGTCTTGCCTGGGCGTTAAAACGTGAAAAGCGTAAAAAATGCGGACGCAAAAAAACGCGGACCAGCCGCGTTCTTCATTCAAGCAATGAAAAGACTCGACTAGCGTCGCTGAGTACCTCGGGTGCTAGTTCGCGGTGTCATAACCAGGTGCCTTTCTCGCTCTTACAGAATATATTGCCGATGTAAAACTTTGGCCTTTTTACGGCGTTTTTTGCCTAAGCGAGCATTTTATGTGGATTTAGGGGGGATGTCCACATTGGTTAGGAATGCCATAAGGTAAAGCAATGTGTATTCGACGTACCTGAAAGCGCCGACCAAATCCTGTTAAATTCTTCCAATTTTGCATTGATGCCTATCCAAGAGCGAACCCGCCAATCAGTCTGGCATGAAAAAAAGTTATCAAGGTCAGCTTCCAGCTCTTCCAGATTGTCGCGCCCCACCGGCTCGGCCTTGTTGGCAAAATTTCCCGCTGCATCGATCTGGGAACAACGCGCCTTCACGATTTCCATGCGGGCGCCGGCCACGACATGCTTGTCCTTGTCGTCGTCGGATGGGCGGATCGTATAGGCAAACGCAAATGCCGTTTCACCGAACTGCGCCTTGCCTGCGCAGCCGCGTTTCGGCGCGGCATAGGCATAACCGAGCTCTTGCGGATTGTGCAATCCGACCTTCCCCGCAGGAAGCTTGTCGCTACCGTGCAAGGTATCTGTTCGCATCTGGACTTGTATCCGAAACAGCATGCTGTTTACCGTACTGATCGCCTCGGGCGAATCACATGCGAGCATTGCGGGAGGATCAGGCCTCAGCCAAGCCAGTAAAACAGCCACCAGCAAAATCGCGACAGGAAAAAGCAGGATCACACCCAGCCGTAGATTGGCTCGAGACCTGGACTTCGCTTGCTGGCGAATCGAACAATTTATAGTCAAGAAACTCAGGATCGGAATTGTCGAATTCCTCCTGGCTGATCAGGCATTCATCAAGCAGTATCTTGAGAAAAAAAGAGTTTCTTATGACGTAAATTTGCTGCAGATGCTGCTCTGCGGCCTCGAAAATCGCGGATTTTTCCTGGAACGCCTGGCCTGAAGAGTGATTCAGGACGCGCAACGCAAACGCCTGCAGGGATTCGTCTGGGACGATGCGGTAGCTGACCAGCCAAACGACTATGTATGCCGGGTCGACGGCGATGCCCTGGATGGATCCGATATCGGGATGCCGGATCGCTGTGTTGTACTGGGCTTCGTCGATCAAGCCGAGTTTTAACACGCTGACCAAGGCGTCACGCGCTGGGCACTTGGTCATCTTATTGCTGTCAAATGCAATGTGCTTTTAACAAACGGAAGATTCCTCAATTAGCACTGGTAACCGAAACTATTTCGCAGAAACAGGCTTGCGCGCCCCGTAAGCCGCCAGTGCCTCATTCAACATATAAATATGCCGATCCGAATGCGGGTAACGTTCATCCATCGTCATCTCTGCCAGACAATACGGTTCCAGATCGACATTCCTGGGGTCTTTAAAGCCGAGCACTTTAAATATGCGCTCAGCATATAGACCATCATCAATGCTTGAACGGTAGGTTAAATAGCCAATAACAGTAGCAAATGCCGCAAGTGCGCAGCTCATGAGAAAGGAGATCTTTAAAAATCCAATATCCTCACTTGGACTAAAATAAAACATGATTAACAAGAATATCCATCCAACCACCCCGATACCTCCACACAGCCTGGCAATCGCTTTTGCGAGTTCCTTTCGACCTTTATTAATACTAAATGGCATCCAGAGCCATTTATCCGAGGGGCGAACGACCGCATGGACAAATGAGACTGAATCATCGATTCGACTCACCACGGCTTCCAGCAAGTCGCCATCTTTAAAATTCACCGTTTCAAAATTACCCAATACATCGTGTTCTCCAACGCATCCCACGAATTTGGTTATGTCTGCACCGTCATAGCTCGACAGCATAACGGCGTTGGCGACTGCGCCGTGCATGCCACCGATGGCATTTCCTGCACCAGCGACTCCCATTGTCGATTGCAATGCACTTAACAGATTGATTTTCCCTGGCGCTGTTCTTAGACGAGACAACTTGCCACTGATGAGATACATGTCGCCCTTAAAAGGATCTGTATCAGAAGTTTGGTAAATGCTGTTTGAAATTGGGTTCATTATTTTCCTAACACTGCCAGACGTGCTTTAGCCAATTGTTCCAATTCATTTTGAGAGCTGCCATAGGGTTTTCCATTTTTAACACGGTTGCGGAATGCACTGCGCGCGCACCAGGTTTCTAAAGCATTCGGTTGGAACGAGACAATGATGGCTTCACCTGCGTACCACAATATTTCGCCTGCCGTTAATACAAACCCAGCACCTGTACCCCATGCGACTACTCTTAGCAGGAAGACGCGAGCAGCCCATCTTTCAGCCTTCGAAGCTAACCACGTCGCAGCAGCACGCCTTGCAACCGCGTTTTCAGTCAAATTGATTGCGACACGCCTGAACATAGGGCCTGTGTACGAAAAAGCTGCTAGAGCGCCCGCTCCAGTGTTAAAAACACCAACTATCATTCTTAATAAAAGAAATGTTTCTTCTGGGGTTCGATTTTTCCCTGCAATTTCCTCTTTAAACTTGAGCCAATCTGCATACACAGAAAGCGACCCAGCCAACGTCCCAAACACCCCCGCCCACATCTTGAATCCGCCCCGAACGATATCGCCCGCTCCGACCACCGATTTAGCTGCATTGGCCAATTCTGCCTGTTCACGCCCCGACTTGATCAATGCATAAGGAATATCAAAACTGATACTCACTACAGACATTAGGTTGGATACCGTCTCGGCATAAAGAATCGGGTTGCCCTTGCCATTGTGAAGATCATAGGCCTTTCCGCCAAGTGCAATAGTTTCCATCAGTCCTAGCAGAACGCCGATGCGCGCATGATGAAGGTTATTAGTCCTCGGATCGTTAATATATTCATCAATTGTGTATTTAACGCCTTGCATGCGCTCAAGATGCTGTTTCTCGACATCGCTGATCAACGCTCCCCGTGCAGCTTCCAATTCATCTATTGCATTTTTTTGCATGGCGGCGATTTGCTTGCGTGCCGTTTCGACATCTTTCGGACTTCTTTCATTCAGCTGTATTTCACGCCTGGCATCCATAGTAGGGACGTGCTTTCCATCGGGGTTCTGCGGCGACTTGGAGGTGACGGGCTTATTCGGCTTTTCCGGACAAATGCCATATACCAATTCCTCAAACTGCAGCTTCTCTGCCAGCTTGCCCGTGCGTGCAAATGCAAACCCGCCGATCAGGCCGATAAGTTTCATATCCGGCTTACTCGCAGCCGATCCAAGTAATGCGCGTCCCAAGGTTTTATTTATTTCGGAAAAAAGAAATAAGGTTTTTCCCTCGATGCTGCGAGGAAAGCCCCCCTTGACCTGATTCTGTTTGCGCAAGAATTCATCCCAAGCCGAGTCGGCTTTGCGAAATAGATCGGCAAGAGATTTCAGCGCCTTATACATTTTTTGGCCATCAATTTTGGCCACCGAAGCCGCTGCCGCCGCGATGTTTTCGGCATCCTTCAAGGCTTTTTTTGCTTCTTCCTGAATATCCTGCTGATTCAAGAACAAACCACGCATGTAGATATTTTGGCGACTGACGATATCCTTTGCCTGAATCCATGCCGTAACCTGATCAGAAGACTTTTGCGAACCGGTCATCCCCATTGCACTGCGCGAGACTTGCTCTGCAAAATACTTTCCTGAAACAGGATCTTTTTGATCGTACATATCGAACGCCCCAAGCAAGCGCTCGTGATTTACCCATTTGAGATGGTCATTGACTCTTTCCTTGGCGGCATCCATCGCAGCTTTTCCCGCTGCATCAAATGCCTTGTCCAGATTATCAATGGCGGCATGATCAAGCAGAGGATGATATTTCTTGTCCCAAATCTCCTTGGCCTCTTGTTTTACTCTAGCCATTTTTACCGGTATTTCATCTCGCCTTTTCTGAAGGCGCGCTTCCATTTCCGCAGCTTCTTTTGGGTATGCCCTTAACCACGCATCCCGACCTTTTTCATAGGTCCAAGTTCGACGGCCTAAACCCATCTTGAATTTAACAAGCTCGGAAGAATCACCAGGAAACATGGGCTCATACAAACTGCGTATGTAGAGCTCAGTCATATTTTCATTTGCCTGGAGATTGCCGATCATCCCTCTTTCCATTGCAGCTTTGACTTCTCGTATGGCTTGAAGCGAATCAAATCTCCAGCGATTGGTAACTTGCTCCTGATCTTTCTTGTTTAAAAAATCATCCACTTTATTGTATGCATGATTGCGAAAATCATTCAATTCCTGCGCCACGCCAATATGGTCATATACAGCAACTGTCACAGCTTTTTGCTTGAACATGAAATCGTGTAGCGGGCTAATGCGAAGCAACTGCTGCAATCCCATTGCATATGCTGTTTCTTTATCTTCCTCGTCGCCGGTTGTCATCAATGGAAAGGTGGCATTGGCCAGCCCCTTGGCAATGGGGCTCAAGCGGTAACCATCATTTGTTTTGTCATAGCGGACGAATTCTGCCAGCCCAGTTCTCATTACATCAACTGTCATGCAATTCCGTTGCTTATGCTTGCCCGCGACCCATTCAGACGGACTGAACTTGACCATTTGGCCTTTTGCGCACAGCACCTCTGCTTTTGGTTTATTCTTGAGTTCCATTTCACCCAACATGGCGCTTGTGAGCGGGTTGGGCGTAAAAAGCAAATATGCAGTTTGCACTTCCTCGGCTTTATCAATGGCAATCAGGGATGCATTGACGCCATGGGTCATCGGATCACAAGAAAATACAGGTGGTATTAACGGAGGCGTATCAACTGCGAATTCAGATAAATATCCTGCTGCGTTACTCATGTAACATTGCCACGACAATGCACCGTTGCGGTCAACAAGCATATAAAAATAGCCGACACGCGCCATCCTGAGCGTATAGGTGGATAATTTGATGTCAATATCCTTTACATGCACTCCGACATCATCAGGCAGCGCTGGAGCTTTTGCATCTGCAGGTAGAGTCGCGCATCGCACAGGAAAAATAAATAGACCCGGCTTCCTGCAAAAATTGCAGGGCTCCGAAGGAGGGGCGCTAGTAGGGCTTGCGTTTTGCGCCGCGATACTCAAGCTATTTGCCATAACTGCATTTCTCAGAAAATTGATGAGTCGTTTGTGTAATCAGTGCCGGAGGCAGGGAATTTCGTTCTTTCGCTGGTTACATGACCTCACTGAAAAGCAACAAAGTTCCACGCCAATATAACGTGTTCATTGCAGGGAACTGGTTATATGAGCGTCCCAAAACGCATCATCAAATTTTTCAAGCGCAGAACAAAGGCCCTGTCCCTTTGCCTTTGATTGGGCAATGGCTTGCCTAACTTCCGGTATTGCATCGAATGCTTTAGAGATAAGCAGCGCATGCAATCCATAAGCAATCAGATCTGCCGTGTTGATATGGCCTTTTCCCTGGCCAGATCGCAAAATTTCGTCGAGCACATGATCGCGTTCAGGAGCTATTTTGCGACCAAGATTGGCTAGCGCTTTCAATAGCAAGTTAATGACCTCGATGCGATCAACGGCTTTATCCTGTTCATCAGACAGGCGCAATGGCAACGTTGCAGGCGTAAAGCCGACCTCGCCCTTCCTGAAGTTTTTTAGCTGACGCAATTTTCCGTCGCGATCGATCCATGCCCAGACTTCAATGGGACCGAGCAGTCCAGCCAACTGTTCCTGGCTCAAAATGCGTGCCAGGTGTCCCATCACGCGGGGATCCCAAACCCGCATGAGTGCTTCGGAAAATTTTTCATTGCGGACAACTACGGCTAGTTCAACATGCTTGACCAGACGCTCGGACGAGACATTGCGGCTGAATATCCATCCTCCCGTTGATCTGGATGCTCGCGTTGGATCGCAATTTTCTTCTGTGCCGATGTCAATGCTACTTTCGAATATGTGCAGTTCTTCAATCGTGAGTCGAGCCATTTGCAAGCATTGATTCGCCGGCAGCGAGGTTTTCTTTGGATTGATTGAGAAAACCTTTTTTTGTGCTGCCAACACTGCCCGCTCGGCCTCTAGCGGGTCGCCTAGCATCGGATCAAGAATTAAATCGCAATGGCCAAATTCCTTAAGAAGGCAAAATGCCTGTTCATTGACAGTTCCTTCCGGTTGTCTTGTTTCGAGAAATGATTGGCTTTTCATAGGTTTGACACTTCCGGATCATGCGCTCAAGCTGACTTTGCCCGCGCCATTTGTCGCAGCCGCTCCGAGCTTCATGGCGCACCCCTTCAATTCTCCCTTCTGCATCGCCGGCAACGCCGCATTCAAACTCGTCGGCCCACTCAAATCCTTCATCCCCGCCTTGAACAACACACTCCCCGGCGCATGAATCTGGATACTCCCCCCTGCAATCTTGATATACGCCCCACCCGCCGTCAGCAGCACATGCTCCTTCGCCGCCACCTCCACCTTCGCATGCGTGCTATAGATCGATAAATCCTTGTCCGCTGCCGCTTTCAGCTCCGCGCTCTGCGCCTGCACATCGACCTTGCCATGCGCTGCATGCAGCTTGATGCCCTTGTCGCCCTGCTCCTTGCGCTTGGCCTTGGCATCGCCATAGGTAAACAGACTGATTCCCGAGCGCACCGCCACCGCATAATTACGCCCGACCGTCGCGCTGACATCCACTCCGCCGGTCACCGTCATCGACGATGCTGTCACATGCTGGTCCGCCGGCGTCAGCAAGGCCACGCCGCCCGGCGCGCTCAGCACCAGGTCCGGCCGCCCGAATGCCGGCACCGTCCCGGCCCCGCCGCCTTCGGTCGTACCCATGCCCTGCTCCGTCTGCGCCAGCGACTCGATCGGCCGTTGCAACACCTTTTCAGGAGACTCGTGCTGATCCCTGTTCATTTCCTTGCCGACAAACGCATTGTGCTTTTGCGCGGTGCCCGCCAAATCCTTTTGCAACGCATGCGCCTGCTGCAACTGACCATGCGCTTCCTTCGCATCCATCTGCGACGAGCTCGCGTTGGGCCGGGCATCGGCGGAGAGCAGCAAGCCCTGCCCAGCCCGCAGCGCGCCGAATGCATCTGTCGTCAACTCTACGCCATGGCCATGACTTTGCTTGCGGGCGTTGTCCGCCTGCCGTTTGATATGTCCCAGGTTCAGTTGCGCTTTGGCTTTGGTAGTCTGCAGGCGCGCGCCCACTTGTTCGGTACTGTCGTCAAACACCAGTGCGTTGTAGCCGCCCTGCCCATCCTGGCTATGGCCAATTTCCTGCGTCTTGAAGCCCGACAGAATGGCGTTGTGCGCATGCTCGCCGCCTTCACCGGCAAACCACGCCGGCGCATTGCCGGTGGCCGCGCCCGCGCCTTGCGCATTCTGGTTGCCTTGCGCATCGCCCAGCCCCTGCCCGTTATAAAGCGCGCCAATGACGACCGGGCGGTCGATGTCACCCTCGACGTAATCGAGGATCACTTCCTGGCCGATCCTGGGTGTAAAGCTTGCGCCCCAGTTGGGGCCGGCGGCGGGCTCGGCCACGCGCACCCAGACATAGGCGGCTTCGGTGGCCGGCGCATTGTTGTCGCCTTGCGGATGACTCCTGCGACTGGCCGATTGCGCGCCGCGCTGCCAGTGCATCTGCACCTTGACGCGATGGTCCCGTTCGGTGGTCAGGTCGTCTCCGGCAGACCCAACGACGATGGCGGTATGGATGCCTGCCACCGTCGGCTTCGGATGCAGCAAGGCGCCGCGCGCATCCATCATCAGCGGCCGCCAGGGGATGTCCTCACGCAGCGCAGTAAAGCGGTTCTGGTAGAGCGGCGCTTCGTCCTTGCCATCCGTCCCGACTTGCGCCGGTGACGAAGTACTGTTGGCAAACACGCTGTCGATCAGGGTGCGCGCCTGCGAATCCAGGTTATTGCGGCCGATGTGCTGCACGGCGATGACGGCAAAGCTCGCTGCGGTGTCGCCGCCCTGCCGGCGGTCCTGGTCATGAATCGGGTGCTCTGTGAGCACAAAGGTGGTGGCAGGCGCCAGCGTGCGCGCCGTCCCTTCACCATGGTAGACCTTGTTGCGCGCCTCCAGCGCTTCGAGCTGCAGCCGCGCGATGCGTTCGGCAGCATCACCACCGCTGAAGTGGCGCAGGCCGGAATGGTCCATTGCCAGCAGCTCGGGCACGGCGCCATTGGCATGGCTGCTTGACTGCTGGTGCGCAATGACCCTGACCTGGCGCTCGTTCCAGCTGGCCACGGCCATGGCATTGGTCGCGACGCGGCGGGCAGCCTGCCAGCCGGTGACGGCATCGGTCTGCTCGACCGCTGCCGCACGATGAAAGCGAATGTGCGCCTGCAGGTTGGGCGCAAAGGCGCTGTTGCTGTCGGCAATGACCAGCCGATGGTTGCCGAGGGTCGTGCTCGCGCTGTCGCCCACATGTTCGAACCAGTAAAACAGGCCTTCTTCGGCCAGCAGGCGCTCGACAAAGGCCAGGTCGCTTTCCTCGAACTGGGTGCAGACTTCGCGCGGGAGGTAGAGGCCGGGATTATTCACGGCCAGGCGCCAGTCCGGTACCAGCCGGCCCTTGCCTTTATAATCGGCAACGATCTCGCCGACGATATCAAGCGTAGACTTGCCCTGCCAGACGAACGAATCACAGCGGTAACGCAGAAAAGCCGTCCAGGGTTCGAGCTTCACGCGATAGCGCGCAAATCCACCTTCAGCAGAAAGCAGTTCGAATGCCGTGACATGGCCATGAAAAGGACGGGGTGCGCTGCGGCTTTGCTGGGTGAGAATTTCCAGCAGGGCCGGTTGCCCGAGCAGGCGCTTGCCGTCCAGCGCAGCGTCCTGGGAAAGCGCAGTAACGTCAAAACGAAAACCTTCGCTCAAGCCTTCGCGGCCGGCGATGCGCTCCACCAGCAGGGCATTTGGGCCCAGCGAGGTGGTCAGCCGCAGCAGGCGCGTTTCCTGGGTGTACTGCGCCAGGTGCGCGCGCAAAGCGCTGCCCGCGGCGCCGAGGACGTCTCCATTCATCATTTTTCCTGTTTTTCAATATGACAGCCGCTTGCTGCTGCGGCATTGGACGACCCGGCCAAGCGCCACCGGATTTGTTATTAAATTGAAAACATGTCGAAATGATAAATGAACAAGAGAAAAATGTCATTAAACTAACAAATTATCTCTTTGATACTCCTTTACAGTTGGTAATTTGCTTGTTTTTCCCGGCGCACGCCGGGAAAACTCTGATTTAAATCAATTAGTTGCTCCAATTAACTTAAATACAAGCAACAATTTCATCAGTCATTTTTGACGACAATTGTCGGAAACTTGCTGGACATATCCTTGGCCTTCTCCGCCACCTTGACAGCCACTTTGCGGGCGATTTGCCGGTAAATATCGGCTACCGGCCCTTCCGGGTCGGCCACGACAGTGGGCTTGCCGGAATCGGTCTGTTCACGGATGGCCATGGTCAGCGGCAGCGCCCCGAGGAAGTCGACGCCGAAGTCGCGGCACATTTTCTCGCCGCCGCCGGCGCCGAAGATCGGTTCGGCATGGCCGCAGTTGGAACAGATGTGCGTGCTCATGTTCTCGACCACGCCGAGGATGGGAATATCGACCTTCTCGAACATCTTCAGGCCCTTGCGCGCATCCAGCAGGGCGATATCCTGGGGCGTGGTGACGATCACGGCGCCCGTGACCGGCACCTTTTGCGACAGCGTCAGCTGGATGTCGCCCGTGCCCGGCGGCATGTCGATGATGAGGTAATCCAGCGCATTCCAGTTGGTTTGCTCCAGCAACTGCATCAGCGCCTGCACCACCATCGGGCCGCGCCAGACCATCGGCTGGTCGGGATCGATCAGAAAACCGATGGACGAGACTTGCACGCCATGGTTTTGCAAGGGTTCCATGGTCTTGCCGTCCAGGCTCTCGGGGCGACCGGTAATGCCCATCATCATCGGTTGCGATGGGC
Source organism: Janthinobacterium sp. 17J80-10 (assembly GCF_004114795.1). Taxonomy (NCBI): domain Bacteria; kingdom Pseudomonadati; phylum Pseudomonadota; class Betaproteobacteria; order Burkholderiales; family Oxalobacteraceae; genus Janthinobacterium; species Janthinobacterium sp. 17J80-10. The sequence continues at coordinate 1,838,415 of NZ_CP035311.1, read as the reverse complement.
CGTAAATGTCGGCATCCAGCAAGCCGACCTTGGCGCCCTCGGCCGCCAGCGCCAGCGCCAAGTTGGCCGCCGTGGTGGACTTGCCGACGCCGCCCTTGCCGGAAGCCACGGCAATAATGTTTTTCACATTCGCCAGGAGCTTGACGCCGCGCTGCACCGAATGCGAAATGATATTGGCGTAGACATTCACCTTGACCTGGCCGATGCCGGGAATGCCCTTGACTGCCGCCAGCACTGCATCGCGCAGGAGGGCGATCTGGCTGTTGGCCGGGTAGCCGAGTTCGACATCCAGGCTGACGTCGGCGCCACTGACCTGGATATTCCTGGCGGATTTGCTGGACACGAGGTCCTTGCCGGTATTCGGATCCACCACTGCGGCCAGCGCCGCTTTCACTGCTTCAACTGAAATGCTCATTGTTTCTCCCGGATTCTTCTGCAAGCCGCAAGTCTAAACCAAATGCCGGCGTCAGACTGCGCCGGGTTTGGCACTCATGCTGCTAAAATGCTTGTTTTATTCCAGAAAATACTGCATCACTCATGAGTACCGTACAGCCGCGCAAGCTATTCGTCACGACCGCCCTGCCCTACGCCAATGGCGCCTTCCACATTGGCCACATCATGGAATATATCCAGGCTGATATCTGGGTGCGTTTTCAGCGCATGCAGGGCAACGAGGTGCATTTTGTCGGCGCCGACGACGCGCACGGTACGCCAATCATGATTGCCGCGGAAAAAGAAGGCATCACCCCCCAGGAATTCGTCGCCCGGATCGCTGCCGGCCGGCCGCAATACCTGAACGGCTTCCATATCTCCTTCGACAACTGGCATTCCACGGATTCCCCGGAAAACACAGAGCTTTCGCAAGAAATCTACCTGAAGCTGAAAGAGGCCGGCCTGATCGTCACCAAGGTGGTCGAGCGCTTCTTCGATCCCGTCAAGGGCATGTTCCTGGCCGACCGCAATGTCAAGGGCGAATGCCCGAAATGCGGCGCAAAAGACCAGTACGGCGACAACTGCGAAGTCTGCGGTGCTGCGTACGAGCCGACCGAATTGAAGAACCCGTACTCGGCGCTGACTGGCGCGACGCCCGTGATGAAGCCGTCGGAACAGTATTTCTTCAAGCTGTCCGACCCGCGCTGCTTCGATTTTTTGAATGAATGGCTCAAATCGCCGGGCCGCCTGCAGTCCGAGATGGTCAACAAGGTCAGCGAATGGCTGGGCAACGATGGCTCCGACCTGGCCGACTGGGATATCTCGCGCGATGCGCCCTACTTCGGCATCCCGATTCCCGATGCGCCGGGCAAGTATTTCTATGTCTGGCTGGACGCCCCGGTGGGTTACCTCGCCAGCCTGAAAAACTATTGCGGCAAAAAAGGGCTCGATTACGCGGCCTTGATCAACGACCCGGCCACCGAGCAGGTCCACTTCATCGGCAAGGACATCGTGTCCTTCCACCTGCTGTTCTGGCCGTCGATGCTGAACTTTTCCGGTCACCCGATCATCGACAAGCTGAAGGTCAATGTGCACGGCCACATGACCGTCAATGGCGAAAAGATGAGCAAGTCGCGCGGCACGGGCATTTCGCCGCTGCGCTACCTCGACCTGAAGATGGACCCGGAATGGCTGCGCTACTACATCGCCGTCAAGCTCAATGCGAAAGTCGAGGACCTCGACTTCAATCCGGAAGATTTCATTGCCAAGGTCAATTCCGACCTGATCGGCAAGTACGTCAACATCGCCAGCCGCGCTGCCGGCTTCATCAGCAAGCGCTTCAATGGCCAGCTGAGCAACCCGGTTGCGGCCGGCACCAGCGGCAACCGCTTCTGGGAGTCGCTTAAAAACGGCGAGGAAGCAGCAATCCGCGACGCCTTCGAGACGCGCGAATACGGCAAGGCGATTCGCCACATCATGGCGCTGGCCGACGAAGTGAACCAGTACGTCGATGCCAAAAAGCCCTGGGAACTGGCCAAGGACCCGGCCAACGGCCAGGCCTTGCAGGATGTCTGCAGCGACTTGCTGCTGGCCTTCCATCGCCTGTCGGTGTTCCTTGCACCGGTGCTGCCGGAGGTAGCGAAGAAGGTGGCGACCCTGTTCGGCATCGAGCGCGAACTGGCCTGGACCGATTTGCAAACCTGGCCGACTGCCATCGGCACCTTCGAGCACCTGATGACCCGGGTCGATCCGAAGATGCTGGAAGGCCTGTTCGACAAGCCGGAAGCAGCGCCTGCTGCCGCTGCGACAGCCACGGCGGCTGGGGCCGCAAAAGCTGCCGCAGCACCCGTCCCGGCAGCCGATAGCGCGACAGACACGGGCATCGAGCCGCTCGCACCGGAAATCAAGATCGACGATTTTGCCAAAATTGACTTGCGCATTGCCAAAATCGTCAATTGCGAGCACGTCGAGGGTTCCGACAAGCTGCTGCGCCTGACCCTGGATGTGGGCGAGGGGCGCATGCGCAATGTTTTCTCGGGCATCAAGTCGGCCTACAAGCCGGAAGACCTGGTCGGCAAGCTGACCGTCATGGTGGCCAACCTGGCGCCGCGCAAGATGAAGTTCGGCATCTCCGAAGGCATGGTGCTGGCCGCATCCAGCGCTGACGAGAAAACCAATCCCGGCATTTACGTGCTGAACCCGTGGCCCGGCGCCGAGCCTGGCATGCGGGTCCGGTAAGCGCTTTCACGACAACGCCATGGAACTGATCATCCGCGAAGCCGGCCTCGAAGACGCCCAGCTGCTGGCCGACCTCACCCGTGCATCCTGGTCCGGCAAGGTGGCGGTGACCTCCAGCGGCCACCGCGAAACCGCGGTGCAGGTCCTGCAGCACCTGCAACACGGCGGCGGCCTGATCCTGCTGGTCGATGGCGAGCCGGTCGGCTCGGTGCGCTGGCTGCCGCTGGATGCCGAATCGGATGTGTGGGATATCCTGCGCATGGGCATTCTGCCAAGCCACCGCGGGCAAAACCTTTCGCAACACTTGCTGGAAGCCGTGATCCACTGTGCGCAGGAAGCCAATGTGCGCGAACTGCGGCTGGCAGTGCGCCACGACCAGCCACGCCTGATGGACCTCTATTCTGCCTATGGCTTCGAACTGGCGCCGGAACTGGAATATATCCATGGTAATCCACTCGAGCAAGCGCCGATGGTAATGCGCCGCGTCCTGCTGGATAACTAGGCAAACCCGCCATGCGCCGGTGACAGCCATGCAATACCTGAACCTTTCCTTTCGCCCGCGCATCATCGATGCCTTGCAGGGCTACGACCGCGCGCGCTTCTTCAATGACCTGATGGCTGGCCTGACGGTGGGCGTGGTGGCGCTGCCGCTGGCCATGGCCTTTGCCATCGCTTCCGGCGCCAAGCCGGAAGCCGGCATCTTCGCCGCTATCATCGGCGGCTTCCTGGTATCCGCCCTGGGCGGCTCGCGCGTGCAGATCGGCGGGCCGGCTGGCGCCTTCATCGTGGTGATCTACGCCATCATCGAAAAATATGGCCTGGTCAATCTGTTCATCGCCACCATGTTCGCAGGGGTGCTGCTGTGCGCCATGGGCATGCTGCGCCTGGGGTCGGTCATCCGCTATATCCCGGTGCCGATCGTGATCGGTTTCACCAATGGCATCGCCGTGCTGATCGCGCTGTCGCAGCTGAAGGATTTCTTCGGGCTGGACATCGCCCGCATGCCGGGGGACTTTTTCGCGCAGCTCAAAATACTGGCGGCGCAAGCCCATACCGCCAACATGCTGGCCATCGCCATTGCCGCACTTGCGCTCCTGCTGCTGTTCGTCTGGCCCAAGGTCTACCTGACGCCGCGTGAGGATGGCCGCCCGCCCTCGCTCCTCGCGCGCTGCTGGCGCATCCTCAAGGCGATTCCCGGGCCGGTGCTGGTACTGGTGCTGGCCACGACGGCTGTCAACCTGCTTGGCTTGCAAGTGGAAACCATCGGCAGCCGCTTCGGCGGCATCCCCCAGGGCTTGCCGCAATTGCAGCTGCCGTCATTCAGCTGGGACCTGGTGCGCCAGCTGTTTTCCCCGGCCCTGACGATTGCCCTGCTCGGCGCGGTCGAGTCGCTGCTGTGCGCGCGCGTGGCCGACAACCTGACCGAGGACCGCCACGACCCCAACCAGGAATTGCTGGCCCAGGGCATCGCCAATTTCATCGTGCCGTTTTTCGGCGCGCTGCCTGTCACCGGCACCATGGCGCGCACCACCACCAATATCCGCGCCGGCGCGACCACGCCGGTCGCAGGCATCATGCACGCAGTCACCCTGGCAGCGATCGTCCTGGTGGCAGCGCCGCTGGCCAAAAACATTCCGCTGGCAGCCCTGGCAGCGATCCTGATGCATGTCGCCTTCAACATGGGCGAATGGCGCGAATTTCGCCGGTTGCGGCATTTTTCCAATAATTACCGCGTATTGGTGCTGGCCACCTTCATTCTCACCGTGACGGTCGATCTGACGGTCGCGGTCGAAGTCGGCCTGGGACTGGCCTGCGTGTTCTTCATTTACCGCATCTCGAGCCTGACCGATATCCGCCCGATCGCCTCCACGCCGGCACAGCCGCTGCCGGAAGGCGTGGCCGCCTACGCCCTGTATGGCTCGCTGTTTTTCGGCGCCGCCGGCAAGCTCGATGGCCTGATCGAATCGCAGGCGATCCCCGCGCGCGCCATGGTCCTGGAAATGCATAAACTTATCAGCCTGGATACCACAGGCCTGGATGGCCTGGAAACCATCCACAAGGCGCTGCACCGCGCCGGCAGCCAGCTGATTCTGTGCGGCATCAATCCTCAGCCGCGCAGCCTGATGGAGCGCACGGGCTTTATTGCCCGCCTTGGCCGGGAGAATTGTGTCGATGATTTGGCAGCCGCGCTGGCCAGACTACAGGTGACTGCTGCCTGAGCTTGCAAATTTGGCCTTTCCGGCAAAACTGCAGGTCAGACAAGGTAAAATAGTGTCTTAATCCATTCAGTTGTCAAATCCACATGAAACTGTCGAAACAATATTCGCTTTACGAGTCCGAAATCACCCGCTTCATCAAGGACCTCAAGGAAAAAAACCCGAAACTGGAAGAACAGCAGCGCGCCGGCCGCGCCCTCCTGTGGGACAAGACACCGGTGGACCTGGACGCGCGCGAGCGGGCAGAACAGTCCCGCGTCAAGCAACAAGCCTACGTGTACCAGAACAAGGGTTAAGCAGTGAGCCAGCGGGACTATGCCGGGCCGACGAATGATGCGCTTGAGCTGGCGGTTGCCGGCCAGGCCGATTCGACGCCGGATGTCATCGACGGCGTCGCGTTCGCCCGGCTGTACGGCGAGCCGCTGTTCCAGCTGCCGACGGACCTGTACATTCCGCCGGATGCGCTGGAAGTCTTCCTGGAAGCCTTCGAGGGCCCGCTCGACCTGCTGCTGTACCTGATCCGAAAACAGAATTTCAACATCCTGGACATCCCGCTGGCGCAAGTCACGCGGCAGTACCTCGAGTACGTCGACCAGATCCGCCTGCACAACCTGGAACTGGCCGCAGAATACCTGCTGATGGCGGCCATGCTCATCGAAATCAAGTCGCGCATGCTGCTGCCGGTCAAGCCGTCCGAACCCGGCGAGGAACCGCAAGACCCGCGCGCCGAACTGGTGCGCCGCCTGCTGGAATACGAGCAAATCAAGCTGGCGGCATTCGAGCTCGATGCCGTGCCGCAGGTCGGGCGCGATTTCGTGCGTACCCAGATTTATATCGAGCAAAGCATCGTCACGCGCTGGCCGGAAGTCCATGTGCTTGACTTGCAGGCAGCCTGGACCGACGTGCTCAAGCGCGCCAAGCTCACCCAGCATCACAAGATAAGCCGCGAGGAACTCTCCGTGCGCGAGCACATGTCCGGCATCCTGCGCCGCCTGCAGTCAGCCAAGTTCGTCGAATTTGCCGACCTGTTCGACCCGTCCAGGGGCGCGCCGGTACTGGTGGTGAACTTCATCGCGCTGCTTGAGCTGGCCAAGGAAACCCTGATCGAAATCACCCAGGCCGAAGCATTCGCGCCGATCTACGTGCGCCTGGCTTATTCGCCGACCTGACCAACACACTATCTCGCGCCCGCCGCAAGGCTGGAATGGCGCGCGCCCTACCAGGATCCTTTCATGAAAATCGTCACCTCCATCGAAGAATTGCGCGACCAGATGCGCGGCCAGCTGCGTACTGCCTTTGTCCCCACCATGGGCAACCTGCACGAAGGCCACCTGTCGCTCATGCGGCTGGCCAAGAAGCATGGCGACCCGGTGGTGGCATCGATCTTCGTCAACCGGCTGCAGTTTGCCCCTGGCGAAGACTTTGAAAAATATCCGCGCACCTTCCACGCCGATGTCGAAAAGCTGGAAAAGGAAGGCGTCTACGTCCTGTTTGCGCCCACCGAGAAGGACATGTACCCGGAGCCGCAGGAATACCGCGTGCAGCCGCCAGACTGGCTGGGCAACATGCTGGAAGGCGAATTCCGCCCAGGTTTTTTTGGCGGCGTCTCCACCGTGGTGATGAAGCTGTTTTCCTGCGTGCAGCCGCGCGTCGCCGTATTCGGCAAGAAGGATTACCAGCAGCTGATGATCGTGCGTAACATGGCGCGCCAGTTCGCCATGCCCACCGAGATCATCGGTGCCGAAACCTACCGGGCCGACGATGGCCTGGCACTCTCTTCGCGCAACAGCTACCTGTCGGAGGCAGAGCGCGCCGAAGCGCCGGCGCTGTTCCAGACCCTGAACAAGGTCGCGGAAGAAGTCCGGGCCGGCCACCAGGATATTTTCCAGTTGGAGCGCGAAGCCATGGCTGCCCTGGCCAATCGCAACTGGAAACCCGATTACGTGTCGATCCGCCGCCGGGTTGACCTGCAGCCGCCCGCCGCCGGCGACCTCGCCCAGGGCGAGTCGCTGGTCGTGCTGGCCGCCGCCAAGCTGGGGGCCACGCGCCTGATCGACAACCTGGAAATCTGACGGTTTAGCGCCCGACCCAGTCCAGCACGCTTTGCCACTGGTCGAGGTCCTTTTCGACCCGGGAGGGCGCCGCATCCCATACGGTGGCGCCCTGCGCCGCCAGTTGCACGTAATTCTGCGTATCGCGCAAAAACCCCAGCACGGGCAAACCAAGGTTATTGACGTAATGCGTCAACTGCTCGGCGGCACGCGTGCGGCTGTTGACCCGCATGCCAAGCACGCCAACCTGCGCCTTTTGCCTGTTGGCGATCAGCTTTTGCAGAAAAGCCTGCGTGGCCAGGATATCGAACATCGAGGGCTGCAACGGCACGATCACCTTGTCGGCGATGCGCAACACCTCATCGAAGCGCACCCCGTCAAAACCCGCCGGCGTATCCAGCACCATGTGGGTGGTGCCCTGTGGCGGCCTGGCGACAAAGCCCGTGCCGATTTCCCAGGCCGAGATCGGCGCCAGGTTGGGCGGACGGATCGCCAGCCAGGAACGCGAGGACTGCTGGACATCGACATCGCCCAGCATGACTTTGTGGCCGCGCGTGGCGAAATAACCGGCAAGATTGACGGCGAAGGTGCTTTTTCCAACGCCGCCCTTCGGATTGGCAATGACGAATACTGGCATAGCTTCCCTGGATGTCTTTTTTTGCAAGAATAGCACGCAACAGGCATAAAAATCAGCCCTTAAAAACCCTGCTGCATGGATACGACAGCCCCGCCTTGCCTTAAAATGGGGGAATGCATAACTCCCTCATGAATGCTGCCGGACCCGCGGTCGAAGAGCAGCACGATTCCCTGCAATCCTATTTCAAGCCAGCGATATCCCCGGACGATATCGAGCAGGTGTACAGGCTCAAAGGCGCCCAGCCGCTGCTGCAGGCCTTTACCGCCCTGTTCCACGGCGGTATCGACGGCGTGCTGGTGCGCCTGCTGGTCTTGCGCGAACTGGCGGCGGACACCGGCTCGCCAGCGTTTACCCGTGCCGACATCAACATGCGGCTGGCCTACCTGGAGCCGGAACGCCTGGAAACCGTGCTGTCGCGCCTGCGCGCCCATCATCTGCTGGCCTGGGATGCCGGCCAGGGCCTGTATCGCATCACGCCCGGCGCGCGCAATATCCTGGCGGCCATCGACAGCCTGCTGCTGATGGCCGAGGAAAATGACGACGGCGACATGGGCTTTTTGCTGTCGCAGGTGGCCGGCGCCCAGGCCGTCGGCGGCGTCACGGTCGAGCAGCTGCAACACTTGCTGGGCCGGCTGGTCAGCCTGACCGAGGAATTTGCCGACGCCATCGCCTCCGGCTCGGAATTTCGCCTGCGCGCCGCGCAGGCGAAATGGAACACGGCCTGCGACTGGGTCGAAAAAGGTTCTGAAATCCTCCATTCCATCATCCAGGATGCCCGCGCCGACGCCGCCACCCACCGCGCAGCGCAAGCCATCGGCCGCGCGCAAAGCGCCTTGCTCAACATGCAAGGCATGTTCTCGCGCGCGTTGAACCAGATCGAACGCCAGCGCGTGCATCTGGGCCAGTCCGGCCTCACGACCACCGACATCAAGACCTGGCTGATGGCGCATGAAGACCTGGCAGGCCTGGCGCAAGGCGCAATTGCGCTGCCGGTCACGCCCATGTTCATCACGCCATCGGAAATGATCGATGTGGCCGAAACCGAACTGCTGACCAACCGGAACAGCACGCCGCTCTTTGCCTTGCCCGCCGGTGAAAACGCCCACGTCACGGCAAGCGAAGTATCCACGACGCCGATTGTCCTGGACGAGTGGCTGAGCCGGCTGAGCTCGCTGGCTGCAGCCACCGAAGCCTCACCCAGGGTGCATGACGCCCTGTTGCCGGCCACATTCTCCATCGCCTCCTACCGCGCCTCGCTATTGCCTCTGCTGGGCGATGAAAGTGAAGCCGCGCTGCAAGGCGGCACCGCCACCATGGCACGCCTGCCGCTCGAATTCGCGCCGCAGGACGGCATGATCAAACTGAAAGACCCGCACGTGGCCGCAATCTCGATCGCGACGCTCACCCAGAAGACCGAACCGGAAAACAAGCATGACTGACGAAGCACAAATCCTGATTGCGCAATTGCTCACGCACCAGACCCTGGCGCGCGAGAACAAGCTGGTCAAGCGTGCGCTGACCGACGAGGCATTCCGTCTTGAAATCGACAACCGCCTGGCCGCCTGCGGCATGAAATTCCTCGACAATGTCTACGCCGACAATGTCACGCTGGCCCTGACACGCGAGATCGAGCCGAAGATCTTCGGCGCGCGCGAAGTCTGGCAAAACAATAACCTCGGCCTCGCGCGCGATGGCGTCGCCCTGCTGGTGGTCCTGTGGGCGATGATCATCCTGCCCAAGCGCGAACGCCAGGAAGCGCACCAGGCTGCCCTGGAAGACCAGGAAGACATGTTCGGCAAGGACAAGCCGCTGCCACGCGCCGAGGACGCCTCGATGGGCATTTCCTACCGCGCGCTGCTGGCCGACTTCGGCGACAAGCTCGGCAAGAAGACACGCATGGACATGAACCTCGGCCAGCTTGCCAAGCTCGGCTTCGTCGAGCGCCGCGGCGACATGATCACGGAGGGGCCGCTGCTGGACCTGATGATGCATACCGATGCCCTGAAAGACCGTATCGTCAATGGCGCGCTCGCCGACATCTTCCATCTCCCCCGCCCGAAAGATGCGGACGCCAGTCCGCCTGAAGCGGAAGTAATCCCGTTTCCGCAAGCCGAAACGCACAACCAGGAATAAGGAAGTCCCATGTTTCATATCAAATCCCTGGAAATGGTCCACTGGGACTACTGGCAACGTGTCAAGAACATTCCGCTCGATGCCAAGATCATCACCATCGCCGGGCAGAATGGCTCGGGCAAGACGACCCTTCTGGATGCGTTGCGCACGCTGTTCGGCCTCGACTGTTCGATGGGCCGCTCCTACAAGCATTACGCGCGCCACGCCGGCCAGCAGATTTCCTGGCTGCGCGCCGTGGTCGACAATAAGGCCACCGGCCGCCAGCTGTCGAACCGACCGTTCCGCGCCTCCGGCTTCTTCAGCGAAGACGAAGTCACGCTGTTTTGCCAGATCCAGAAAAATGGCGGCGACTGGAAGCGCCAGTACCTGATGCGCCCGGGCATCGTCGAGATCGAGGAAGTCCAGGACGCCACGGACTGGCTGGGCCTGGACGCCTACCGCAAGCGGCTTGCCAGTGCCGGCCTGTCGCAGGCGATGGCGAAAGTGCTGGCCCTGGAGCAAGGCGAAACCGACAAGCTGTGCGAATACGCGCCGCGCCAGTTGCTCGACCTGGTGTTCCAGGTGTTCGGCGACAAGGAAGTACTGGATGCCTACGACGAAGCCAAGCGCCACCAGCGCGACACCGAGGCTGAGCTGCAGCGCTTCGAAGCGGAGCTGGAATCGGCCCAGACCAACCAGGAACGCCTGCGACTGAGGGCGGCCAACTTCCACCAGTGGGAAGGCCTGGTGAAGGAACAGCGCGACCTGCAGGCAGAAATCCTGCCGACGCTGCAATATCACGAAATCCGTGTAAAGGCAGCGGCAACCAGCGCCAACCTGCGCGAGGCACGCGTCTCGCTCTCATCACAGGACGGGCTGCTGTCCGACAAGCGCGCCGATGTCGCGCAGCGTGCTGCTGCCCTGACCGCTGCACACAATAATGAAACTGCGCTGGAGGAAGAAAAAGCGCTGCTGGAGAAGCAGCTCAATGAATTGAACGGCAAGCTCAAGCCGCTGGAAAGCCTGCTCGAACAGAAGGCGCGCCTGCAAAAGCTGGCGCTCGACGCTGGCGCCGACATTGCCGACGTCGCCGCAGAGCTTGAGCAGAAAGAAGGCGAGTACATGCGTCTGCGCGGCGAGCGCGACGCACTGGCAGCGCGTATCGCCGCTGACCGCACGGCAATCGCAGCGCTGGAAAGCAAGTCCGCCCTGCCTGACCCGGAAAACGTGCGCTCAATGCGCCGGGCACTTGCCGACGCAAAGATCGACCATGTCATGCTGCCCGACATCGTGGAAGTCACCGATCCGCGCTGGCAAGGCGCGGTCGAAGGCGTCCTGCGCGGCTACACCTCGGTCGTCTTGCTGGCCAGCGCAGGCGACACGGCCTCCGCGTACCGGATCGCCGAAAAAGAACGCTTTGGCCACTTCATCGTCGCCGACCGCATCAAGGCCCCGGCGGTGAAAGACAAGAGCCTGCTGTCGGCCGTGCGCTTCACGGCGCCCGCGCCCGGCTGGCTGATCGAACAGCTCGCGCGTATCACGCGCGTGGATTCTGTCGAGGCCGGCGCAAAGCTGTCGGGCAGCGAGGAGTGGATCACGCCCGAGGCGTACCACCGCGAACGGCGCGGCGGGCGCTCGCTCTTTGTCGAAGCCTCGCGCTACCGCTTCGGCGACGCCGGCCGCCTGCAGCGCCTGGCTGCCCTGCAGGCATCCCTGCCGAAGCTGGAAGCGCAGGAAGACCAGCTGACGCTAAAAATCAGCAAGCTGGCTGGCGAAGTCAGCAGCTTGAAGTCGCGCATCGCCGGTGTCGATGCGGCCAAGGAACTGGTCGCACGCCAGGCCGAGTTCGACGAAGCCGTGCATGCCGCAACCCCGCTGAAGGCGGCGCGTACCGAAGTCGGCAGCCGTCTGGGCGAGCTTTTCCCGCTGACCAAGAAGGCCACCGAAGAACGCACGCTGGCCGACAACAACTGGCAAAACGCCAGGCGCGCGCTGGCCGACGCGGAATCGCATCTGCGCGTGTCCGGCAAGCGCTACCAGGAAGACCGCAGCGAACATGCCAGCAGGCTTGCCGAACTGCGCAAGTCCTGGCGGCACCTGCCCTACGGCTGGCGCCGGCCGGCACGCCGGCTTGCGCTGGTCGAGGAACACCAGAACGCGCACCAGGTCGAGCTGCGCATGAAACACCTCGCCGTCGACCTGGCCCGCGACGACTGGGAAACCGATGCCACCGTGGTCGACCAGTACGTGCGCCTTGCCAACCTGCTACAGGGCCGCCAGGCCGAGACCGACGAGCGCCGCTACCAGAATAACCGTGCAATCGAGGCCACCACCAACGCCCGCGGCGCCTACATCGAACGCCTGCGCTACACCGTCAAGACCTACAGCCGCAACATCAAGGAGCTGGGCGAACTGGCCGGGATCGAGGTGCACACCGATACGGTGCGCCTGGAGAACGACGACGTGCAACTGGCGCAGGCAGGCCTGCACGTGCGCTTCAAGTTCGACGGCAAGGGCCCGATCGGCTTGAACGACGGCGAGGCTTCGGGCGGCCAGCAGGTGATGAAATCGCTGATCCTGCTGATTGGCCTGCTCAAGTCTGACGATGGCTCGGGCGGCTTCGTGTTCATCGACGAACCCTTCGCCCACCTGGATATCCGCAACATCCAGCTGGTCGGCGAGTTCCTGAAGAATACCGATGCACAGTACCTGATGACCACGCCGCTGACGCATAACACCGACGTGTACGATCCATCGGAGTTGACGCTAATTACCAGCAAGAAGAAAAAGGATACGCACTGGGCGCAACCGATCTTCGTGTTGCAGCGACGCAAGGATGCAAAAGCCGCCTGAGACCCTGCCTGCGGTGACGGCCTGCCCGGCGGCGCGCATCGGCGCCGCTACGGCGCCGTCACCACCCCGCGCAGGATCTGGTCGCGCTCGATCGATTCGAAGAGCGCCTTGAAATTTCCCTCGCCAAATCCTTCATCCCCTTTTCGCTGGATGAATTCGAAGAACACGGGACCCAGCAGGTTTTGCGAAAAGATCTGCAGCAGCAAACGCTTGTCATTACCCTCGGTACTGCCATCGAGCAAGATGCCGCGCGTCTGCAATTCGCCGACAGGCTCGCCGTGGCCGGGCAGGCGCGTTTCCAGCATGTCGTAATAGGATTGCGGCGGCGCCGGCATGAAGGGCACGCCGGCCATTTTCAGTTCGTCCAGCGTGCGGAAGATATCCTCCGTGTACAGGGCGATATGCTGAATGCCCTCGCCATTGAAGCGCATCAGGAATTCCTCGATCTGGCCGCTGCCTTTTGATGCCTCTTCGTTAAGAGGAATGCGGATTTTCCCGTCCGGCGCCGTCATCGCCATTGAGGTCAGGCCGGTGTATTCGCCGGCAATATCGAAGTGGCGGATCTCGCGGAAGTTGAACAGCCGTTCGTAAAACGATGCCCAGTAATGCATCCGGCCACGGTAGACATTGTGGGTGAGATGGTCGATCCGTTTCAGCCCGGCGCCTTGCGGGTGCCGCTCCACGCCGTCGACGAACTCGAAATCGATGTCGTAAATGGACTTGCCATCCTCGAAGCGGTCGATCAGGTACAGCGGCGCGCCGCCGATGCCCTTGATGGCAGGCAGCCGCAACTCCATGGGCCCGGTCGGCAGTTCCAGCGGCTGGGCGCCCAGTTGCAGGGCGCGGGCATAGGCCTTGTGCGAATCCTGCACGCGGAAGGCCATGCCGCACGCGCAGGGGCCGTGCTCCACGGCAAAATAAGCGGCGCTGCTGTGCGGCTCCCTGTTGAGGATGAAATTGATGTCACCCTGGCGATACAGCGCGACATCCTTGGAGCGATGGCGCGCGACCAGGGCGAAACCCAGCATCTCGAATACCGGCTCGAGGGTATTCGGCGTGGGTGAAGCGAATTCGACGAATTCGAAACCCGTCAGCCCCATGGGATTTTCAAGGATATCGGCCATGGCGGTTCCTCTTATGGCATTCCCGGCACTGCGGAAATGATAACAGGATGGCTGCGCCCTTGCAGCGCGCCGGCTACTCGGAGTCGGGTTGCGCCGCAGGCTCGGCTTTGCGGAATGCTTCCAGCGTCATGGCATGGTCGCAGATGCGCGTAATCGTCGGATAGGCATCCAGCGGGATGTCGAAGCGCCGGGCATTCCACACTTGCGGCACCAGGCACAGGTCGGCGATGGTCGGCTGGTCGCCGTAGACCAGCTTGCCGGTGCGCGGGTCGTTTGCCAGGCGTTTTTCCAGCGCGGCGAAGCCGGAAGTCACCCAATGCCGATACCAGGCCGATTTTTCATCCTCGGACACGCCCAGCGTGTGCTTCAGATACTTCAGCACGCGCAGGTTATTGAGCGGATGGATTTCGCAGGCAAGCTGCAGCGCGACAGCCCGCACATGGGCGCGGTCGGCAGGCTTGGCTGGCAGCAGCGCCGGCAACGGATGGGTCTCGTCGAGATATTCGATGATGGCCAGCGACTGCGACAGCAGCTGGCCATCATCCGCCAGCGCCGGCACCAGGCCATCCGGATTGATGGCCCGGTAAGCCTCGGCCAGTTGCTCGCCGCCATTGCGCACCAGGTGAACCGGCAGGTATTCGTACGGCAAGCCCTTCAGGTTCAGGGCAATCCTGACCCGGAAGGATGCCGAGCTGCGGTAGTAGCTGTAGAGCTTCAGCATGGCAGCCTTACTTCACCGGATGGGCGGGCAGGATCGTGCCCACGCAGCTGCCGAAGCCGACGCGATACCCCGCGCCCTGGGCCCAGCCGCGCAGGGTCAGCTCGTCGCCATCCTCGATGAAGGCGCGCTTCTCGCCAGTCTCCAGGGTGATCGGTTCGCGGCCGTTGTAGGTCAGTTCCAGCAACGCGCCCAGCGAATCGCGGGTCGGACCGCTCAAGGTGCCGGAACCCATCAGGTCGCCTACCCGAGTGTTGCAGCCGGATACGGTGTGGTGCGCCAGTTGCTGCGCCATCGACCAGTACATGTACTTGAAGTTGGAGCGCGCAAAGGTGGTGGCTTTCTGCGCGCCTTGCGGCTTGATCTGCGCTTCAAGCTGGATGTCGAAGGCATGCTCGCCGCTTTGGCGCAGGTAGGATAGCGGTTCGGGCGACTGCGCCGGCTGCGCGGTGCGGAATGGCTCGATCGCATCCATGGTCACGATCCAGGGCGAAATGGAGGTGGCGAAGGTCTTGGCGTTGAACGGGCCGAGCGGCACGTATTCCCATGCCTGCAGGTCGCGCGCGCTCCAGTCGTTCAGCAAGACCATGCCGAAGATATGCTGCTCGGCCTCTTCGCAGGGGATGGAATCGCCCAGCGCATTCGGCACGCCGACGATGAAGGCGGTTTCCAGCTCGATGTCGAGCTTGCGGCAGGCGCCGAAGATCGGGCGTTCCTGGTCCGGCAGCTTGATCTGGCCGTTCGGACGGCGCACCGGGGTGCCGCTGACGATCACCGAGGAAGCGCGGCCGTTGTAGCCGATTGGCAACTCCGACCAGTTCGGCAACAGCGCATTCTTCGCATCGCGGAACAGCGCGCCGACATTGGTGGCGTGCTCTTTCGACGAATAGAAGTCAGTATAGCCCGGCACTTCGACCGGCAGCAACATGGCCGCGTCGGCTTGCGGCACCAGCACCTTGTCGCGCACGGCGGCATTGCCCTGCAGGGCCTGGTTGTCGCGCGACAACAATGCGCTGACCTGCTCGCGCACGCTGCGCCATGCGTCGCGGCCGAGGGCGATGAAATCATTCAGGCGCGGACGGGCGAACACGCCCGCTTCGCACTTGAGCAGACCGGCCTCGGCAAGTACTGCCAGGTCGAGGATCTGGTCGCCGATGGCGACGCCGACGCGCGGCGCCGAGTTCGCGGTCCTGAACACGCCATAGGGCAAATTCTGGATCGGGAATTCGCAATCCGCTGCGTTGGCGGAGTCAACCCAGCTTTTCAGCGCAGGGGCGGTCGTGGAATCGAAATTTGCCATGGTCTCATTCTCCTTTAAAGCTGCCGTCATGCATCCAGCGCGCATGCTGCGGCGCCTTTTTGGTCTTTGCCCATTCATTGAGCATTTCCCACTTCACATCGTCGAGCATCTTGTTCATCTTCGGCGTGGCGGTATCGGCGCAGAGTTCAATGCGATGGCCGTTCGGGTCGAAGAAGTAGATGGACTTGAAGATGGTGTGGTCGGTCGGGCCGAGCACATCGATGCCGCCGGCTTGCAGCCTGGCCTTGGCTTCCAGCAGGTCGTCCATGGACTTCACTTTCAGCGCCAGGTGCTGCGTCCACAAGGGCGTGTTTTCGTCGCGGCCCATCGGCGCACGGGTCGGCAACTCGAAAAAGGCAAGCACGTTGCCCATGCCAGCGTCGAGGAAGACATGCATGTAGGGATCGGGTTCCTTGGTGGAAGGCACTTCGTTCTCGGCGATCGCCAGGATGAAGCGCATGTCCAGGTACTTGACGTACCACTCGACGGTTTCCTTGGCATCCTTGCAGCGATAGGCTACGTGGTGAATTCTTTCGATCTGCATTTGATTCTCCTGTATGGTTTACAAACCTTACCCTGAAATCACAGGTCGCGCAGTGCGGCCTGGACGTGGTTGCCAAAGGTGTCGGCATTGCCCAGCGCATTCGCATTCAGCAGGGCCAGCTTGACGAGGAATAGATTGGTTTTTTCCGTGCCGGCCTGGTCGATGGCGGTCGCCAGCGTGTCGTACACGGTTTCCAGGCCAGGGATGGTCAGTACTTTGTTGGTTGCGGTCATGTTGATCTCCTGTTACTGGGGCAAGGCGATGTTCAAGGCGGCTTGCAGGCGGTTGGCGTCGAGCGCCAGCCAGCGCGCGCAAACGTGCTGATCGGGACGCAGCAGGTAGGCGCCGCCGCTGGCCAGCACGCCGTAGCGCTGGCGGAAATGACCATCGGCATCAGCCAGGGTCTGGTCGGCGCCGGCCACGGGCTGGGACGCCCCCACCGCGATGACCTTCAGCGGTACGCCGCGTGCGCGGGTACCCGCCACTACCTTTTGCAGGGCCTCGGGGATGGCGGCTGCTTGCGTGAAGTACAGCAGATCGAAACCGCCGCCGAGGTGATCCAGCAGGAAGTCGTCGGCGCCGAGGCGAACGTTCTGCGGCGGCGCGCCGTGGGCGGGGCCGGACTTGAACAAGGCATTATCGTCACCGGTGCTGTTGAGCGCCGAGTGGCTGTACTCGTGCGGACGCGAGGTGCGCCAGTGGTACAGCGGGCGCACGAATTCCTCGGTCAGCGACAGCGACAGCACGGCGTCGCGCAACAGGCGGAAGCCTTGGCTCGGCGGCGCCATGAAGCGCGTGCTCTTGCCGGCTTCGTCGATGATTTCGCGGGCGGCACCCACTCGCTCGGCGCTGTGGTTGGCCAGCAGCTTTTCGCTTGCCAGTCCCTTGACCACGAAGGCCAGGTGCCATGCCAGCGATTGCGCATCCTGGAAGCCGGTATTGGCGCCGCGCACGCCGAAGATCGGCAGCAGGTGGGCTGCGTCACCGGTGAAGATCACGCGGCCGTGCACGTAGTCGGGCAGCGTCAGGGTGCGGGCGGAATATACGGAATTCCAGTCCATTTCCCACTTGGCGCCGGCATGGCCGATCATGGCCAGCTGGGCATCGATGCGCTTTTTTAGCGATTCGGGCTTGAGCGCCTCTTCCGGGGTCTCGCCGGCGGGCAACTGGTAATCCACGCGCCAGATGCCATGCGGCTCGCGGTGCATCAGGATGGTATTGCCGGGGTTCCAGTCCGGATCGAAATAGGCCAGGCGCTCGGTCGGCAACGGCAGATCGATCTTGATGTCGGCGATCACGAAGAAGCCTTCGTAGGAAGCGCCTTCCATCATCAGGTCCATGTTGGTGCGGATGGTGGAGCGGCCACCGTCGGCGGCGACAACCCACTCGGATTCCATCGTGTACTCGCCTTCGGGCGTATCCAGAGTCACGCGGGCAAAGTCCGCTTCCTGCTCGACCTTGACAACCTTGTTACCCCAGCGGAAATCGATCAGGGGATTCGCCTTGCAGGCGTCCAGCAGATATTCCTCCATGTACTGCTGCTGGATGTTGATCATCGGGAAGAAGCGGTCGTCGTCCTCGCGCGCGGATTCCATGCGGAACACGCGCTGGCCACGATAGAAGGAATTACCGTACAGCCAGGGCAAGCCATTTTCCGTCATGCGCTCGGCCACGCCCACCTGCTGCAGGATCTCCATGGAGCGGCGGGTAAACACGATGGCGCGGCTGCCTTGCGACACTTGCAGTTCCGAAGTCACGACGACGCTGGGCACGCCATGCCGGGCAAGCTCCAGCGCCGCGACCATGCCGGCAGGCCCCGAACCGGCGATGACGACTTTCTTGCGTTCCTGTACCGGATGCGCCGAAGGCAGCCACGGCTTGAATACCTGATAATTGTAATAGATCGACGGACGCGGCTCTGTGGTTGGTTGATGCATGATAAATCCCTAAATTCAGTGAATGACTGAAGAAAAAAGTATCTCTTCCGGCGATAACCTCGTGCAGGCGCTGGCGTTTACGCGGGGGTTGCCGCAGCCGCTTTCTTTCGACGGGCAATAGGCAGCAGCAGGACGATCACGACGCCGATCACCATCAGCACGGCCGAATAGATCAGGCCAGCCTTGAAGCTTTGCGTTGCATCCTTGAGCCAGCCAACCACGAGCGGATTGAGCGCCGAGCTGATATTGCCCATCGCATTGATCACGGCGATACCGATGACCTGCGCCTTCAGGCTCAGCGCCTGGTCCGGTGTGGTCCAGAAGATCGACATGGCGGTATAGGAACCGGCCGAAGCCATGCATACGCCCAGCATCTGGATAACCGGGTTGCCGGACATGGCCGTAAACATCCAGCCTGCAGCCGCCGCCAGCATTGGCAGCACCAGGTGCCAGCGGCGCTCCTGCTTGCGGTCGGAATGACGGCCCCACCAGATCATGGCAATGATGGTCACTACCTGCGGGATCGCGGCCAGCAAGCCGATCGTTGTATTGCTGGCATTGGCGCTGAAACTCTTGACGATGAGCGGCGCCCAGACGGCAACCATGGCCAGCGTATTGACGAGGCAGAAGTAGGCAATGGCGAACTTGATGACCGTCAGCGAAGTCAGTTCGGCAAACAGGCTGCGGCCACCAGAAGTCTCAACGGCTGCGCCGGCCTTGCCTGCTGCCGGTGCGCGGTTGGCTTGCAGGCTGCGCGCCAGCACGGCCTTGTCTTCCGCAGACAACCACTTTGCATCTTCCGGCTTGTCATCCAGATAGGCAAACACGACCAGGCCAAGGATGGCCGATGGCAAGCCTTCCAGCATGAACAGCCATTGCCACCCCTTCAGCCCCAGCGAACCGTCCAGGCCGAGAATATAGCCCGACACTGCCGAACCCAGGGCGGCCGTCACCGGCATGGCAATCATGAACAAGGCATTGGCGCGGGCGCGGTAAGCCGGCGGAAACCACAGCGTCATATACAACAGCATGCCTGGCAAGAAACCAGCCTCGGAGATGCCGACCAAAATGCGCAGGATATAGAGCGTGTTTGCATCGGTCGCAAACATCGTTGCGGTGGAGGCCAGGCCCCAGGCAATCATGATCGAGCCGATCCAGATCCGCGCACCGATCCGCGCCAGCACTATGTTGCTTGGAATGCCGCAAGCGATGTAGGCGACATAGAACAGCGTCGTTGCCAGGCCAAACTGGGTCGTCGTCAAACCCAGGTCCTTCATCATGGTCAAACCGGCAAAGCCGATATTGATGCGATCAAGAAAGGAAAAGACGAATAACAGAAAGATAAACCAGAGCAGGCGGCCGGATACTTTGCCGACAACGCGTTTTTCTGCTTCGAATGCGTGCGCGGCCTCGGCGTCGCCGCCGGCGAGAGATTGGGCCCCTGCAGGGATGGATTGCAGCATGATACTTGTCTCCTGAACTTATGAAAGCACAGCCGGCATCCGTTGCAGGCCGGCCAGTCATCGCCGCTTATTATTGTTGTCGGCGCGATGGATTTGACCGCCCACCAAGCATGGGCGGCAAAATACATAAGCGATGAGTATAGGAAGCTGCGATCCTCCTGCTGTCCCCATTTTGGGTACAACAGAAAGGCAATTCAGACTTTTTCAGTCGAGAGGCAAAGCGCGAAAAGCTGGCGCTGGCTTGAAATGCCCAGGCGCTGGTAGGCGCGTTTCTGATAGGTGATGACGCTTGCCGGCTTGATGCCCAAAACCTCGGCAATTTCGGCCGCGGTGCGCCCTTCCAGCACGCCACGGATCACATCGAGTTCGCGTTTGGCCAGCGTCGGGCACAAGTTACGCAAGCGTGCCAGCATCAGCTGGGGGATACCCGACTGGCTCTGACCGTGCAATGCATAGTGGTGTCTGGCTGCATGCCCGATAAACGGCGCCAGCGCCTCGACCAGCGCAATCTCGCCTGGCTGAAAATTGGCATAGGCGCTATCCCGGTAAAGGTTAACCGAGAGCCAGATGTCATTGGCCGGCTGCACCAGCAACGACAGCCTGTCGCAGACCTTGGGGTCGCTGTAACAAGCCAGGCGATAGCCTTCGTGTGCAATATCCTTGCTGGCCTGCTGGTGCATCACGATTGCCCCGCCGGGCTTTGCCGCCGGCGCGCTCGAAACGATCCCCTGATTGCCATCGAGGACATAAAAAAGTTTGGAATAAACATCGGCGACATCGCGCAGAAAACGCCCTCCCCTGCGGTCCGCGACGGACACTGTGCGGGGGCGATTGCCAAATTCATAAGCAAAAATGGTGCACTGCGAAATTTTTGCAGCGTCTCCCAGCGAATTAAGTACCTCGGCAGCAAACGAAGTTGCATCGGCAGAACCGATTGCCGCTACTAGCCTGGTGGCACGGGAAAGGTCAAGTTGCCCCTTGGGCGTGGGGCGGTCGAGCTGCCAGTAGCGCATGGTGCAACACCGTACGTGGAAATGATCCAATTATAGGCTAGCACCCGCCCCCAGCAGGATCAACCCCAGCGCCCTGCCTTGAAATAAGTGTCGAAAAACTTTACACCAGCCGAATCGTCAGGCAAACAAAAATATATAGATGATTGATTTAAAACAATAATTTCCTGCAGGCACAATTAGTGCTTGTTGACAGATAGAAACAATGAGAAAAGAAATTCAACTTCCTGCTCATTTGAATTCACAGTAACGCTCACTATCAAGGAAAGCAAAAATGAAGTCTTCAAACATGAAAATGTTTTTTTCCAGGATTACTCAATCGGCTGCTTTAAGCCTGGCAACCCTGTTCTTTGTCGCCACCAACGCGCATGCAGTTGCCGTGATCGACCAACAAAACAATACGCCTCTCTATGTGAGTTACTGCACTGGTAACTGTGAATGGCAGCAATCCATCACTGCCGGCCTGACTGGGCAATTGACTGGCGTGACGCTCTATGGCTCGGGCACGGGACAGGTCCGGATTGGCCTGGGTAGCGGCTTTTATTCCGGCCCCTGGGTTGCGGACATTACCGGTGCTGCTGTCAACGGTTCGGTCATTAACCTCAGTGCTTACAATATTTTTGTCAACGCCGGCGATACCTTCGTCATCGATGTGCTGAACCTCGCAGGCTCGCTGCAGGGCACCTATACCAACGCCGTCGGCGACCTCTACCTTAACTGGCCCCAAGTCGGCTATAACGGCTATAACTATGGCGGCAATTACGCCCTTGGCTACACAACTTACGTAGATACCAGCGCGCAGAACAACGTACCGGAACCGGTGACGCTCGCAATTTTTGGCCTGGGCTTGCTGGGCTTGGGTTTTGCTCGGCAACGCAAGCAGTAATCGCCTTCAGGCAGAGCTTGACATGCAAAACGCCCCGGCTTGCCGGGGCGTTTTACATTTGTATCGGCACCAGGCGTCCAATATTCACGAAAGGCATAAGTGCCATAACAATCGAGAATTGGTCATTTGCAATTCCACCGCGCACAATTGCAAAACCGCTTACTGTCATCGACAAAAACCGGATTGCGCGCCCCGGCTAACACCCGAGCAAAAAAGCTGCCTCTTCAATAAAACCGTAAAATCGGCTTTGTTTGAATGCAGCTTTATCTTTTATCCTCCAGACAACGAGGCTTTGTGCACCACCGTTTCATTTGCTGTTGTGTTTTACTGATCATGAGGTCCAGCCATGATCGTGCGTGACCGGCCTTCAGGCCTGCGGCTGTTTCTGACGATGCGGGGATCGATCCTGTCGCGGATCTGGAAGAGCCTGGCAGTGACCACCCTCCTCGCCATCCTGGTGACATACACCGATGGCGCGCTCCTGCACCACAAGATCACGCTGACCACGATTCCCTTTACCCTGATCGGCTTGCCGCTGGCAATCTTCCTCGGCTTTCGCAACAATTCAGCGTACGACCGCTACTGGGAGGGACGCAAGCTCTGGGGTGAAGTGGTCCTTAGAAGTAACAACTTTGCGCGTCAGTGCCTCAGCCTGATCGGCCCCGCATCACTGCAACCGCCTGGCTCGACGGATCTCCGCACGCGCATGATCCACCGTGCCATCGCCTTTGCGCACGCGCTGCGCCACCATCTGCGCGACTCGGACAGCACCGCTGAATTGCAGCACTTGCTGGAAAAAGACGAGTGGCGGCTGCTTGCGAAGGCATCCAACAAACCCAACTTCCTGATGAACCGCATGGGCGAAGACCTGCGGCGCTGCATCGATGACGGCCGCATCGACAGCTGCCTGGTCGCCGCGATCGATGCCACGATGTCGGCGCTGGTGTCAGCCGCGGCTTCGTGCGAACGGATCAGGAATACGCCCATCCCTTTTTCATACACGCTGCTGCTGCACCGCACCGCATACCTGTATTGCTTCCTGCTGCCCTTCGGGCTGGTGGACTTGATCGGCTTCATGACGCCGTTTGTCGTCGGCATCGTTGCCTACACGTTTTTCGGCCTGGATGCGCTTGGCGATGAAATTGAAGAACCGTTCGGGGTTTCAGCCAACGACCTGCCGCTTGATGCGATCTGCCGCGCCATTGAAATCAATCTGCGGGAATCTCTGGGAGAGGAAAGTTCCCTGCGTTCCCTTGTACCGGTGGACTATCAACTGACCTGAAGATTACCCATAGCTTTTGCTGACGAAGGGAATTTCCGTGAAGCCGCGTCGCTGGTTGATCACCAGTGTCAGGGTAAAGAAGAAATTGCACATCATGTTGCACATTCTGGGCAACACCATCGGTACGATTTTTCCTTCCTGTTCCACCCGTACCAACAGGCGGATCGCTTTTTTTGCCGCCGACCGGGCCAGATGCAATTGCGGCACCGGCACGGCGCCGCGCGGCAGCACGAAACCATTGATCCGTTCACCGATCTCGCTGCGGTAATGGGCGAGGCGACCCTGCAGCCACGCCAGGTCAGCCTCGTCTATGGCGAGACGCCCGCGAATGGAGCCATTGACGTGAAATGCCAGGGGTTGCAGGTGGTCCAGGTCCCGGGCGATGTCCGTCATCTCCGCCGGCAGCAGCGACAGCACGGCGCCGATATGCCCGCAAAGTTCATCCGTGACCACCTCGAAATCACACAGGGACGATGTCTCGTAAATGAAGGGATAACACAGTTCATCCAGATTCTTGCCGGGTCTCATGGAAGCGCATCCTTTCACATTGCTGCGATCACCGGCGGCGTGGAATGCAAATCCACATGGACCGGAACCTTGAAAACCTCCGACAAATTCGCTTCCGTCAGCACGGCCTCCGGTGTGCCCGACGCGTAAACCCTGCCGCGCTGCATGAGGCAAAGCTTGTCGCAATAACGTGCCGCAAGGCCGAGATCATGAATGGCCACGATGACGCCCTGCCCTGCGCTGGCATAGTGCCGCAGCACATTCATGACACTGCGCTGATAAAACAGGTCGAGGCTGGCAATCGGCTCATCGGCCAGCAACAGGCGGGGCTGGCCTGCCAGAACGCGGGCCAGCCAGACGCGCGCGCGCTCGCCACCGGAAAGCTGATCCACTTTCCTGCCGAGCAACTCGCGCACCCCGGCCTGATCGATGGCCGCCTCGATTGCAGCGGCATCCTCGTCGTCCCAGGCCAGGCGCCCGAGCGCCACGACATCTTCCACGCTCAATGACCACGCGCTCTCGCAAGACTGCGGCAACAGGCCGATGCCCTGGGCCCGGTGACGCGGCGATATCGCGCCGAGCGCATGCCCCTCGAACACGATGTCGCCCTGCACCGGCAGAATGCCGGCCAGAGTTTGCAGCAAGGTCGATTTTCCCGAGCCGTTGGGGCCGATGACCCCAAGCATCTCGCCCCGCTCGAGGGCAAAGGAAACCTCGGCGACGCGGCCCTCGACATGCAACTGGCGAACGCTGATCAGAGCCATCGTTTGCGGTCCTTCCATACAAGCCAGATGAAAAACGGCGCGCCGATCAGGGAAGTCAACACGCCCAGCTTGAGATCCCGGCCTGGCGGCAGCAGGCGCACGCAGATATCGGCCAGACAGACGAGCGAGGCGCCTGCCAGGGCCGAAGGCAGCAACAGGCGATCAGGGCGATGGCCCACCAGGGGGCGGACAAGGTGCGGCACCAGCAGGCCGACAAAGCCGATGCTGCCCGCAACCGATACCGAGGCGCCGACCAGGAGGGCCGCCCCGAGGACGACGAGCCGGCTGCCGCGACTGCTGGCAAGGCCCATGCTCTCGGCCACCTGTTCGCCGAGACTGAGCCCGTAAAGCAGGCGGCGCTGGCGCCAGATCAGGACACCCCCAACCAGCAAGGCCGGCAACAGCAGCCACAGGCTGTCGAGACCGCGCTCCGAAACCGAGCCCAGCAACCAGAACACCAGCTCCTGCATGGCATAGGGATTGGGGGCAAAATTCAGCACCGCGGCCAGCGCCGCGCCGGTCAGCGTCGAAATCGCCAGGCCGGCCATGATGACCATGGACGGCCTGGATGAGCCTGCGAGGCCAAGCATCAGCGCCAGCGCCAAGCCTGCGCCGATCAGGCCGGCAATCGCCGGCGCGACCGCGCCCGCACCCGGAAACAGGCCGAAATAAAACACCCCGGCCGCGCCCAGCGCCGCCCCCTGGCTGGCGCCCGTCAGGCCGGGGTCGGCCAGCGGGTTGCGCAGCAGGCCCTGCAATGCCGCCCCGCTCATGCCCAGTGCGGCGCCTACGGCGATTGCCAGCAGCGTGCGCGGCAGGCGGATCTCGCCGACGATGATGGCGCCGGCGCTTTCCTGCGCCGTGATCCAGTCGAACAGCCCGGACAGCACCGGCACCGGGGTCGAGCCCGTTGCCAGAGAGAGCATTGCCGTCAACAGCAGCAATGCAATAAAAAAGGGATTGATCAGTTTAGCCATTGATGCAATTGCCGTACCAGATCCCAGGTCCAGGGACCGGGACATTGCCAGCGCCAGTAATCGGTGGTGAGCCAGTGCTCTCGGGGAACGGCGCGCTGCAGGACCGGATGTTCCGCGAACCTGCTGGCCAGCGCCCTGCTGGCGGAGGTGGACGCCAGGATCGCATCCGGCGGATCGGCGACGATGCGTTCGAGGTCGAGCCGGATATAGCCTTCGCCGCGCAAATAGTTTGTCCAGCCGGCGCGCTCCAGGATGTCGTTTTCGAACGTCGATTGTCCGGTGCCGATGCCATTGGGGCCAAGGAGCAGCAGGCGCTTGCTCGGGCCAGCCTGACTCGGTGCCGGCACAGCCTGGCTGGCCCTGTCGGCGGGAATGTCGAGCAATTCCAGCAAGCGTTTTTCATAGGCGGTGACGTCCTTCAGGCTTTTCGGCAATGGCAGTATCTCGACTTTCACGCCAAGCGTTTGCAAGCGCCCGCGCAACAGCAGGGCATTATATTCACCAGTGACGACGAGGTCGGGCTTGAGCTGGAGTATCCGCTCCAGGGTACCGTCATGCACCGGCCAGCCGGCGTCCGGCCAGGGAGCTGCATATTGCCGATTCAGCGGCGACAGGGCTGCGACCCTTGCGGGATCGGCATACCGCGCCAGCATCCAGTCGGTGCACAGGTCGAGCGAGACAATCCGCCTGGCAGGCTCGGCCACGCCCGTCAACGGCAGCAATACCATTGTCGACAGAAGCAGACTGGAAACCAATTTATTCATGGTGACGGGAAAATGCCGTGGCGCCAACGTCTCCGTGCAGGCAGGACGATGGCGCCACGGCACGATTCAGAAACGATACTCCGCGCTTACATAACCATTGCGCCGCACTTCCGGATAGGCATTAAACGAAGTATAGGTACCGTTGACGATTCCATACGAATAATATGCCTTGTCGAACAGGTTATTGATGCCCGCGGCCAGCCGCCATGCGCCCAGGTCATGGCTGACCTTGATGTCGGTCACCGTGTAGGCTGGCATGTTGCGGAAGAGGTTGGCCTGGTCATTGTCGTAGCGCTGGCTGCCGACATAATTGACATGCACCGTCAGGCGCGTTGCCGCCGCCGCCTGCCAGCCGAGGTTCAGGCTGACGCGATCCTTGGGTACCAGCGGGACATCATTGCCCGCAACATTGACGCCGCCATAGACGCCTTGACGAAAGCGTGCCTGGGTCCGGGTGTAACGCGCCGACAGGTCCACCGCTTTACCGACAGGCAGCTTGCCTTCCAGTTCAAGGCCGCGACGCCGCGTTGGCGACAGGTTCATGTTGGTAAAGGTAAGGGAGTTGTAGTGGATTTCATCGCTGATATCCATTTCGAACAGCCCGGCCCGCAGGCTTGCGCCCTTGCCGCTCCACTCCAGGCCCAGTTCGCGATCGCTGGAGCGTTGCGGCATGAGCAGGGGCGGACATGGCGCGAACCAGCAGCGATTCTCGTCGATGTTCGCGACGCGGAAACTCCGGCCCACGCGTCCATAGGCGGAGTACCCTGCACCCAGTTCCTGCTGTACCGCCAGCTCATGGGCAGACAAATGGTGTTCGACAGTCGAGCTTGGGCGCGGCACGATGCTTTCCGCATGCTCCTGGGTCACATTTTCGCGGCGCGCGCCAATGCTGAGGCGCGTGCCGGTCGACAGCGTCAATTCGTCGCGGAAATAGATCGCGCGGTTATCCTGGCTGCCAGACTCGTCAAGGCTGGACATGAAACCGGTGCCGACGGATTTGTTCACATACGTCCATTCGCTCCAGTCCAGGCCCACCGTCAGGCGGTTATCCATGCCGGCCAGGCGGGTCTTCCACAACAGGCGCGGGGACACCGTCGTGACATCCACATCCGTATCCATCTGGCTTGTCCCCCAGGCGGCACTGTTGAATAGGCGCGTATCCTTGTTGCGCCGCCCGATGTCGATGGCGAGAGTCACGTCGCCCAGGCGTTTTTCCCCGCGAAGGGAAAACACCTGGCTATCGCTGTTCAAGTAATCATCCGGTGTCGACGCCCCGCGCGGATCAGTGGCGAGCTGCGCCTCGGTACGTGCGCCAGGCAAGCGGGTTTTCTGGTCATCGGCACTGAAATTGAATGCAATGAATTCGTCACGCCCGCCGAAACGCAATTCGCCGCTGACAGCCTGCTGTTCTGCCCGGTTGTTGGCGCGGTAGTTATCATTCTCGTAATGC
This sequence comes from Janthinobacterium sp. 17J80-10, assembly GCF_004114795.1. Lineage (NCBI taxonomy): Bacteria > Pseudomonadati > Pseudomonadota > Betaproteobacteria > Burkholderiales > Oxalobacteraceae > Janthinobacterium > Janthinobacterium sp. 17J80-10. The sequence continues at coordinate 1,811,150 of NZ_CP035311.1, read as the reverse complement.
TGCGCATTCAAGCTCAGCCCCCACTGGCCATTGCCGGCTTGCACCCCGCCGCGCGATTCCCGCAGCTTGTGGCTGCCGGCCAATACCTTGACATTGCCCGCCACACCGTCAATCACCGGCGACCGCGTGATGATATTGATGGTGCCGCCCGTCGCCCCGCCGCCGTACAGCACGGCGCCGCTGCCGCGCAGGATTTCAATGCGTTCGATGGAGTCGAGGGGAATTGCCGACAGACGGGCCGCAGCACCCTCGTTCTCGGAAATGCGCTGGCCGTTCAGCAGGACCAGGGTGTTTTGGTCGCCTGACATGCCGAAGCCGCGCAGATCCAGAGGCAGGTCCGACACACCGGTGAAGTTGATGCGGGTATGCACCCCGCCGACCTTGCTGAGCACCTCGGAAACCGTGGTGGCCGAACTGTTGCGTATTTCATCTGCAGTGATGACCTGGGCAGCAATTGGCGCATTTGCCGCATCGGACTGAAAGCGTGTCGCGGTAACCACGACCGGGGCTAACGCCTGCTGGGCATACAGGTTATTGGCAAACAGGAGCGGCAACAAAGCCGCAACGGGCTGCAATCGGCCAAACGCCGGCAAGGAATTAATGGAGGCCGCCCTGGCTGGGCGGGAATGACTATGCTTGGACATGATTTCGTTTTCAAGAAAAGCTCCCGGCCGGCGTCCCCGCAGGCTGGGCTTAACAAAAGTCGGAAACGGGGGAGGAAAACGAAAAACGGAATGAGGTTGCCAACGGTGCAGCAGAGTCATTTCGAGTTCGCGAAATTCCCCGTTCGCAGCACTTTCACCTGTTCTGGCCGGTATCCGGGCTGACAAGACAAACCGTGCCACCTTCCCATGCCAGACGAGCACAGTGGTATCGAGACACAGCCAGTACGGCATTGCCGTACGCTTGCTTACCGTTGCGGGGGCAGCACACGCCGCCTGGAGTCGCCTGGATACAGCGCGAATCAACAAGGCATCGTGTTTCCCGTTTAACTGCGCGCCAGGAAAGACGCGCGGGCACCAAAACCCCGCAAGTCTACGCTTGAACCCATGCACCAGTCAATTCGGCAACATGATCGCGGATGCCTTGCGCATTTGCGACGATTTGACAATTCCTTTGCCCATGCCGAGAAATTCTTCGGTATTATTGCCAGTAATCAACGCAATAATCGACGATATATTGCCGTCTGGCCGACTGGCCTGCTGGACGGCTCCCCGCACACTGGAGAAGCACTTGCTATGACTGACGACCTTGACGCACTCTTTGAAGAAGTGTCGGCGCAACGCGCCCAGGCAAATGTGGTGACGCAAGCCGTGCCAGCCCCGCCGGCGGAGATCGATGGCAAGCTGGCGTCGGACATTTACGATAGCCAGGACCAGCAAGCCAAGCCAATGTACGAACGCCTCGGCGGCATCGTGCGCCTGCTGCATGACTCGCTGCGCGAACTCGGTTACGACCGCACCCTGTCCGACGTCGCCTCGCAGATCACCGATGCCCAGGGGCGCCTGGAGCACATCGCCTCGCTGACCGAACAGGCCGCCAACCGCGTCCTCAACACGATCGACCAGGGCATCCCGGAGCAGGAAGCCGTGCTGAAAAGCGCACAGGCGATGGATAGCCGCTGGACCAGCCTGTTTGAAGGCAAGCTGAGCGTGGAAGAATTCCGCCTGCTGGCCACCGATTCAAAAGAATTTGCCCTGCAGGTCGCCAGCGCCACCGAAACCGAAAAGGCGCGCCTGCTCGACATCATGATGGCGCAGGACTTCCAGGACATTACTGGCCAGTTGATCAAGAAAATTGTCGCCGTCACGCAAAAGGTCGAGAACGAGCTCGCCCAACTTTTGCTGGACAATGCGCCCCCCGAAGTCGTGCAGAGCCTGAAGGAAGCGCCGGAATCGCTCATGCAGGGCCCGTCCACCAGCGCACTGGGCCAAGACGACGTGGATAGCCTGCTGGAAGGTCTCGGCTTCTGATGGATGAAATGCTCAAGGAGTTCGTCGTCGAGGCGCTTGACCTTGCGACGAACGTGGAAGAACACCTGCTCAGCCTGGAAAAGCATCCCGACGATGCCGACACGCTGAACGCCCTGTTCCGTTCCTTCCATACGATCAAGGGCGGCGCCGGCTTCATGAACCTGCCGGCAATGGTTGCCGCCTGCCACCTGACTGAAAACCTGTTCGACGGCCTGCGCACCGGCAAGGTGCCGGTCACGCCGCTGGCGATCGAAGCGGCGCTGCAAGCCAGCGGCTTTGTCGCCGACCAGCTGCAGGCGCTGTCCAACGGCACCGAGCCGGCCGCGCTTTCGGGCATGCCGGAAGATCTCAAGGATTTGCTCAACCAGGCCATCGAAGGCAAGGCCGGCGCCACACCCGCCGCCAGGAGCGCCGCGCCAGCAAGCGCGCCGCAGGCGAGCGTTCCGGCGGATGCAGGCGCCGCCGCAGCCGACGCGCCCGCCGATGGCCCGGACTGGGAAGCGCTTTATTACGCCGTAGTGCCCGCTGAACTGGCCGCACAGCGCCCCGCCGCGCCAGCGGCACCGGCAACTTTCGCCGACGCCGGCGCCTCAGCGCCGGCTGCCAGCCCGGCCGCCGCAGGCCGGACCGCAAAGCCAGCCGCCGCAGCCGAAGGCAAGCAGACCTCGGCCAAGGATGAAAGCATCCGCATTGATGCAGTCAAGCTCGATGCGCTCCTGGAAGTGGCAGGCGAATCCGTGCAGGCAGCCAACCAGGCCAGCGTGCTGCTCGAAAAACTCATGCAATTCAAGTTCGAAGGCGATGCCGCCAGCCTGATGACGACCCTGGCGGAAACCCTGGGACGAGCATCGCGCTACTCGACGGAATTGCAGCGCGCCACCCTTTCGACCCGCATGCAGCCGGTCGGCCGCCTGTTCCAGAAGTTCCCCCGCATGGTGCGCGAACTGGCGCGCGACCTGGGCAAGGAAGTGGAATTGGTCATTGAAGGCGCTGAAACCGAAGTCGACCGGGTCGTGGTCGACAGCCTGTACGACCCGCTGGTCCACATGCTGCGCAACTCGCTCGATCATGGCATTGAAAACGCCGACGCGCGCGTTGCCGCGGGCAAGCCAGCCAAGGCGACCATCTTGCTCAAGGCCTGGCAGCAAGCCAACAGTGTCATGATCCAGATTGGCGACGATGGCAAGGGCATGGATGCGCAAGTACTGCGCGCCAAGGCGCTGGCCAAGGGCCTGATCAGTGACTCGGCGGCGCAAACCGTCGAAGAGGCGCTGCAACTGGTATTTCTGCCCGGATTTTCCACCAAGGAGGTTGCCTCCAGCGTCTCGGGCCGCGGCGTCGGCATGGACGTGGTAAAAACCGCGGTGGAAAAGCATCGCGGCGCCATCACCATCGACTCTACCCTGGGCGCCGGGACCTGCTTCTCGATCCGCCTGCCGATCGAACTGTCGATCGTGCCGACCATGCTGGTGCGCACGGCCGGCGCGGCGCTGGCGATCCCGATGAGCGTGGTGGAACGCGTGGTGCAGTTACCCGCTGAATTCGAAGCCGTCGGCGGCGCCCCGGTCATGCGTGACCAGGGCCGGCCGCTGCCAGTGCGCTCGCTCGGCCAGACACTGGGTTACGAAAAATCCGAAGAGCGCATCGGCATCGTCATTGCCGCACCGCAGCCCTATATCCTGGCGGTGGACCGGGTCGAAGGCACTGCAGAAATGGTGATCAAGCCATTGACCGCGATGAGCGTGTCCGGCATCACCGGCACGGCACGTTCCGCCGAGGGCGAACTGGTACTGGTGCTGGACCTGTCCTTCCTTCTGGATGGCTGCCGCACGACAGCGCGCCTGGCCGCCTGAACTTGCGTGTATCCGGCAGATGGCACACAAATCCTCAGTTGATGCAAACTACCGCTTCATCGCAGCGAGTCAGGAAGTCAACGCGCGGATCAATCAACGCCAGCATGCGCTGGCCTTGTACGTCACCCTGGTGGTCAGCCTGCTGGCTGCCCTGGTTGCGCTCAAGCCAAGCGAAGGCAAAAGCGCTGTTCCCGTTGAATGGCTGCTACTGGGTTTTCCAGTCGCATCCGTGTGCCTGGCGTTTCTCAACTTCAAAGCCGAGCGCGCCATCACCAATCTTCGCCGGTTCATGTCGGCGCTGGAGCGCCTGGATAATGCGCATGAAAGCCTGCCGAGTTACAACACGCATCCCAAATGGGCCATGGGCGCCAATAAAGCGCGCCGATTTCATGACTATGCAGCGGCTGTCCTGGTTGCTGGCGGCAATACGGTCGGTTTAGGTGCCGTCCTCAAGATCTATCCGCAACGCATTGCGGATGCACCGATCACGCTGTGGCTGTCAGTCGCCGTTGCGATTGCCTCGGTGGCGGCGTTGCTTCTCAGCCCCAGGTGGAGCTTCACCCCGGAAGAAACCGAGGATTAAGCCTGCGTTGCAAAATGTTGGGTTACCCATTGCTCGCATACGGTCCATAGCAGCGGCGCCCCTCTTTCAATAACGGGCCCATAGCGGGAGAAGACCTGTTCAAGTGAAACGCTGTTTTCTGTCCAGGTTCCGCCACCGGTGAATACATTGACAAGGAGCGGTTGAAAGCGGTCGAGCGCCTTCGCAAACTTCGCATCCTCTGTCTCTGCACGCTCAAATTCCTGCCATAAAGCCAGAAGTTCGTCGCCTTGTTGCTGTGGCAATAAGCCAAACAATCGCGCCGCTGCCCTGGATTCTTGTTCAGCCTGCACTTCGCTTGAAAACCCACCATGGATGGGAAAATCGCCGACGTCTATCTCGACGACGTCATGCAGCAAAAGCATCTGTATAACCCGATGTGTATTCACAGGCCCACTGGCATACTCATTGAGTAACAAGGCATACATCGCCAAGTGCCAGGAATGCTCTGCAGAATTTTCTTTCCGACTTCTGTCAAGCAGCGGTGATTGCCGTATAACGCTCTTCAGTCGGTCGATTTCTCTTAGAAAATTTAACTGCTTTTCTAACGTGGCTAATTGCATGATGTTTTTACATTCAACGGTGACTGAATAGTATATAGAACGGCTGCGGCGATCGTCTGCTTTGGATCGGAAACAATCGCGCGTTAGTTAGTTCCCGCCGAAGGTTTAGCTTCGCGGTGGGGTAAAATCGGCTGATGATCCAAACGGCACAGACTCCCTGGTTTCTTTATATGATCGAATGCGATGACGGAAGCATTTATACCGGCATTGCGACCAATGTGGAAAGCCGCTTCCAGGCACATGCATCTGGAAAGGGAGCAAAGTACACAAGAGCACACAAGCCGCGTGATTTGCTGCTGGCCGTACGCTATCCGAACCGATCCATTGCCTCCAAGGCCGAATACGAATTCAAAAAACTTTCAGCAAAACTAAAGCGAAGTTGGATAGAAAAAGGAATTGCGCTAGCCGAGGCTGAACAAGGCGTCGCTGCCATCAAAGCGGGCGATCAATGCACCGATCGGTATGCCGAACACGGTGGCGCAGACGAATCCAAAAATGATCAATGACAACGCATTTCCCGCACGATCTGAGCCCATAAGGCTGACCGCGGTTTCACTGGCAAGCGCCCAGTACACGGGCAAAGCGAATGCAGGAATAAGTCGGGCAGCGGCCAGACCGATTACGGAACTTGCCCCTTTTACAAGCGCCACTCGACCTGCAAATCATAGGTTGGGCTCATTTTGGACTCACTCTGTTTGGTGTTCAGATTTCTTTTTAATGACGTCAAACCATCCAGGCGTTGCATCGATGACGGCCCATAACTTCGAAGGAATGCTGACGCGAGAAACCTGATCCATCGATATCGAATGGTGAATCTCCCCGTCGCGGCCCGCATGCGCAAGCGCCATCCAGTCAGGATTGATGACGAGACTCTGACCGACAGCGACAAGTGAAAGCCCCATTTCAATGGCCTGTGTAGCTTGTTCAGGCGTCTTGACGCGTCCTGCCGCAATCAAGGGCACTTGACCGTCAATGTGGTTGCGCAAGATGCTGACGATCGGAGATCCAAACGGGCCATGCAGAGGTTTTTGATCCAAGGCACTGCCGAGCGATGCATGAATATAGGTGATTCCATTGGCAATAAGACGGCTGATTAGCTGGAGCGAATCGGCGATCCGCAGTCCATTGTCAACGCCCTCCTCAACCGAAATTCTATAGCCGAGTGCAAACGGCCTGTCAGCATGTTCTTTAATTGCGCCTTTAACCGCTTCGACCACAGCAAGAGGAAACCGCATGCGGTTTTCAAGTGAACCACCCCACCGGTCCGTGCGACGGTTGGAATGGGGGGAGAAGAAGTTTTGGATCAAGAAACCGTGTGCGCCATGAAGTTCGACGCCATCGAAGCCAGCAACGATAGCCCTGCGCGTCGCATCCGCGAATGCTTGAATAACTTCCAGAATTTCCTCGTCTCGAAGAGCGCGCGGAACCAAGGCTGGCGCAAACGGCCCAGCCTCGCCTTCAACTGCGCTCGCCGCCACGACGTCTGAGACCAGTGCCGGCAATGTTTTCGCACCGGCGTGAAAGATTTGCAGAATAGCAGGCGCACCGCCACTTTTCGCCGCAGTCGCGAGCCTCTTCAGGCTGGGGATAAATCGATCATCATGGGCGGCGAACTCACCCGTGAAGCCGATGCCATTCGGCTGCACGTGCGTGCAGCCGGTAATGACTAAACCTACGTCTTTAGCCCGGCGACGATAATACGCCTCCTCCTCATCAGAGACCGTACCATCGTCGTTGCTGGCCCATGTTGTCATCGGTGCCATCACGATACGATTGCGAAGGACGATACCGGCCGTCAGAGCCGATTGCTCGAATAAATTGCTGTGTTTCACAAGGATTACCCTCAATAACGTTAAATCGCGGCCTGCGTCCGGTACGGCTGGATCAACCGGCCAACCGCATGACTGGACTTGTTGTACTAGACCGTGTAATCGATCTGGCTCATGTGTTCTTTGCCCATGCGGTCTCCGTAGACCGGGAATTTGGACAGCGACGTCTCGATCTCTTGCACGTCGGCTGCGGTAAGCTGAAAGCGCCGGGCACCGAGGTTTTCGAGCAGATGGTCCTCGCTTCGTGTGCCTGGGATCGGAACGATATTGGAACCTTTCGCCAGCAGCCATGCCAACGAGATCTGCGATGGCGTCGCGCCTTTCCTGGCTGCGTAAGCTTTAATCCATTCGATGATCGGCATGTTCAACGGCAGGAATTCCTTTGAGAACCGAGGGAAACCTGCGCGGAAGTCGTTCTTCTGATCAAACTTGGTATTCGTATCGATCTTCCCTGTCAGGAATCCCTCACCAACAGGCGCCCAAGGTACAAAGCCAATGCCTAACTCGTTGCAAGTGGCGAGTACGCCATTCAATTCAACGTTGCGAGTCCACAATGAGTATTCCGACTGGACTGCAGATACGGGCTGGACCGCATGCGCGCGCCGGATCGACTTCGCACTCGCCTCTGAAAGGCCAAAATGCAGCACTTTGCCTTGTTGGATAAGATCTTTAATGGCTCCGGCGACTTCTTCGACCGGCACGTTTGGATCAATACGGTGCTGGTAATAAAGGTCGATGTGATCGGTGCGCAGGCGCTTCAGCGATTCTTCGACGACCTTGCGGATATGTTCTGGGCGACTATTTGTTGCAATCGTGCCGTCAATGGCGAAGCCAAACTTTGTGGCGATCTTTACTTGATCACGGAAAGGCTGGAGCGCTTCACCAACCAGTTCTTCATTGATGTACGGCCCGTAAACCTCTGCAGTATCGAAGAAAGTGACGCCGTTCTCGAATGCCTTCCGGATCGTCTTAATGCCCTGATCCTTGGACACCGGCACATTGTAATTGCCGCTCATGTTCATGCAGCCGGCGCCAATTTCCGAGACCTGCAACGTTCCAAGTTTCCGCTGTTTCATGGTTTTACCTCGCGTAAGTTTGATGTTTTTGTCAGCCTGTGCATAAGCTGACCCGATTCCAAGAACTGATCCTGCCGCTGCGGCGGCGCCGAACAAAGCTGACGTCTTCAGAAATTCGCGTCGGCCGTGCTCTTTGGAAGTTGGGCGTTCAACTGATTGCCTCGCCAGGTCCAGATCGTCGTCATTAATTGCCATGGTTGTGCCTCTCGTGAGTGCCAAATGGATTGTTGATGTATGCAAGATATCAGTCGGCGATCCATATGATTAGATGTCATAATTATCTTAGTCTTATAACTATGAGTTATGAATGGCACAGGCGAGCATGGATGATCTTGTCGCGTTCCTGGCAGTTGCACGGGAGAAAAGCTTTACGCGGGCAGCGGCCCAGCTTGGCGTTTCACAACCCGCGCTGAGTGCGAAGATCACTGCGCTTGAAGCGCGATTGGGGGTCCGATTACTCACCAGAACGACGCGTAGCGTCTCCACGACTGAGGCTGGCGAACGCCTATTACAATCGATTGGCCCGCATTTCGAGGGTATCGAATCGGGATTGGCTGCTTTAAGCGAACTGCGGGACAAGCCGGCCGGTAGCTTGCGTATCACTTCGGTCGAACATGCGTCCCAGACTATCCTGGCGCCGGCGCTTGCGAAGCTCCTGCCTGACTATCCTGATATTACGGTCGAAATCATCAATGACTACGGCCTTGCAGACATCGTGGCTGATCGATTCGACGCGGGTATACGCTTAGGCGAACAGGTCGCGCAAGATATGATTGCTGTGCGTATAGGACCGGACTTCAAACAATTCGTGGTCGGTGCCCCTTCGTATTTCGAGAAGCGGGGCATACCGAATACGCCACACGACCTGACCGGGCATCACTGTATTGCGTTACGCCTTCCGTCTTCCGGCGGTTACTGGTCGTGGCCGTTTGTAAAAAATGGACAGGAGCTCAAAGTGCGGCCTGGAGGGCAATTGTCGTTCAACACAATTACGCTTCAGCTGGATAGCGCTCTTTCGGGGCTAGGCCTGGGATACTTGCCGGAGGATGTAGTGAGCGAACATTTATCGACCGGTCGACTGGTGCGGGTCTTGGCGGATTGGTCGTCGCCGATGTCCGGATATCACTTGTATTATCCGAGCCGTCGCCAAAAGACACCCGCCTTTTCCCTGTTGGTTGATGCGCTAAGCTATCGGAGAACTTTGCCGCCAAAGCGCGGCAACTCAGTCGTATAAATCAGAAGCTCAGGTTCAGATTGACAGCGCCATCACCGCCAACCGTGCTCGAGAATTACCCTGAACAGTGGCTTCACTCAATCGCAATAAAGCGCGTACACCGGGTCGTTCCTGAGCTGCTGCTTGCGCGATGCGTAGTCCAGACCGGCCAAGGCGGCGCGCCACGCCTTACGCGCATCCTCGAACGCCCCGATGGGCGTAGTTAAAAACGCCAAGTACAGCGGCACATCGTCCGCCAGCATCAGGTGCAAATCAAGGCTGTCGAGCGCCGCCAGCACTTCGCGGGCCACGGAATCGTCGCCATCCCAGTCATCATAGTCCGCCGCGCCCGACTGGAAGCGATGGCTAGCCCAGTCCCAGAGCTGTTGCGTGGCCAGCTCACCCGCTTGCCAGGATTGCAGCATCCGGATGATTTCGCCGCGCGTGACGTAATTCTCTTTCATGAGGCTATCCGCCGCGTTACAGGTCGTAGTGATCCTTTTCGCCGTTCATGGCCCGTTCGATCATCTTGCGGTTCAGTACCGGCGCCAGCAATTCGATGAAGGTATAGACATAGCTGCGCAGGTAAGCGCCCTGCTTGACCGCAACGCGCGAGACATTGGTGCCGAACAGGTGGCCGACGGGAATCGCCCGCAAATTGCGGTCGCGCTCCGGGTCAAACGCCATGCCGGCGATGATGCCAACCCCCATGTTCAATTCCACGTAAGTCTTGATGACATCGGCGTCAATCGCTTCGAGCAGGATATCGGGCTTCAGGTTACGGAGGGCAAAGGCATGGTCGATCTTGTTACGTCCGGTAAACGCACTGTCATAGGTAATGACCGGATAGGCCGCGATTTCTTCCAGCGTGATGTCGTCGGACTTCAGCAAGGGGTGTTCTTGCGGGACTACCACGATATGTTCCCATTGATAGCATGGCAACGTCACCAACCCGTCCTGGGTGGCAATGGCTTCGGTGGCAATTGCCAGGTCGGCCTGGTCTTTCAAGACCATTTCAGCAATTTGCCTGGGATTGCCTTGTATTAAAGACAACCTCACCTTGGGATATTTTTGGGTAAAGGCTTGCACGACCTTGGGCAAGGCGTAGCGCGCCTGGGTGTGCGTGGTCGCAATGGTAAAACCGCCGCTATCCTGCGCGGCGAATTCCTTGCCAATCTGTTTCAGGCCATCGATTTCCTGCATAATCAGTTCCACGGACTTCAGCACGGCACGTCCTGGCTCGGTCAGGCCGCGAATTCGCTTGCCGTGGCGCAAGAAAATGTCGATCCCCAATTCTTCTTCCAGCTCGATAATCGCTTTGGAAACACCTGGCTGGGAGGTAAACAATGCCCTGGCTGCCTCGGTCAGGCTGAAATTCTGCCGGACCGCTTCCCGCACAAAGCGTAACTGATGAAGATTCATGGGTGTTCCTTTACTTGCCTGCTTATTTTGCGCATTTGTTTATGCCGAATTCGCATATAAGCAAATAAATACTATGTAGTTTGGAATATTGCCCAAGTTTATTACCATTCGGGTTACTTTGCGCGAGGTGTTATGGATTTTTCTTATATAGTGTCGGGGTTCGCCGTCGGCATCCTGGTAGGGCTGACTGGCGTGGGCGGCGGTTCCCTGATGACGCCGCTCCTGACTTTGCTGTTTGGCGTCGCGCCCACGACCGCGGTAGGTACCGACCTGGCGTTCGCCTCGATTACCAAAGGCGCCGGTACTATTGCGCACCGCTACAAAGGCAATGTCCACTGGGATATTGTCAAAAAGCTTTGCCTGGGCGCCCTTCCGGCTGCCCTGATTGCCACGCTGGCGCTGAAATATTTAGGCGGTTTCGACGCCCAGATCAACCAGTTCATCCGCTACTCGATCGGCTGCTCGGTGCTCTTGACCGTGGTTGCCCTGTTGTTCCGTGGCCGCATGTTGAAGTGGTTGAAACACCATCCTGAAAAACAGCTACAAGGCAGCAATCTAACTATTGCTACAATTACGGCTGGCGCCGTACTCGGCGCGCTGGTGACCATCTCATCGATTGGCGCCGGCGCGATCGGCGCGACCCTGCTGGTTCTGATGTATCCTCGCCTGTCGCCCGCCGAAATTGCCGGCACCGACATCGCTTACGCCGTCCCGCTGACTGCCATTGCCGCCATCGGCCACTGGTGGCTCGGCTCGATCAACTGGAGCTTGCTGCTGATGCTCCTGATCGGTTCGGTCCCCGGAATCACGCTTGGTGCAATGGGATCCCGTGCCATTCCGGAAAAGGTGTTGCGTGCATTGCTGGCCACCACGCTGACCGGCGTCGCCGTGAAGTTACTGAGTACCTAGACATAATAATCAAGCCGTATAAAGGATTGAAGATGTATCGCTACGACCAATACGATCACCAGATCATCCAGGAACGCGTTGCGCAGTTCCGCGACCAGGTGCGCCGCCGCATCTCGGACGAACTGACCGAAGATGAATTCCGCATCCTGCGCCTGCAAAATGGCCTGTACATGCAGCGGCACGCCTATATGCATCGCATTGCCGTGCCTTACGGCATGCTGTCGTCGAAGCAGATGCGCATGCTCGCGCATATCGCCCGCAAGTACGACCGCGGCTACGGTCACTTCACCACGCGCCAGAATATCCAGTTCAACTGGATCAACCTGGAAGACGCGCCTGCCATCCTGGCGGATCTGGCCACCGTTGAAATGCATGCGATCCAGACTTCCGGCAATTGCGTGCGCAACATCAGTTCCGACCAGTTTGCCGGCGTTGCCGCCGACGAGCTCATCGATCCGCGCCCGTATTGCGAAATCCTGCGCCAGTGGAGCACTTTCCACCCCGAATTCGCCTACCTGCCGCGCAAGTTCAAGATCGCCATCAATGGCGCCGTCGAAGACCGCGCCGCCATCGGCATGCACGACATCGGCCTGACCGTCGTCAGGAATGACCAGGGCGAGATCGGTTTCCGCGTCATGGTCGGCGGCGGCCTCGGCCGGACCCCGCTGGTCGGCGCCACGATCCGCGAATTCCTGCCCTGGCAGCACGCGCTGACCTATATCGAAGCGATCCTGCGGGTCTACAACCAGCATGGCCGCCGCGACAATATCTACAAGGCCCGCATCAAGATCCTGCTGAAAGCCCTGGGCGCGGAAGAATTCGCCCGCCAGACTGAAGCCGAATGGGTCGACCTGAAGGATAGCGAAGCCACCCTGACAGTCGAGGAACTGCAGCGCGTCGCTGCCTACTTCACGGCGCCGGCTTACCTGACGCTGCCCGCTTCCGACGCTGCCTTCGAACAGGAAAAAGCCACCAACAAGGCTTTCGCCAACTGGGTCCTGCGCAACGTCAAGGCGCATAAGGTGCCGGGCTATGCCGCCGTGGTCCTGTCGCTGAAGAAAACCGGCGTGCCGCCGGGCGACATTACCGCTGACCAGATGGAATTCGTCGCCGACCTGGCCGACCGCTACAGCTTCGGCGAATTGCGTTCCGCCCATGAGCAAAACCTGATCCTGGCCGATGTGCGCCAGGCCGACCTGGTTTCGCTGTGGAAGGAAGCCAAGGCCCATGGCCTGGCCACGCCGAATATCGGTCTGTTGACCGACATGATCTGCTGCCCTGGCGGCGACTTCTGCTCGCTGGCCAATGCCAAGTCGATCCCGATCGCCGGCGCCATCGCCGAGCGTTTCGACAACCTCGACTTCCTGCATGACATCGGCGAGATCGAACTGAACATTTCGGGTTGCATCAATGCCTGCGGCCACCACCACATCGGCAACATCGGCATCCTCGGCGTCGACAAGGATGGCAGCGAGTGGTACCAGGTGTCGCTGGGCGGCGCCCAGGGCAACGACATCGCCGTCGGCAAGATCATCGGGCCGTCGTTCTCTGCCGGCCAGATGCCGGAAGTGATCGACCGCATCCTGCAAGTCTACGTGCGCGACCGCACCGAAGACGAAAAATTCATCGACACGGTGCGCCGCATCGGCATTACGCCTTTCAAGGAATATGTCTATGCCACCCCGATCAAAACCGAACTGCAGCACGGAGAAGATGCGTATGCGTAACATCATCAAGGACCGCCAGATCGTGGCGGATGACTGGACTGTCCTGAAGCTGGAAGAAGGCCAGGCGCCGGAAAGCGCAACGGTTGCCCCCGGCAAGGTCCTGGTGCCGCTGACGGTATGGCTGGCCCAGCGCGCCACCCTCGCCGCGCGCAGCGATGTCGGCGTCTGGATCGACAGTCACGAGCGCGCCGAAGACCTGAAGGACGACGCAGCGAAGCTGCCGCTGATCGCCGTGAATTTCCCGAAATTCGCCGATGGCCGCGGCTATTCGATCGCCTATAACCTGCGCTCGCGCCTGAAGTACACGGGTGAGTTGCGTGCCATTGGCGACGTCCTGCGCGACCAGCTGTTCTACATGCAGCGCGCCGGCTTCAATGCCTTTGCCGTGCGTGAAGACAAGGACATCAATGATGCGCTGAAGGGCTTGGGCGATTTTACCCAGCCTTACCAGAATTCCACGGATATCCGCGCACCGCTGTTCCGCCGTGTGCATCGCAACGGGGCGTCGGCGTGAGTGATTCCCTGAGCGTCTACGACAAGCTTGTCGCCGACACCAAGCTGACGCTGGGTCGCATCGCCAGCGACTTCACGCCGGCCGTGCTGGCATCGAGCCTCGCGGCCGAAGACATGGTGCTGACCGACCTGATTTTGCGCAGCGGCCTGCCGATCGGCATCTTCAGCCTGGAAACCGGCCGCCTGCACGCCGAGACGCTGGGCATGATCGATCGCATCAAGCAAAGCTACGCCTATGAAGTTGCACTGTACAAGCCGCAGCCAGAGGCAGTGGATGCCTACGTCGCCACGCATGGCCTGAATGCCTTTTACGACAGCGTCGAGATGCGCAAGGAATGCTGCCGCATCCGCAAGGTCGAGCCGCTCGGCCGCGCCCTCGCCGGCAAGAAGGCCTGGATCACCGGCCAGCGCCGTGCCCAGGCCGCCACCCGCGCCGAGCTGCACGTGCAGGAAGACGACCCGGCCCACGGCATGGTGAAGTTCAATCCCCTGGCCGACTGGTCGGAGGAAGACGTCTGGCGTTATATCCGCGACAACGACGTGCCCTACAACCCGTTGCACGACAAGGGTTATCCGTCGATCGGCTGCGAACCCTGCACCCGCGCCATCCAGCCTGGCGAGGATATCCGCGCCGGCCGCTGGTGGTGGGAACAGCCCGACTCCAAGGAATGCGGCCTGCATGTCGTTGACGGCAAGCTGGTGCGAATCAAGCCGGTCTAGCCCTGGTCAGATCACAAAAGAGACATTTCAATACACCCCGGACATCATGAACACAGCAGTCGATAAATTATTCCTGGACGCGGCCAGCAACCGCCACCTGGACTGGCTCGAATCCGAAGCCATCCACATCATGCGCGAAGTCGCCGCCGAGTGCACCAACCCTGCCCTGCTGTTCTCGGGCGGCAAGGACTCGGTAGTCTTGCTGCGCATCGCAGAAAAGGCTTTCCGCCCCGGCAAATTCCCCTTCCCGCTGGTGCACGTCGATACCGGCCACAACTTCCCGGAAGTCATCACCTTCCGCGACAAGCGCGTGGCCGAACTGGGCGAGCGCCTGATCGTCGGCTCGGTCGAGGATTCGATCAAGCGCGGCACCGTGCGCCTGCGCAACCCGCAAACGGATTCGCGCAATGCCGCGCAAGCGGTCACCCTGCTGGAAACCATCGCCGAACACAAGTTCGACGCCTGCATCGGCGGCGCCCGCCGCGATGAAGAAAAGGCCCGAGCCAAGGAACGCATCTTTTCCTTCCGCGACGAATTCGGCCAGTGGAACCCGAAGGCGCAGCGCCCGGAACTGTGGGACCTGTATAACACCCGCGTGCATCCGGGCGAAAACATGCGCGTATTCCCGATCTCGAACTGGACCGAGCTCGACGTCTGGCAATACATCGCCCGCGAAAAGCTGGAACTGCCGCCGATCTACTTCGCCCACGAGCGCGAAGTTATCCCGCGCAATGGCTTGCTGGTGCCCCTGACCGACCTGACCCCGCCGAAGGAAGGCGAGCATGTCGAAAAACGCATCGTGCGTTTCCGCACCGTCGGCGACATTTCCTGCACCTGCCCGGTCGCCTCTGACGCTGCCGATGTGGATGCCATCATCGCCGAAACGGCGGTCACGCAAATTACCGAGCGCGGCGCGACCCGCATGGATGACCAGACATCCGAAGCCTCGATGGAAAAACGTAAAAAAGAAGGATATTTCTAAATGAACGCCGTGGTTGCAGATCAATCCAAGTCCGGTGCAGGTTCGAATGAACGCGGCCTGCTGCGCTTCATCACCGCCGGCTCCGTCGACGATGGCAAGAGCACGCTGATCGGCCGCCTGCTGTTTGACAGCAAGGGCATTTTTGCCGACCAGCTGGCCTCGATTTCGCGCTCGAAGCACAAGCGCACCGTCGGCGACATCGTCGACCTGTCGCTCCTGACCGATGGCCTCGAAGCCGAACGCGAGCAGGGCATCACCATCGACGTGGCCTACCGCTACTTCGCCACGCCCAAGCGCAAGTTCATCATCGCCGACACCCCGGGCCACGAGCAATACACCCGCAACATGGTCACCGGCGCATCGACCGCCGACGCCGTCATCATCCTGGTCGACGTTTCCAAGGTCAAGCTGGGCGATGACGGCAGCGTCGAGCTGCTGACGCAGACCAAGCGCCACTCGACCATTGCGCATCTCCTGCGCATCGAGCACGTGATCGTCGCCGTCAACAAGATGGACCTGGTCAATTACGACCGCACCGTGTACGAGCGCATCGTCGGCGAATACCAGAAGTTTGCGCAACAGCTTGGCCTGGCCGACGTGCATGCGATCCCGCTGTCGGCGCTGGCCGGCGACAACGTCGTCGAGCGCGGCGACAACATGACCTGGTATGAAGGCCCGACCCTGATCGAGCTGCTGGAGTCGCTCTCGGTATATGACGACGCCCACGAAGAGCCATTGCGCTTCCCGGTGCAGCTGGTGGCGCGCCACGGCGGCCACCTGGCCGACGACTTCCGCGGCTACATGGGCCGCATTGAATCCGGCAAGGTCAGCAAGGGCGACAAGCTGGTGGTGCAGCCAACCGGCCTGACTGCCACGGTCAAGGATATCCATACCCTGGACGGTTCGCTTGAGACAGCGCGCGCCGGCCAGTCCGTCACGCTGCTGCTGGAAGAATATGTGGACATCTCGCGCGGCGACATGCTGGCGGCTGCCGCCCAGCCCGCCACCCTGCTGAAAACCGTGGAAGCCGACGTCTGCTGGCTGTCGGAAGAGCCGCTGGACCTGCGCCGCAAGTACTGGCTCAAGCACACCACCAAGCAAGTGAGCGCGCGCGTCACGAAAATCGATACCCTGCTCGATATCAATACCCAGGAACGCCGCACTGCCGACGCCCTGAAACTGAACGATATCGCCCGTGTCTCGATCAACGTGCAGCAGCCGCTGGCAGCCGACTCCTACGACGCCATCCGCGCCACCGGCAGCTTCATCCTGATCGATGAAGTCACGCACCAGACGGTCGCCGCCGGCATGATCCGCCTCGCCTGAAGCGCCGCGAGATGAACACCGCTCCAGCAGGCCAGCACCCTGCGCGCCATGGCAAGGTCTGGCTGCTGGGAGCGGGTCCCGGCGCCGCCGACCTGATTACGGTACGCGGCGCACGCATCCTGGCGCAAGCCGAGGTTGTATTGCACGATGCACTCGTCACCGACGAGATGCTGCAACTGTGCCCGCAGGCAGTCAAGATTTCAGTAGGAAAACGCTCCGGCCAGCGCTCCACGGCACAGGCGGAAATCAACCGGCAACTGGTCGAATGCGCCGCGCAATACCAGCGCGTCGTGCGCCTGAAAGGTGGCGACCCGATGATGTTCGGCCGCGCCGACGAAGAGTTGCGCGCGCTGGAAAAAGCCGGCATCGACGTGGAAATCATCCCCGGCATCACGGCCGCGCTGGCTGCCGCGGCTTCCGCCAAACTGCCGCTGACCCGCCGCGGCATCGCCCGCAGCGTCGCTTTCTTTACCTCCAGCACGGCTCCCGGCGAATCTGGGGAAACCACCCTGCCCGATTGCGACACCCTGGTGCAATACATGGGCGGCAAGGAAGCCATCGCCACTGCGCGCAACCTGCTGGCGCGCGGCGAAGCGCCAGGCCTGCCGGTGGTGGTGGTGGAAAACTGCAGCCGCGCCAACGAGCGCATCATGCATCTGGATCTAAGTGAGCTGGAACGGGGCCTGGAGGCATGCCAGGGTCCGGTGCTGGTGATGATCGGCCAGGCGCTGGCGCCGCGCCGCCAGGAAACCCGCCAGCCCCTCTAGCCACCGTCAGCCCATCAAGGCCTCAGGCATGCGGGTTGTCCAGGCTGGACATGCAGTATGCGGCGATCGCCTGCAGCACGCTCGCCTCCTCGCCGACTGCGTTGGCGACCTGAAAACGGATTGCCGGATAAGTTTGCCGCAGTGCTTCCACCATCGGCGGCAGATCGCGCAACACATGCCCGCCCTGGCCGAAGAACACCGGCACCAGCGTGACATCGTCGCAGCCTTGCGCGGCCAGCGTCTGCACCAGTTCCGGCAGGCGCGGCGACATCAATTCCAGAAAAGCCAGCTCCACCGCAATCCCGTGCAACTGCCCGCGCAGCATCTCGCGCAGGCGCTCGAACGGCGCCGCCCATCGCGCATCGCGCGCGCCATGGGCAAACAGGATCAGGGCCCGGGTCGCCATGCTAGTGCCGCTCCACCCACCACAGCGCGCCGATCGCCATCAGCAGGAACAAGCTGCTTGGCAAAACCGCCGTGGCAAGCGGCGGCCAGGTATTGATCAGGCCGAGGTGGGAAAACAGGTTGTTCAAGAGTTGAAAAGACACGCCGATCATGATGCCGGAAAAAATCTTCAGGCTCACCCCGCCGGAACGGAAATGCATGTAGGCGAATGGCAGCGCCAGCGCCAGCATCACGAAGACGGCGAAGGGATAGACCACCTTTTTCCAGAAGGCGATTTCGTAACGGCTGGTGGCCTGGCGGTTTTCCTCCAGGTGGCGCGTATACGCCGCCAGATCCTTGGCTGACATGCGGTCCGGATCGGCGAACACCACTGACAGGATGTCAGGAGTGATTTCGGACACCATGCGATAGGCATCCAGCTGGCGCATGGCGATGCCTTCAGGGCGCCCCGCCTCCGTCCCGGGCTGGACAAAGGCATCGGCGGCAAACTGCGTCTGCACCACCTGCCGCAGTTGCCAGGCCTGGTTGCCGAGGTAGCTGGCACTGGCGGCGCTCAACATTGTCTTCAGACGGAAGTCCCGGTCGAATTCGTAGACGCGCACGCCATTGAGCAAGCCGTCCGGCTGCACCTGGCGCACATTGATGAAACGCGAGCCAATCACGGCGCCGCTGCCATCCTCGGCCTTGACGGTATCCTTGGCCCACAGGCCGGAACGGAATTCCTGGGAAAGGCTCGCGCCCTGCGCGCGCAACTTCCACTTCTCGGCCATTTCGCTGGACTTGGGCGCGACCAATTCACCAAACAGGATAGTGAGCGCGGCGAAGACCAGGCCAATCTTGCCCAGCATCATGCCGGCGCGCCAGGTCGACATGCCCGACACCCGCATGATGGTGAATTCAGAGCGGGACGCCAACTGCGCCAAGGTATAGATCGTGCCGATCAATGCCGCAATCGGCATCAACTCGTAGGCATAGCCCGGCAAGCCCAGCAGGACGTACACCAGCGCGCCCTGCAAGGTATAGCTGCCACGCCCCACCGACGACAACTCGCCCATCATGTCAAAAAAGGCGAACAGCGCCAGGAAGGCCACCAGCACGAACAGGACCGACTTGAAGACTTCCGACAACACGTATTTTTGCAAGGTCTTCATGCTTGGGCCTGACGGAGAATCGCGCTGCGCTTGAAACGGGCCCACAGCGTCAACGGATGGTATGGGCTGTTGACATTAATGCGCCAGGAAAACAGGAACACTGCCATCAGCAGCACCACCGCATGCACAGGCCACCAGCCCATCGCAAATGACAGCTTTCCCTGTATCACCGCCACCCGCACCACGCTGATCAGATTACTGTAGACAACCGCGAGCATCAGGGCGATCAGCATATTGGCGGACCGCCCGCCGCGCGGATTGACGAAACCGAGCGGGATGGCCAGCAGCATCAGCAGCAGGGCCATCAAGGGCGTCGCTATGCGCCAGAGCAATTCTCCCAGGTTGAATCCGTCGGGCGCAGCCAGCAACGCCATCGTCGGCAAGGCGCCCGCCGAGGTATTGCCGGCCAGCGCCTGCGACTGCCGCGAGATCAACAGACCGTAGCGTTCAAACTCCATCAACTGGAAATCCGACTGGGTCGGCATGCCGTCGTAGCGCCGGCCCTGGTGGAGGACCAGAAACTTGTCGCCATTGCGGTCGAGCTCGGTCGTCCCTTCCTTTGCCACCACGATGCTGGTCTTGCCGTTGGGCTCGCGCGTATTGACGAAGATGTTGCGGACCTTGTCAGCCGCGCCGGAAATGCCTTCGACAAAGAACACCCGGTCCTGCGACGCGGATTCCTGGAAACGGCCCGGCGAAACACGGGCGATATCCTCGCGCTTGGCGAAACGCTCGCGGAATTCGGCGCTTTGCTCGTTGGCCCAGGGCGTGACGACAAAACTCAGCAAACCCGTCAGGAACACCACCGGCAAGCCGAACGACAAGACTGGCTTGATCCAGCGCGTCAGGCCGAGGCCGGCCGCGAACCAGACCACCATTTCTGAATCCTGGTAGCTGCGCGTGACCACCAGCAGCACCGAAATGAAGCCGGTCAGGATCAGGATGTACGGCGAGTAGGACAAGGCAGCGAAGCCCAGCATGGCAACCACATCCGCCGAGGCAATCTTGCCGCCGGCCGCCTGGCCGAGGATCTTGATCAAAAGGATGGTGACGGTGATCGTAAACAGCGTCGTGAAAACCGCGCCTGCTATGCTGATCAATTCGCGTCGGAGAGCGCGCTCGAAAATCATTGACTATATAATTGGGGGATCAACAAGGGAGAATGGCATGGACTTTAGCATAAAATCATTCGACGCAAAAAACCCGGCAGCGACGCTGAAAACCGCTTGCCTGGTGGTCGGTGTCTTTGAAGACGGGAAACTGTCCGACGCCGCCCGGCAAGCCGACCGCAAAGGCGAACTGAGCGCGGCCGTCAAATCCGGCGACATCAACGGCAAGCCCGGCACCACGCTGCTCCTGCGTAACGCCGGCGCCAATGGCAGCACGGCCGAACGTATCCTGCTGGTTGGCCTGGGCAAGCAGGATGCCATCACAGACAAGAATTTCAACAGCGCGCTGCAAGCAACTGCACGCGTGCTGGCAAGCCTGGGCGGCGGCGATGCCGTCATCGCCCTGCCGTGGGAGCAAGTCAAGGAGCGCGACCTGTTCTGGGCGATCCGCGGCGGCGCCCTTGCCTTGCGCGAGCAGGCCTACCGCTTCGACGCCATGAAAAGCAAGAAGGAGCCGGTGACGCAGGGCGTGAAGAAAATCGCCTTCGCCATTGCTTCGCAGGCGCTGGCGCCGGCAAAGGCGGCCCTGGCCGAAGGCGTCGCAGTGGCCAATGGCATGGACCTGGCGCGCAACCTCGGCAACCTGCCTCCCAATGTCTGCACCCCGACCTATCTCGCCAACACGGCCAAAAAACTGGCACGCGAATACAAGCTCGGCGTCGAAGTGCTCGACCGCAAGCAGATGCAGGCCCTGAAAATGGGCAGCTTCCTGTCCGTCACCCACGGCACCGTCGAGCCCCCCAAGTTCATCGTCCTGAAGCACGAAGGCGGCAAGGCCAAGGAGGCACCAGTGGTCCTGGTCGGCAAGGGCATCACCTTCGATTCCGGCGGCATTTCGCTCAAGCCGGGCGGCAGCATGGATGAAATGAAGTACGACATGTGCGGCGCCGCCTCGGTGCTGGGCACTATCCGCACCATCGCCGAACTGGGCCTGAAGCTGAATGTCATCGGCGTCATCCCGTCGACCGAAAACATGCCTTCCGGCAGCGCCACCAGGCCGGGCGACGTCATTACCTCGATGTCCGGCCAGACCATCGAAGTGCTCAACACCGATGCCGAGGGCCGCCTGATCCTGTGCGATGCGCTGACGTATGCAGAGCGCTTCAAGCCGGCCGCGGTGGTGGATATCGCCACCCTGACCGGCGCCTGCATCACCGCGCTCGGCCACCACAATTCCGGCCTGTTCAGCCGCCACGACGCCGCCCACGACGCCCTTGCCGATGAATTGCTGGCCGCGGGCCGCGCCAGCGGCGATACCGCGTGGCGCCTGCCGATCGAGGACAGCTACCAGGAACAGCTCAAATCCAACTTTGCCGACATGGCCAATATCGGCGGCGCCCCGGCCGGCAGCATTACCGCCGCCTGCTTCCTCGCGCGCTACACGAAAAAATATACCTGGGCGCATCTCGACATCGCCGGCACCGCCTGGAAAAGCGGCGCGGCCAAGGGCGCCACCGGACGCCCGGTGCCGCTCCTGACCACGTTCCTGATCCGGCGCGCAGAGGCGCAGGCATTGGCGGGCAAAGGCAAGAAAACCGCATGAAGCTGGCCACCTGGAACGTCAACTCGCTGAAGGTGCGCCTGCCGCAAGTGCTGCAATGGCTGGCGGAGAACCCGGTGGATGTGCTCTGCCTGCAGGAGACCAAGCTCACCGACGACAAATTCCCGGTGGCCGAGATCGAGGCGGCGGGTTACCAGGTCGCCTTCACCGGACAAAAGACCTACAACGGCGTGGCAATCCTGTCGCGTCACCCGATGACCGAAGTCGTCAGGGGCAATCCGCATTTCGAGGATGAACAACAGCGCCTGATCGCCGCCAGCATCGACGGCATGCGCGTCATCTGCGCGTATGTGCCGAATGGCCAGGCGCTCGACTCCGACAAGTACGGCTACAAGCTGCGCTGGCTCGACGGCCTGCGCCACTGGCTGGCCGAGGAACTGGCGGCGCACGACAAGCTGGCCATCCTGGGCGACTACAACATCGCGCCGGAAGACCGCGACGTCCACGACCCGGCAGCCTGGGAAGGCAATGTGCTGGTGTCGCCACCCGAGCGCGCAGCGTTCCGCCAGTTGCAGGACATGGACCTGAAGGATGCATTCCGCCTGTTCGAACAGCCCGATAAGCTCTTCAGCTGGTGGGATTACCGGCAGATGGCCTTCCGCCGCAACATGGGCCTGCGCATCGACCATATCCTGCTGTCGGCCCCGCTGGCGGCGCGCTGCAGCGCCTGCGTGATCGACAAGGCGCCGCGCAAGTGGGAGCAGCCCTCCGACCATACCCCGGTGGTGGCCACGCTAGACGGCTGACTGCCGGCCACAGGCGTCGCAGCTGCGGCGAGGCGACAAAAATTTATAGCCTCCCGGACACTGAGACAGTTCATTTAGTATAATAATTTGACAATAAAATGTCAGCGCGCATGTACGAGGAGGCACTGCCTTTTTAAAATATGCCGGGCAACTCAGGGTGAGATGACTTGAATCGATGATCGGCATCAGTGGCGTCAGGAAATTGAAACCACACGATGCATACAATTTGCCTCTCATTTTTCTCATGGAAAAAATGCCGACCAATTCATTCTTCACCAATGGCTTCAGCGCAAAGGAAAGACCGGCAACGGCGGAGCTACCCCAATCGACCGTCGTTTTCTGGCTACTTTTTCTCCTGTTTTGCATTATCTGGTTTTATACCTTGCAGGCGCGCACGCTGGTGCCAACCGATGAAGGCCGCTACGCTGAAATGGCCCGTGAAATGGCGGCCAGCGGCAACTTCATCACCCCGCGCCTGAACGGCATCAAGTATTTCGAAAAACCGCCGCTCCAGACCTGGATCAATGCGCTGACCTTCCAGGCATTCGGCCTGGGCGAATGGCAAGCCCGCTTGTGGACCGGCCTGTGCGGCTTGTTCGGTATCGCGCTGGTCAGCTATACCGGACGCCGCATCTTCAATGCGCGCACCGGCCTTGCTGCCGGCGTGGTGCTGGCCTCGAGTTTGTACTGGTCGATGTCCGGCCATCTCAATTCGCTCGACATGGGACTGGCGGCAATGATGGCGCTGGCGTTGTGCTCGTTCCTGCTGGCCCAACAGGATGACACGCCGCCGCGCGCGCGCCGCAACTGGATGCTGCTGTGCTGGGCCGGCATGGCCTTGTCGGTATTATCGAAGGGATTGATCGGCATCGTACTGCCGGGCGCGGTGCTGGTTCTCTATGCGCTGCTGCAGCGCGACTTCAATTTGTGGCGACGATTGCATGCCGGCGGAGGCCTGACCCTGTTTCTTGCGATCACCGCCCCCTGGTTCGTGCTGGTGTCGATCAAGAATCCGGAATTTCCGCATTTCTTCTTCATTCACGAGCACTTCCAGCGCTTCACCAGCAATGTGCATCGCCGCGAGGGGAACTGGCATTACTTCATCCCGATCCTGCTGGCCGGCAGCATGCCCTGGCTGGGTACGCTGGCGCAGGGCCTGTGGCACGGCTGGCGCCCGGCGCCGACCCGCTTCCAGCCGGGCAGATTGCTGCTGATCTGGAGCATATTCATCTTTGCCTTTTTCAGCCTGTCCGGCTCCAAGCTGCCCTCCTATATCCTGCCGATCTTTCCGGCGCTGGCGCTGCTGATCGCACACCACCTCGATCGCGCGTCCGGCAAGACCCTGGCGTGGACGGCAGGATTGTTCAGTGCATGCTGCGCGCTCGGATTGGTCTTGGTATCGAAGGTGCCGGCGATGGCCAAAAACGCTTATGAACTGCCGTTGTACCAGCAAAACGCTCCCTGGATCGCGGCGGCGCTGGGAGTCGGCCTGGCAGGCGGCTTGCTCGCCGTATGGCTGGCGCGGCGCCAGCGCGACTGGGCGCTGCTGGCATTGGCAGCCGGCGGCTTTCTCGCCGGCCAGCTGGCCATGCTCGGCCATGAACCGCTCGGGCGTTACAAGGCGGGAATCGCCCATGTGCCGGCCATCCAGGCCGCGCTGACGCCGGACACGCCGCTATATACCGTCGGCCTGTATGAACAGGCGCTGCCGTTCTACCTGCAACGGACCATGATGCTGGTCGGGTACGCCGATGAAATGGCATTCGGCCTGCAGCTGGAACCCGGTTTGTGGCTGCCGAACCAGGATGATTTCGTTGCCCGCTGGCGCGCGGATCACGCGCGCGGCAAGCAGGCAGTCGCGATCCTGCGGACGAACATCTACACTGACTTGCAAGGAAAGGGCGTGCCGATGCACATCATTGCACAAGACCCGCGCCGCATCATCGTCACCAATGATATCGGGAAACCAGGCCATCCATGACCGTATCCACTTTTGGCTTCATCCTGACCGGCATCTGCCTGAATGCACTCGCACAGCTGCTGCTCAAGGCCGGCACCAATGCGGTCGGCGCCATTCATTTGACTGCCGAAAACTGGCTTTCGACCGGCATCAGCGTGGCCTGCCAGTGGCCGGTGATCGCCGGCCTGACCTGCTATGTAGTGTCAGTGCTGGTCTGGGTCATCGGCCTGTCACGAGTCGATGTCACCATCGCTTATCCGATGCTGTCGCTGGGTTACATCATCAATGCAGTGGGTGCCTGGTACTTCCTGGGGGAAGCGGTATCGATCCAGCGCCTGCTCGCCATCGGCATCATCATCGTCGGCGTCGCCTTGCTGGTGCGAAGCTAATTTTTTCAAAAATTTCTCCATGACCGAACCCTTTTTGCCATTTGCCAAACCGTCGATCGACGAAGCCACCATCGCCGCAGTAGCGGAAGTATTGCGCTCGGGCTGGATCACCAGCGGCCCCAAGGTCGCGCAATTCGAAGCGCAGCTGTCGGAATACTTCGGCGGCCGCCCGGTACGCACGTTCAATTCCGGCACCGGCACGATGGAAATCGCCTTGCGCATCGCCGGCGTCGGCGCCGGCGATGAAGTGATCACCACGCCGATTTCCTGGGTGGCCACTGCCAACGTGATCCTGACCGTCGGCGCCACGCCGGTGTTCGTCGATATCGATCCGGCTTCGCGCAATATCGACCTCGATTTGCTGGAAGCCGCCATTACGCCGCGCACCCGGGCCATCATCCCGGTCTTCCTGGCCGGCTTGCCGGTCGACATGGACAGGCTGTACGCGATTGCGAAAAAGCACCAGCTGCGCGTGATCGAAGATGCCGCCCAGGCGCTCGGTTCAACCTGGCAGGGCAAGCCGATCGGCAGCTTCGGCGATCTGGTGTCCTTCAGTTTCCAGGCCAACAAGAACGTCACGACCGGCGAAGGCGGCTGCCTGGTGCTGAACAATGCGGAAGAAGCGGCCCTCGCGGAAAAATACCGGCTGCAAGGGGTCACCCGCAGCGGCTTCGACGGCATCGACGTCGATGTCCTGGGCGGCAAGTTCAACATGACCGACATTGCGGCTGCCATCGGCATCGGCCAGTTCGCGCAATTACAGACAATCACTAGCGCGCGGCACGCACTGGCGCGCCACTATTTCGCCGCTTTCGGGACAGAATTCGAAGCGCAGTACGGCGTCCAGTTGCCGCCCGCCGATTTCACCACGACCAACTGGCACCTGTTCGAGATCGTGCTGCCAGAGCATATGACAAGGTCTGATTTCATGGCAGCCATGAAGGAAAAAAACATCGGCATCGGCTATCACTATCCGCCGATTCACCTGTTTTCACTGTATCGCCGGCTGGGTTTCCGGGAGGGCATGTTCCCGGTTGCCGAACGGGTGGGACGGCGAATCGTGACGCTGCCGCTGTTTCGGACAATGGGCAAGC
The DNA here is from genome assembly GCF_004114795.1 of Janthinobacterium sp. 17J80-10. Taxonomy (NCBI): domain Bacteria; kingdom Pseudomonadati; phylum Pseudomonadota; class Betaproteobacteria; order Burkholderiales; family Oxalobacteraceae; genus Janthinobacterium; species Janthinobacterium sp. 17J80-10. The sequence goes on along the minus strand of NZ_CP035311.1, from coordinate 1,785,201 downwards.
AGGATGTCGAACGCGTCGTGGACGCGGTCAAGTCGGTACTCGTGCGATAAGGGGCGCCACCGATGAAACCCATGCTATCGGTCGTGATCCCGGTCTACAACGAAGAAGCCAGCCTGGCCAAATTGTTTGCGCGGCTCTATCCGGCGCTGGATGCGCTGGGGATGGCTTATGAAATCCTGTTCGTCAACGACGGCAGCAGGGATCGCTCCGCGGCGCTGCTGGCCGACCAGTACCGGCAGCGCCCCGATGTGACGCGCGTGATCCTGTTCAACGGCAACTACGGCCAGCACATGGCGATTCTCGCCGGCTTCCGCGAAACCCGTGGCGACATCATCGTCACGCTGGATGCCGACTTGCAGAATCCGCCGGAAGAAATCGGCAAGCTGCTGGCGAAAATGGCCGAAGGGCACGACTATGTCGGTTCGATCCGGCGTGCGCGCCAGGATACGGCCTGGCGCGCCTGGGCATCGCGGCTGACCAATTTATTGCGCGAAAAAATCACCCGCATCAAGATGACCGACCAGGGCAACATGCTGCGCGCCTACGGTCGCGACGTGATCAACCTGGTCAACCAATGCACTGAAGTCAACACCTTCGTACCGGCGCTGGCCTATTCGTTCGCTCGCAACCCGGTCGAGGTCGAGGTCGAGCATGAAGCACGTGCAGCGGGCGAATCGAAGTATTCGCTGTACAGCCTGATCCGCCTGAACTTCGACCTGGTCACGGGCTTTTCACTGGTGCCGCTGCAATTCCTCTCGATGCTGGGCGTGGTGCTGGCGTTTTTTTCGGCAGCGCTGTTTGTCGTGCTGATGGTGCGCCGCTTTGTGCTGGGCTCGGAAGTGCAAGGCCTGTTCACTCTGTTTGCAATCGAATTTTTCCTGATGGGCGTGATCCTGTTCGGCATCGGCGTGGTGGGTGAATATGTCGGCCGCATCTACCAGCAGGTGCGCGGACGTCCCCGTTACGTGGTGGAGGCGATCCTGGAACAAGACAATGAACATAAGGCGCTCGCAGCGCAGGCGATGGCGCAGGGCAAGCGATGATGCGGGCGGTGGTGTTTGCCTATCATAATGTCGGCGTGCGCTGCCTGCAGGTATTGCTGGCGCGCGGCGTCGATGTCGCGCTCGTCGTCACCCATGCCGACAATCCGGCCGAGGCAATCTGGTTCGATTCGGTGGCGGCACTCTGCGCAGAACGCGGCATTCCCTATATCACGCCGACCGATCCCGCCTCGCCGGAACTGTTCGCGCAAGTCCGTGCCGCAGCGCCGGATTACCTGTTCAGCTTTTACTACCGGCACATGCTTCCCGCCGCCCTGCTGGCGCTGGCGCCGCGCGGCGCCTACAACATGCATGGTTCCCTGCTGCCCAAGTACCGTGGCCGCGCGCCGGTGAACTGGGCAGTTTTGCACGGTGAAACCGAAACCGGTGCCACCCTGCATGAAATGACGGCCAAGCCGGATGCCGGCGCGATCATTGCGCAAGTAGCGGTGCCGATCCTGCCGGACGATACCGCGCACGAGGTCTTCGGCAAGGTCACGGTCGCCGCCGAGCAAGCCCTGTGGCAGGTGTTGCCGGCGCTGCTGGCCGGCAGCGCGCCAAGGTTGCCGAATGCGCTTGCCAGCGGCAGTTACTTCGGCGGCCGCACGCCGGCCGATGGCCGCATCGACTGGCGCCAGCCGGCACAAGTCATCTACAACCTGCATCGTGCCGTCGCACCACCCTACCCCGGCGCCTGGACCGTGATCGGGGAAGAGACTTATACCATCGCCAAGGCACGCCTGGAGGTACGCTCCGCACGCGATTTCGCCCAGAACCTGGCGCCCGGCCTGGCCGTGGCGGACGGCCGGATTCTCGGCATCGGCGGCGATGGCCGCGTACTCCATATCCATGCCTTGCTGAACGGCGGCCGGGCGGTTTCACCGATTGATCTGCAACATGCGCTGGCAACCCACCCTGCCTTGCCAATTCCCCCGAAAAAAGGAGTCGAAATACAATGAAAAAGGTTTTGATACTCGGCGTCAACGGCTTTATCGGCCATCACCTGTCCACACGCATCCTGGAAACCACCGACTGGCATGTGTACGGCATGGATATGCAGTCCAACCGCATCGAAGGACTGCTCGAAAACGACGCCTACAAGTCGCGCATACACTTCTTCGAAGGCGACATCACGATCAACAAGGAGTGGGTCGAATACCATGTCAAGAAGTGCGACGTGGTACTGCCGCTGGTCGCCATTGCCACGCCGGCAACCTATGTCAGCGAGCCCCTGCGCGTGTTCGAACTGGACTTCGAAGCCAACCTGCCGATCGTGCGCTCCGCCGCCAAGTATGGCAAGCACCTTGTGTTTCCATCGACCTCGGAAGTGTATGGCATGAGCCGGGATGCCGAGTTTGACCCGGAAGCGTCGGAACTGGTCTACGGGCCGATCAACAAGCCGCGCTGGATCTACGCTTGCTCCAAACAGCTGATGGACCGCGTGATCTGGGGCTACGGCATGGAAGGCCTGAACTTCACGCTGTTCCGTCCGTTCAACTGGATCGGTGCAGGTCTGGACTCGATCCATACCCCGAAAGAAGGTTCGTCGCGCGTGCTGACGCAGTTCCTGGGACATATCGCCCGCGGTGAAAATATCCAGCTGGTCGACGGCGGCGCGCAAAAACGCTCGTTCACCTATGTCGACGACGGCATCGACGCGCTGATGCGCATCATTGAAAACAAGAATGGCAACGCGACCGGCAAGATCTACAACGTCGGCAACCCGGCAAACAACTACTCGATCCGCGAGCTGGCGCACATGATGCTCGATCTGGCGGCCAGCTACCCGGAATACGCCGATGGCGCAAAACAGGTGAAGATCGTCGAGACCACCTCGGGTGCCTACTACGGCCAGGGCTACCAGGACGTGCAAAACCGCGTGCCGAAGATCACCAATACGGGCGACGAACTGAGCTGGTCGCCAACCACCACGATGCAAGACGCATTGCGCCATATCTTCGACGCCTACCGCACCCAGGTCGGCGAAGCTAAAGCACTGGTGGACTAAGCGCTTGGGCCCGTTACTTACGCTCAAGATCGACGTCGACACCTTCCGCGGCACCCGCGAAGGTGTTCCCAACCTCGTGCGCATGCTGCGCACGCACGGGGCGCACGCAACCTTCCTGTTCTCGCTCGGTCCCGACCATACCGGCTGGGCCTTACGGCGAGCCTTCCGTCCCGGCTTTTTCCAGAAAGTGGCGCGCACTTCCGTGGTTGAGCATTACGGCATCAAAACCCTGATGTATGGGGTACTGCTGCCGGCGCCCGATATCGGCAAAGCCTGCGCGGCCGAGATGCGTGCGGTCAGGGATGCCGGTTTTGAATGCGGCATCCATACCTGGGACCACGTGGTCTGGCAAGACCATGTGCGCGGACGCGATGCCGAATGGACCATCGGACAGATGCAAAAGTCGATAGCGCGTTTCACGCAGATTTTCGGAGCAGCACCGCGCACCCATGGCGCAGCTGGCTGGCAAATGAATGTGCACGCACTGGCGCAGCTCGATGCGCTCGGCATCCGCTACGCCTCCGACGGCCGTTGCCGTCTGACCGAAGAGGGTGCGCTGGCCGATACCGATGCCGGGCCGCATCGCTTAAGCGTCGCCGGCAAGACACTGGATTGCGTTCAGTTGCCCACCACGCTGCCGACCCTGGATGAATTGCTCGGACGCCGCATCGATGGCGTCCTGGTCGATGCATCCAACGTCGCCGCCAGAATACTCGCGCTTACGGCCGCGCCACGCGACCATGTATTCACCTTGCATGCGGAACTAGAAGGGCAGAAGCTGGCCAACGCGTTTGAGGAATTGTTACGGGGATGGCTGGCGCAAGGCTATCAACTGGTAGCGATGGCCGACTACTATCAGAAAGTAAGCCAGGACGCATTGCCAGTCTGTCCGTTTGCGTGGGGGGAGATTCCCGGACGCTCAGGCGAACTGGGGATGCATTCGGCGAGCGGCGCGGCAGGCATACTGGCTGATTGACGCAATGCGTGCGATCGCCAATCCGGACAACAATTCGCAGTTCAAATAAAAAGCCTCCCGTTTTGGGAGGCTTGAAGTCAGGGGCGAAGTCATTTCGTCCCTGAATGGCCAGTCCGTCGAAACAGACTGGCCTGGAACAAGCATTAACGCTTGTTACGGATAGGAACTTCCATTTCTTCCGGCTTGATTTCGCGCACCAGCTCAGGCACGCCCCAGACGAATGCCGGGTCGTTCTTGATCTTGAAGTGGTACATCGATTGCATTGCCTGATGGTCTTCCTTGCGGAAAGTCATCTTGCCCTTCGGCGTATCGAAGCTCATGCCTTCCATGGCGGCGATCAGCTTGTCGGTGTTGGTGTCGCCACCGGTCTTCTTCAGGGCTTCAACCACGGCGATACCTGCTGCCATGCCGCCAGCGGTGAAGAAATCAGGCGGGGTCTTGAAGCGCTTGTAGTGCTCGGTGTTCAACCAGTTGTTGACCGGGTTCTTCGGGATGCCGTAGTAGTAGTACAGCGCGCCTTCCATGCCTGGCAACTTCTTGAACGCAGCCATCGCCGGCAGGATGTTGCCGCCGGTGGAGATTTCGATGCCATAACGCTCTTTGAGGTTCATGTCGGCAAACTTGCCGAACGGGTCGCCGCCACCTGCCCACACCAGCCACATGATCTTGCGGCCTGGTGCATCCTTGAGCTTTTCAATGATGCGCTGGGCGCTGGCGGTGAAGTCGGTGGAAGTTGGCGGCGCGTATTCTTCATGCACCAGCTTGGCATTCTTGATGGCGCCCTTGAACGCCTTGATGCCGTCGCGGCCGAAGGACGAGTCCGGCGCAAAGGTCACCACGGTGGTGCCAGCCTTGTCGATGGCGATGGCGTTGGAGATGGCGTCTTGCGAAGAATTGCGGCCGGTACGGAAAATGTACTTGTTCCACTTTTCACCGGTGATGGCGTCGGCCACGGCCGGCTCCACCAGCAGGATCTTCTTGAATTCTTCAGCGATCGGCAGCATGGCCAGGGCCACGCCCGAGTGGGTCGGGCCAACAGCCAGGTCGACCTTGTCATCCTGGTAGGCGGCGGTCAGCTGGGCCTTGCCGACGTCGGGCTTGCACTGGTCATCCTTGTCGATCAGCACGAGCTTGTTGCCGCTGACTTCGTTGGTGCCCTTGGTAGCGTATTCCAGGCCCAGTTGCAGACCGACCTGAGTTTGCTTGGCGTAAGCTTCCAGGATACCGGTCTTGCAGTAAATGTGGGCGATCTTGATGTCCTTGGCTTGCACGGATGTGGCAGCGCACATGATGGCCAGGGCGGAAAGTACGTAACGTCTCATTTTATTAATATCCTTGTTTGGGTTAAAACAGACAGACTGAAAAAGCGGCGCCCGCGAAACGGTGCGCCGCGCACTGCAAACTTACTTCCAGAGGGCGCACTTGGACTCGGCCTTGCTCATGTAGGCCTGGTCACCCGGGATGGTCTGCACCACCTTGTAGTAATCCCACGGATACTTCGACTCGGCAGGCGTCTTCACCTGCATCAGGTACATGTCATGCACCATGCGGCCGTCCGGGCGGATCACGCCGTTCTTGGCAAACATGTCGTTGATCTTGGTGGCCTTCATCTGCGCGATCACCTTCTCGCCATCGTCGCTGCCCACGGCCTTGACCGCGTTCAGGTAGTGCAGCGTTGCCGAGTAGTCGGCAGCGTGCAGCATGGTCGGCTCTTTCTTGGTCTTGGCAAAGAACTTCTTCGACCAGGCGCGGGTATCGTTGTTCAGGTCCCAGTACCAGCCATCGGTCAGGTACATGCCCTGCGTCAGGTTCAGACCCAGCGAGTGGATGTCGGTGATGAACACCAGCAGACCGGCCAGCTTCATGGTCTTGGTGATGCCGAATTCGTTGGCCGCCTTGATGGTGTTGATGGTGTCGCCGCCGGCATTGGCCATGCCCAGGATCTGTGCCTTGGACGCTTGCGCCTGCAACAGGAACGACGAGAAGTCGGATGCGTTCAGCGGATGCTTGACCTGGCCCTTGACCACGCCACCCTGCGCCTTGACAACTTCAGCGGTGTCTTTTTCCAGGGATGCGCCGAAAGCATAATCGGCGGTCAGGAAGAACCAGTCCTTGCCGCCGTTCTTGACGATGGCGCCGCCGGTGCCGCGGGCCAGCGCCACGGTGTCATAGGCATAGTGCACGGTGAAGCCGGTGCAATCCTCGTTGGTCAGGCGGGAAGAACCTGCGCCGATCGAGATGAAGGGCTTTTTCTTTTCCGCGGCCAGCTTGGCCAGCGCCAGGTTCACGCCGGAGTTGGTGCCGCCCAGGATCATGTCGACGCCTTCGCGGTCGATCCATTCACGGCCCTTGGAGGCGGCGATATCGGCCTTGTTCAGGTGGTCGGCGGAGACGAATTCGATCTTCTTGCCGTTGATGGTGCCGCCAAAGTCGGCAATCGCCATGCGCACGGCTTCAGCGCCGTTAGGACCGTCGACGTCGGCGTACACGCCGGACATGTCGGTGATCAGGCCGATCTTGACGGTATCGCCGGAAATCTGCGCCGAGGCGGAAGCGGTAATGCCAAATGCCAGGGTACCGCAAATGGCGGCGGTCATGACTTTCATCGTGTTGCGCATGCTATCTCCAAATTAATGATTATTTTTTAAGCGCCGTGTTCCGTCAGCAAGATCTCTTCGCTCCTGACTGTCAGTCCAAAACGTATCTTGCCTGCAGGAATGCATAAGCCAGGCAAACCCATCTTAGGTGCGGAGATTTAAAACAGACTTAAAATTTTGTACAAAAGAAAACGTTGTGTCAAAAATTCAACACACGTTATGTTGCCACCTGGAATGAAACTTCCGCATGCAACCCCCGCGCCGCATTGCGCAAGCTGAGTTTGGCACCATGCGCACGGGCAATCTGGCGCACGATCGCCAGACCGAGGCCACTGCCTTCCGAGGGCGTGCCAGGCACCCGGTAGAAGCGATCCAGAACCCGCGTCAACTCTTCTTCGGGAATGCCGGGCCCGGTATCCTCGACCGCGACCGCAATGCAGCCGGGACGCTGGCGCACCGTGATATCGACCAGGCCGCCAACGGGGGTGTAGCGGATGGCATTGTCGACCAGGTTGTTGAGCATGATGCGCAGCGATTCGGGATTGCCGTGTATATAGGCGGTGGCCGGGTCGCCGGCCTTCACACCCAGGTCGATGCGGCGGTCGGCGGCAATCGGCGCGAAATCGGCCACGACGCTGCGCGCGAGAGACGCCAGATCGATGCGGTCGCTGACGCGGCGCGGCACAGACGGGTCTTGCCGGGCATGGGTGAGGAGCTGGTGCACCAGATGACTGGTACGCTCCAGCCCGCCCTTGAGATCGGCAAACGCCTGGATCCGCTCTTCATCGCTGCTGGCGCGCTCGGCCAGCTGGACCTGCAGCTTGAGCGCGGTCAGCGGCGTCTTGAATTCGTGCGCGGCATCGGCGATGAAGGCGCCCTGCGCCGCGGACGCGCGGCGCAGGCGCGACAACAAGGCATTGAATGCATGCGTCAGCGGCTGTATCTCGCGCGGCAATTCATAGTCCGGAATATCGTTGAGGGAATTGGCGTCGCGCGACTGCACCTGCGCCGCGACGATCTTGACCGCGGCCAGGCTGCGGCCCACAGCAATCCAGATCATCAGCGCCAGAAACGGCAGCAGCAGGATCAGCGGCGCCACGGTGCGCAAGGCGACCGAAGCCGCCACCTCGTGACGGGCGCTGGCCAGCTGCGCCACCTGCACGACAGTTTCACCGAGGCGCGTGTTATAGATGCGCCATTCGGTGCCCTCGACATACTGGTCGTGAAAACCCGGCAGCCGGGGCTCCGGCAGGTTGACGATGCCGTGCGAATTGTAGAGGCGAAAGCCGTTGGCGCTATCCCAGACCTGCACGACGAAATCGTCGCGCTTGCTGGTCTCGTTGGTGCGGGTCGTCGCCACCGGCCCGGGCGGCTGCGGCAACGATGCCACCAGCTGCATCATCTGATTGTCCGACAGCTCGCTGGCTTCCCGCCGCGCGCGCTCATAGACGACTGCGGCAGCCAGGCCGATGGCGGTCAGCACGCCGAACATCAGCCACACCAGCAGCGTATTGCGGATGGAATTCATGCCTGGCGCGGCACCATGTAACCGACGCCGCGCACGTTCTTGATGAAATCAGCGCCGAATTTCTTGCGCAGCGAATGGATATACACTTCGACCGTATTGCTGCCGACCTCGTCGTCCCAGCCATAGATTTTCTCGCCGAGCTGCGCCAGCGACAGCACGGCGCCAGGACGGTCGAGGAATGCGGCCAGCAACGAGTACTCGCGCCCGGACACCGCCACTGGCAGCCCCTTGAAACAGACTTCGCGGCTGGCCGGATTCAGCGTCAGTTCGCCCTGCCGGATCACCGAATCGGTCCGCCCGGCACGGCGCCGCAGCAGCGCGCGGATTCGCGCCTCGAGCTCCTCGAAATCGAAGGGCTTGACCAGGTAGTCGTCGGCGCCGGCATCCAGTCCCTTGACGCGCTCGCACACGGCGTCGCGCGCGGTCAGCACCATGATCGGCAAGCGGTTGCCGCCCTGGCGAATAGACGCCAGCACTTCCAGGCCGCCCTTCTTCGGCAAGCCCAGGTCCAGAAGCATGAGGTCGTAGTTTTCGCTTTCCACAGCCAGCTCCGCTGCGCGGCCATCCTGCACCCAGTCGACGGTAAAGCCATCCTGGCGCAATGCCTTGCGCAAGCCGTCGCCTACCATCGAATCATCCTCAACCAGCAGCAATCGCATCGGCATCCAAAAAATTGAATCAAAACGAGGATTATTGTACGGATAAATCTCAAATGTGTGTCAGGGCTGTGACAGAATGAGACAGGACGATCCATTCGCCTGGTTTGAGGCCATTTCAGTTGCAGCTTAACTGCCATGCCCGCCTGCCATTGATGGCAATTTGCGCTTGCAACATGATTTGCCGCTGCATTGCGCGCAAATTTACCGGTATGTTGCGAAACTCGCTATCGTCGCTTCCCGCCTTTGGCCAAGATAGACTCCCGCTGCCACAAGATTGCCGATTCCGTGGGAGGGCCCGACATGCGCATTCATGGTTTTCAAGATCTCGATCCCTTCAAGGTCCTCGCCTCGTCGATCCGCCATTTCATCGACGACGACATGGCGACCTATGCCGCAGCGCTGGCCTACCACATTCTCTTTGCATTATTTCCATTCATTATGTTCCTCATCGCGCTGTCCGGCTTTTTCGAACTCACCGAGATGTTCGAATGGCTGCGGCAACAGGCCAAATCCTTTCTGCCGCCGTTGGCAATGGACCAGGTCAACCGCGTCATCAATGAACTCCAGCTGCCGCAAAAGGGTTTGCTGTCATTCGGGGCAATCACGGCATTGTGGCTTGCTTCACAAGGCATCCGGGCCATCATGGCGGCCATGAACGTCGCCTACGATACGCCCGAGTCGCGTCCGGCCTGGAAGCTGTACCCGCTTTCGATCCTGTATACGACGGGCATTGCCTTGCTGTTGCTGCTTGCCGCCAGCCTGCTGATCGTCGGCCCGCAAGCAATGCAATGGCTGGCGCAGCTGGCAGGCCTCGAACAGCTTTTTGTCACCCTGTGGGCCTGGCTGCGGCTGCCGGCGGCATTGCTGGTGCTGAGCCTGGTGATCGCTTTTGCCTATTATGCTGCGCCGAATGTGGCGCATCGCTTCAGGATGATTACGCCAGGCTCGATCCTTGCCGTCGTCATCTGGGTTGCCGCTTCCCTGGGGTTCAGTTATTACGTGCAGAATTTCGGCAACTACAGCGTCATGTACGGCAGCATCGGCGCGGTGATCGTGCTGCTGCTTTACCTTTACCTGTCCGCAGCGGCATTCCTGTTCGGCGCAGAGGTAAATGCCGTCATCGAGCGCGAGGCCGGCGCCAGGCGTCGGCTTAAGTCTGAACTAAGCAGGGCCTCCTAAAATGCCTTATTTGCCATTTCCAAAATGGAAACTCAGGAAAGAAATTCAGTGAACCCATACACCGGCACCGGACAGGCATTAAGATTGTTGCGATTGTTGCGATGCGCCAGACTGCCTGCCGCAGTCGCGCTACTGGCACTAATGGCAGCGTGCGTTTCCTCGCCGGGACAGCGGCAAGCAACGGCGCCTGCGCCGGCTTCAGCACCCGCCCCCGCTGCCAGTCCAGCAGCCGCGCCTGCGCCTGCCGCATCGACGCCGCCCACGGCTGTCCCGGCGCCACCGGCGCAAGCTGTCGCGCCGCCGCCAGCGCCGCCGGACATTGCAAAAATCGACAAGGCAGCGCTCCTGCGCACATGGGTGGATCAGCAAGCGCGGCTTTACCGTGTCGCCGCGCCGCTTTTAATCAACGGCAATGAGTTATGCCCGCAACATGCGCGCAACCTGCTCGGCTTTACCGCCAAGAACCGCTATTCCTACACCGAGGGCTTCGCTGATGTGGCTTCCAGCGCGCTCGGCCTGGAAGAACGCCTGCATGTCATGAACGTGCTTCCCGGCAGCGGTGCTGAAACTGCAGGGTTGCGCCAAGGCGACGCCCTGTTTGCCGTGGAAATCGAGCCCCTGCCCCAGGGGCCGAATGCAGAAAGCGCCAGCGCGTCGATCATCGGCACAGAACTACGCGGACGCAACAGTGTCAGCCTGACCGTCTTGCGCGGCGGCGAGCGCGTCGCCCACAACATCACCCTGACGCCGGCATGCGCCATGGTGATCGATCTGGGCAACGCCGACGTTGCCGGCAGCTTTGCCGACGGCCAGCGCGTCATGGTCACACGCGGCTTGCTGGAAGCGGCGCCGTCGGATGACGAACTCGCGTACGTGCTGGCGCGCGAAATCGCCCACAACATCCTGGCGCCGCAACCCCGGCCCGCCCAGGCTGCCATCATCGACCGCCTGCATACGCTCACGCCGCTGCCAGGCGATGCAGCGAACGCTGCGTCTCTTGCCCCGACCTCGCCAGAGCAGGAGCTACGCGCAAGAAAGCTTGCTTTGTACCTGCTCGCACGTGCAGGCTACGCAATCGACAAGGCACCAGGCTTCTGGCAAACCATTGCGATTCCGCCGGCTTCGCCGGAATCGCCCGCCGTCCTGGCGCAAGCCATCGGCGCCATCGCCGCCAGGAAGCAATTGGGCGCTCCGCTCGTGCCCGAATAACCATGAAGCGGTAGCCGGCCTGCGCAAAAGGTATACTGCCGGGTAATACCACAGCGCGCTTCAATGCGCCCGACAGACCATGACCATGGAAGTCCGCCATTATTTCTGGCTTTCGACGGCGGCAGCTGTCCTCACCATCGCCCTCAAGACCATCGCCTGGTGGCTGACCGGTTCGATGGGACTGCTGTCGGATGCGCTGGAATCCTTCGTCAATCTGGCGGCCGCGATATTTGGGCTGGCCATGGTGACGATTGCCAACGCGCCAGCGGATGCCCAGCATCCGCTCGGCCACAGCAAGGCCGAGTATTTTTCCAGCGGCGTCGAAGGCTTCATGATTTTCTGCGCGGCCGCCGCCATCATCTGGACAGCATCGCAGCGCCTGTTCGCCCCGCAGCCGCTGGAATCAGTCGGCCTCGGGCTGGCGTTTTCCATCGCCAGCAGCTTCGTCAACCTCGGCGTGGCGCAAGCCATGCGGCGCGCCTCGGTGCGATTCCGTTCAATCGCGCTGGAAGGTGGCGCAAAGCACCTGATGACGGACGTATGGACTTCCGCCGGCGTGATCGTCGGCGTGTTTCTGGTCTGGCTGACCGGTCAGTTATGGCTGGATGCGGTCATCGCGATTGCCGTCGGCCTGCACATACTGCTGGAGGGCGGCCGCCTGGTTCGCGCCTCCGCCGACGGCTTGATGGATGCGGCGCTGCCGGACGAAACCGTGGCGCAAATCGAGGCAGCCCTGCAGCAGCAAGCCGGCAGTGGCGCCCGCTTCGTCAACCTGCGCACGAGGCGCGCCGGGGCGCAAAGCTTTGTTTATCTCGATGTGCTGGTGCCGCCGGCCTGGACCATCGTCCAGACCCATGACCTGCTCGATGAAATTGAACGCAGCATCCGCGGCATCGTACCGGAAAGCCAGGTATTCACGCATCCGGAACCGGATCGCGGCTAAGCGCCCTGCCGCCCCAGTTTTTCCAGCCTGGCCAGCCATTTGCCGGCAGCTTCCGGCGACAGGCCGCCGACCATGCCAATCAGCGTCTCATGGATCGGCGCAATGCCGACAAAGCCAAGGATATTGCGCTCCAGCGCCTTGACGCTGTGGGCCCGAAAGTACCAGCGATAGACCAGCGCAGGCATGCCCATGGTGACAACGATGCGCGCCGAGCGGCCGGCCAGGCCCTTGTGCGCAAAAGGATTCTTGCCCTCGCCCTTGAAGGCAAAACCCGGACGCGCAACCTGTTCCAGGAAGCCCTTGAACAACGCCGGCATGTCGCCGAGCCAGAGCGGGAAAAACAGCACCAGATGCTCGGCCCAGGCGATTGCATCCTGCGCTTCCTGCAGGCTGGCAGGCAAGGCGCCATGCTCCCATTCCTGCTGGCTGCGCAACAGGGGAAACTCCAGCGTCGCCACGTCGATGCTGCGTACCTCGTGGCCGGCGCTGGCAGCGCCGGCGGCATAGGCGCTCGCCAGGGCGTGACCGAAGTGACGCTGGCTGGCATCGGGGTGACCTTGCAGCAGGAGTATGCGTTTTGCCATCGTAAGCCCGTCGATCAGATGTATTGGTGGTCGATGCATCCTAAAGGTTGCCGCCTGGCGCCTGGTTGATCCGGCACAAGCCGGTCAGACTGCCTTGCCCGTTTTCCCCGGCGGGCCATCGTGCCCGTAATCCGGATCATGATCGACCTGCTGGCGGCTGAACGCGCGGGCGGCGCGCGCCTTGCCCAATGAAATCAATTCTTCGGCACGCCAGAATTCATGGAGTTGGCAAGCGTTATGCGGAATTTCAATCACGACATCCGGCGAATAGGCGGCGAGCTTGAAGCGGGTAATCGCTACCTCCATGGTATCCATCGCGCGCAGGGCGACATCCACCATGCCAAACGGCGGGCGGACGCGCGCCGTTACCGCAGCCGGCGCCAGGTTTTCCAGGAAACCGAGGATGCGCTGGCGATAGGGGTTTGCCGGCGATGCCGGCTTCGGCTTGGGCGAGTGCTGCGGCACGGTGGCCGGGTGGGCAAGCTGGCTCTCTTCGTGCCCGCTCAGACCGACCACCACCGTCAGGTCGGTGTGGTCGTTCAGGGTCGGGGCTATCGGCACAGGGTTGACGATGCCGCCGTCGATCAGGTAACGCCCGCCGACCTTGAAGGGCGTGAAAACCATGGGAATGGCAATCGACCCGCGAATGGCATCGAACAGGTCGCCCCGGCGCAGCCAGACTTCCTTGCCGCTCTGGAAATCGGTTGCCACTGCAACGAAGGAGATCGGCAACTCCTCGATATTGATGTCGCCAATCAGCTTGCGCAACTGTTCCATGATGCGGTCGCCCTTGATCAGGCCGGCGCGGTTCAGGGCTGGATCGAGCAGGCGCAGCACATCGATCTTTTCCAGCGCACTCACCCATTTGGAATAGCGTTCGAGCTTGCCGGTGGCGTAGATGCCTCCGACCAGCGCGCCAATCGAGGAGCCGGCAATCGACTTGATTTCATAGCCGTTTTCAAGCAGCCACTGGATTACGCCGATATGCGCATAGCCGCGCGCGCCGCCGCTGCCGAGCACGAGCGACACCGTTTTTGCATGGCTTTTGGCTGTCATTTGGAACGAAGAAATGCTTTCATCACAACAATTTACCACGCCCGCCTGCGACTCGATAGTTGCACCGGCTGAACGATGCCTGACGGCGCCAGTCTAATTTTCAGGTCATCCTCGCGCGGGGCTCATGGTGAAACTGTTCCATTACCTGTTTTTGGCGCTGATGTTTGCTGGCGCATGCGACAGCGCGCAGGCGCGCCCAGGCCACCATCATGGCCGCTCGCGCGCTCACGTCGGCGTGTATGTCGGACCGGCGCTCGGCTGGAGCTTGCAGGGCTGGAACCATGTGGCGCCCTACCCGTACAACCCCTACGCCTACTCGCCCTATTACGCTTACCCGCCTTATTACTACCCGTCTTCTCCAAATGTGGTCGTCGTGCCGTCGGCGCCCGCCGGCTATATCGAGCAAACCTCGCCTGATTATGGGCAACGCACGCAACCGGCACAACCCGCGCCGCAGGACTGGTACTACTGCAAGAAGCCGGAAGGTTACTACCCCTACGTCAAGCGATGTCCCGGTGGCTGGCAACGCGTGCCGGCACAACCGCCCGAGTGAGGCCTATACATGCGCAAAATCATTTGCAAGCTTGCCGCAGTGCTCTCCCTTCTCCTGCTGGGCGCCTGCGTATCGTTGCCCGATGGTCCCAGTGTCATGGTGCTGCCAGGCACAGGCAAAAACTTCGAGCAATTCCGTATCGACGATCACCTCTGCAGGCAATTTGCTTCACAGCAAATCGGCGGGGCAACGGCCACCGGAATGGCCAGCGACAGCGGCGTGCGCAGCGCCGCAGTGGGCACGATCCTCGGGGCGGCGGCGGGCGCTGCGATCAATGGCGGCCATGGCGCCAGGGTCGGCGCCGGCGCCGGCATGGCAATGGGAGGCCTGAGCGGGACGCAGACAGCACAGGCTTCCGCCTATGGCGCGCAGCAGCGTTACGATGTCGGCTTCATGCAATGCATGTATGCGAAGGGGCACCGCATTCCTTCCGGCGGGAGATTCTCCTCCGGCTTCATGGCGGAACAGCCCCTGATGCCACGGGATTTTTATCCGCCTCCGCCGCCGCGATAAGGCAGGACGTCCGCAGCATCCCCTATTCAGTTCTGAACCATAACTGTTTCAGAATGAAAACACCCATGCTAAGATCAGGACTCCATTTTTCCTGTGTCCTTTCATGGCAAATCCGCTTCAGCAAGCGCAGCACAGTGCCCGCATCGTCATCCTGCTAAGCCATCTGCAGATGCTGTCGCCGCCGAGCCGTCTTGCCCTGGAATTGCAAGGCGTGCTGCCGGCATTTGCCGGCGCCGCCGATATACGCATCATCGATTTGCCGATTTCCGACACCCTGCAACAGGCACAAGAGCTCGAGCGGGAAAAAAAGGTCGATGTCTTCATCTGCACCGGCGCCACTGGCGCTTACCTGCGCAAGCACCTGGCGACACCGGTCGTGCTGATGCCGCTGGCCGACTATGACATCCTGCATGCACTGGAACGCGCGCGCCGCGTGTCGGACAGGGTGGCCATTCTCAGCTACCGCAATATCCATCCCAAGCTGGAAGAGGTCCAGACACTTTTCACCGTAGCCCTGCAGCAGGCTGCCTACACCACCTTGCAGCAGGCGGAAGAAGCGGTCAGGCAATTCGCCAGCGAGGGCTACGAAGTCATCATCGGCTCGTCGATGGTGACCGAACTGGCAGAACAGGCCGGCATGACCGGCATACTGGTGACCTCTTCCAGCGCAGCGCGCCAGGCACTCGACGACGCGCTGGTGATTTTCAAAAGCGCCCGGGCCGAAGCCGCCAAGCGCCAGAGCCTGAACACACTGCTGCAACATCTGACCGATGGCGTGCTGGCAGTCGACATGGCAGGCAAGGTACAAACCATCAATCCGGCACTGGCGCAATTGCTCGGTGTCTCGGCGGAATGGGCGCAGCTGCGCCCGGTTGCCGAGCTGGATGCCCATCCCGACATCGAGCAGGTGTTGCGTACTGGCATCGCAGTGGAAAACCGCATCCTGCGGCTGGGGACGCAAACGGTGCTGGCCAATATCATTCCGATCTACGAGGATGGCGAGCAAACCGGCGCCGTGCTGACGTGCCAGGATGCCGGCGCGGTCCAGCGTGCCGACCGCCAGCTGCGCAGCAGCACGCGCCAGACACGCTTTGTCGCGAAATACCGGCTTGCGCACATCGTCGGCGACTCCACCCCAATGAAGCAATTGCTGGCGCTGGCCGAGCGCTGCGCCCAAACCGATGCCACCATACTCATCCAGGGGGAAAGCGGCACCGGCAAGGAGCTGCTGGCACAAGGCGTTCACAATGCCAGCCGCCGGCGCAAGGGGCCTTTTGTGGCCGTCAATTGCGCGGCCTTTCCTGAAAACCTGCTGGAGTCCGAATTGTTCGGCTACGAGGAAGGCGCATTCACCGGCTCGCGCAAGGGCGGCAAGCCTGGCTTGTTCGAAGCCGCGCATACCGGCACCATCTTCCTCGATGAAATCGGCGACATGCCGCTGCCGCTGCAAACGCGACTCTTGCGCGTGCTGCAGGAACGCGAGGTGGTACGCCTGGGCAGCACTGAGCCGACGCCGATCGATGTGCGCATCATTGCCGCCACCCACCGCAACCTGCGCCAGAGCATTGCTGAAGGCGGCTTTCGCGAAGACCTGTATTATCGGCTCAACATCTTGCGCCTGAAGCTGCCGGCGCTGCGCGACCGCAAGGAAGATATCCACGCCATCGCCAGCCACATACTGGCCCAGGTACAAAAGCGTTCCGGCACCGCGCAAATGCCGCAACAGGTGTTGCAGCCGCTCTTGCCTTACCTGGAAAGCTATTCCTGGCCGGGCAATATCCGCGAACTGGAAAACGTGATCGAACGCGCCGTGCTGTCGCTGGACGGGCGCGGCGATGCATCTGCCGATGCGCGCCAGTTGCGCAACATCCTGGGCGACCTGTTCGACGAAGAGAACATCCCGATCACCGACGATGACGGCGCCGGAATCAATCTCAAGTCCCTGGCAAAAACCACCGAACTGATCCGCATTCGCAAGGTCCTGGACGAATGCGGCGGCAACCTTGAGCACACCGCCCGGCGGCTGGGCATCAGCCGCTCGACCCTGTGGCGGCGTTTGAATCAGCCCCAGCAATAGGCTAGCCGCGCCGCAGCTGCCTGTTACGCCTTATCGCTTGATACGGACGGGAATATTCATTTCCTCGATCGGAATTTCTCGAATCAGTTCCGGCACGGCCCAGGCGAATGCGGGATCGTTTTTGTAACGCACGTGGTACATCGATTGCAGCGCCTGATGGTCTTCCTTGCGGAAAGTCATCTTGCCTTTGGGCGTCTCGAAGCTCATGCCTTCCATCGCCTCAATCAGCTTCTCGGTGCTGGTGTCGCCATTGGTTTTCTTCAGCGCTTCCACCACCGCGATGCCGGCAATCATGCCGCCGGCCGTAAAGAAGTCAGGCGGCGTCTTGAAGCGCTTGTAATGCTCCGAAATCAGCCAGTTGTTGACCTTGTTCTTCGGGATGCCGTAGTAATAATAAGCGGCGCCTTCCATGCCGGCGAACTGCTTGTAGGCGACCATGGCCGGCAGGATGTTGGCGCCGGCGCCGATTTCGATGTCATAGCGCTTCAGGCCGAGATCGGCGATCTTCAAGGGATTGCCCGCGCCAGCCCACAGAATCCACACGATCTTCTTGCCCGGCTTGTCTTTCAGCGCCTCGATGATGCGCTGGGCGCCGGCAGTGAAATCCGACGTGCTGGGCGGCAGATATTCTTCATGCACCACCCTGGCGTTTTTCAGCGCGCTATTGAATGCCTTGACCCCATCGCGCCCGAATGCATAATCCTGCGCCAGCGTCGCCACGATCGTGCCCGGCTTGTCCAGCGCCACGGCGTTGGCGATCGCATCCTGGGTCGAATTGCGGGCAGTGCGGAAAATGTAGCGATTCCATTTTTCACCGGTGATCGAATCCGACACAGCCGGGTCGACCAGCAGGATTTTCTTGTATTCTGCAGCCACCGGCAACATCGCCAGTGCGACATTGGAGGAGGTCGGGCCGATGGCGATATCGGCCTTGTCATCCTCGTACGCGGAGGCCAGCTGCGCCTTGGCGACATCCGGCTTGCCCTGGTTGTCTTTTTCAATCAGCACCAGCTTGTTGCCATTGACCGCCATGGTGCCGCCAGTGGCGTATTCAAGGCCCAGCACCAGGCCAGTCTGGCTTTGCCTGGCGTAGGCTTCCAGCGGGCCGGTCTTGTCATACACATGGGCGATCTTGATATCCCGTGCTTCGACGGAATTGATGCAGCAGAAAATCGAGATGGCAGTGAGCAAATAATTTTTCATGGGATGCGTCTCCTTCGCAGATTGGTCAAACGGGGAATCAAGGATGAAATGGCCGTCAAGTGCGGCTCTTGGATTTATTTGTCATCGGACCGGTAGGCCCGGAATACCTGTTCCATCACGGTCAGGCTGGCGCGGGCTTTCACGGCATCGTAGGCCGTGAAATTGACTGTGCGGATCAGCCGCCGCACTACCCTGGCATCGGCCCAGTCGACATCGATGATGTTGAGGCACGCCATGTCCTGCTCGAAGGCCACCATGGCATGGCGGCCAACCCCGGCAGCCCAGCACAGCAAAACCCGGTTGACGGCATCGTGGCTGACCACCAGCGCGCTGTCCCAATCCGGATCGGCGAGCAATGCCTCAAGTGCGTCGAGTATGCGGCGCTCGAAGTCGGCAAAACGCTCGCCACCGATAAAATCGGCATTGTCGTCGGCGGCGTGGTCATAGGCATATGCAAGCCTGGCCTCGCGCTGCTCCGCGACGATTTCGCGCAACCTGCCTGCACGGATTTCCCGCAATCCCGGGTTCGGTTCCGGCACAAGTTTGGGCGCCATCCGCTCCGCCAAAATCTGCGCCGTCTGCCTTGCTCGCTCCAGGTCGGAACAGACGACGCGGTCAACGCGGACATCGTTCAGCGCAGCCGCCAGGCTTTCCACCTGGCTGACCCCTTGCGGCGACAAGGCGACATGCACCGGGTGCAAGGGCCGCCCGTCAGCATCGAAATAGCTGACGTGGCCATGCCGCACCAGATAAAGGCGCCGGCGCCGCGGTGCTGCTGGCATCACCTGGCATCTCCCGAGCTCAGCAGCTTGGGGTTGTAGATCGCCACCTTGTCGCGCGCGCTTGACGCCAGGTGCCGCAGCAGGGCTTGATGCGCCGGCTTGTCCGCGTCGAATTCACCGAGGCGGATTGCCGCGCCCAGCCTCTTGCGGCCCGACGTCAGAGACTGCCGCAACTGCTCCGGGTTGCCTGGCGCCTCGCTCTCTGCATCTTGCAGAAGCGCTCGCTGTCCGGCCAGTTCCTGCAATTGACCGGCGGCGCCGGCATCGAGTTCGCGTGCCGCGATCGCCATGGCATTGGCAATCATTAGCGCCTGGTAGCGCAAGTCCGCCGGCAATGCAGGCAGCAGGCGCTTCATCAATTCTTCGCGGGCAGTCCGCAGCAAGTCTTGCCCATCTGGCCGGTCACTCATCGGATCCCTCCGCAGTCAGGTTGATGATTTCATATTCGAGCTCGGCCACCAGGCGGCCCGTCAGGGCCAGTTCCAGAGACGGCTGCTTGCCGGACAGATGGCGCTGCGCCTGCTGCAACGCAATCACGGCCCAACGCAGATGCGCCATCACCTGCCAGTAACGCAGTTCGGCGCGCGTGAAGCTGCGGCCCGAGATGCGCTGGTAGCCGCGCAGGAAATCCTCGGCATGGGATACGCCGCCGGCCTCGCGCTCGTTGGCACTGAAACGCCAGCACCTGGCCATGAGCCAGCCGATGTCTTCGCGCGGATCACCCCAGCCGGCGAATTCCCAGTCCAGCACGCCGCTCAGCTTGCCCTGGTCGACCATGTAATTGCCGGTGCGGTAATCACGATGGATCAGGCAGGCCGGAACGCTGGCCGGCGCATGCAGTTCGCACCAGCGCAAGCCCCACTCCAGTGCCGGCGAAGCAACATCGATATGATCGAGATGGCGACGGTATTCGGCAATCGTCTCCAGCGCATGGTTGGCATACGGCGCCGGCAGAAAGTCCAGCGAGGGCTGCGGCGGCACGACCGTGTGCAATTGCGCAAGATTGGCGCCCAGTTCCTCGCCCAGCATCGCCCGGTTCGGCACCAGCTCGGCTTCGCGCACCAGCCGATGGCCGGCGGCGACGCCGGCAATGCGTTCCATGACAAAGAAGTCCCGCCCGGCCACATCGGGGTCGCGGCATAGCCACAGCGGCCGCGGCACGGTCACGCCGGCTTGATACGCAACGCTCAACACGGCAAACTCCTGCGGACGGGTGAGGCTCACAGCCACCGCCGACGGCGCATCGGTACGCAGCACCCAGGTCTGTTTTCCCTGATACGGACCGCCCTCGACCGTGACATCGAGCGCCCAGTTTTCCTGGATGGCGCCGCCGGACAGGCGTGCCATTTTCGTGATTGCCACTTGCGCAGCGCCAGCCTGCGCCAGCAGATAGCGCTGCAGGCTATCATGGACTGCCGGGCTGTCCAGATCCATGCCGGCGACGCTGGCGTTTTCGGGCGCTGCCTGTGCCATTGCGCTTATCCCCATGACCAGAACTCCGTGCGCTCATTCATGAGATAGCGCGCCATGACCATCTTGTGCACTTCGGAAGCGCCATCGACCAGCCGCGCCTGGCGCGCATAGCGGTACACCCATTCGAGAATGGTATCTTTCGAATAGCCGCGCGCGCCGCACAGCTGGATGGCGGTATCCACGGACTTCTGCAGCGTGTCGGCCACCACGACTTTCGCCATCGACACTTCCTTGCGGGCGAAATCGCCCTGATCGAGTTTCCAGGCGGCGCGCATGGTCAGCAGGCGGCCGATTTCAATCTGCATCGCGACATCGCCCAGCATGGCTTGCACGCCTTCGCGTTCGGCCAGCTTGACGCCTTGCGAAGTACGTTCGAGCACGTAGTCGGTGGCGATGTCGAGCGAGCGCTTGGACAAGCCCAGCCAGCGCATGCAATGCGTCAGGCGCGCCGTACCCAGGCGGATCTGCGTGGCTTTCAGGCCATCGCCGACATTCATCAGGCGGTTTTCATCGGGGATTTCCAGACCCTCGAACACCAGCTCGCAATGGCCGCCATGCTCTTCCGGTCCCATGATCGGAATGCGCCGCTCGATGCGCCAGCCAGGCTGCGAGCGGTCGAACAGGAAAGCCGTCAACCCCTTGCGCTCGTCGTCCGAGGTGCGGGCGATCAGGATGAAATGCTGGGCGGCGTCCGCGCCGGTAATGAACCACTTGCGGCCGTTGATGATCCATTTGCCGTCACGCAGCGTCGCGGTCGTCTGCATCATCGCAGGATCGGAGCCGGCGCCCGGCATGGGCTCGGTCATCACGAATGCCGAACGCACCTGGCCATCGATGATCGGCTGCAGCCAGCGTTCCTTTTGCGCTTCGGTTCCCACCTTGTTAAGCAGGATCATGTTGCCGTCGTCGGGCGCGGCGGAATTGAACACTGCCGGGCCGAAAATCGACCAGTTCATCTCTTCATAGCAGGCTGCCATGCCGGTGACGGACAAGCCCTGGCCGCCGCGCTCCTTGGGCATTTGCAGCGCCCACAGACCTTCTGCCTTGGCCTTGCTGCGGTAGTCGTTCAGCAAATCCGTGCGAATGTTTTCATGCTCGTCGTAAGAGCTGGCTTGTGCTTCCAGCGGTACCACGTGCTTCCTGACGAAGGCGCGAATGCGCTGCTGATAATCCTTAACTTCCGGGGTGAGCTGAAAATCCACTTTATTCTCCGTAACGATAGATGCACTTCATACTTCGCAAAGACTGTGCCATCTTCCGGCCATGCTGCGAGCAAGCGCCAAGCGCTTGAATTCATTGAATTTTTTTAAACCCTATAGCAAGCCGCCTGCTTGCTGGAACTGAATTCATTCATTTATGAATCAACCGCGTTTCAAAAAGAAACGGACATTTCAGCAGCATCACGCCTTTTCCAGCCGCAATTCGCGCTTGAGCATCTTGCCATTGGCATTGCGCGGCAGCGGCGTCGCCCCCAAGCTAAAACTTTCCGGAACCTGGTAATCGGTCAGCCGTTCGGCGCAAAAGGCCTTGAGCGCCAGATCCGTCACCGACACATCCTTCAGCACCACGAATGCATGCACTCGTTCGCCCAGCACCGGGCACGGCTTGCCAACCACAGCCGCCTCGAACACGCCGGGATGCTGGCACAGGACGTTTTCAACTTCACTGGAATAAATCTTGAAGCCGCCACGGTTGATCATGTCTTTCTTGCGATCGAATACCGAGACGAAGCCGTTATCGTCGATCGAACCGATGTCGCCTGATTTCCAGAAGCCCGAATCGAAACTTTCCGCAGTCGCCGCCGGATTGTTCCAGTAGCCCCGTACCACCATAGGGCCCCGGATCCATAATTCACCCGCAGCCCTTGGCGGCACCTGGCGGCCGGCATCATCCATCATCACGATCTCGCCACACGGCACAACGCGGCCGACGCTGTCGAGATAAGTCGCGCCGGCACCCGGCGGCATGATGGTGGCCGGCGAAGTCGTTTCCGTCGCGCCGTAGACATTGACCAGCGTGAGCCCCGGCAGAAATTTCGCCACCGCCTCGATGGTGGCCTGCGGCATGATGGCGCCGCCAAAGGCGCCGATGCGCCAGCTGGCAAGATCGTAACGGCTGCAGTCATCCTGGATCAGGCACAGGTTGTACATGGCAGGCACCATCAGCGTATAGGTCATCCGTTCGCGCGCAGCCAGCGCCAGGAATTCTGCGGCCCTGAAGGCGGGCAGGATCACCAGCGTGCCGGCGCAGCGAATGGCGGTCGCCATCAGGGCCACCAGTCCGGTGACATGACTGAGCGGCACGGCGGCAATCAGGCGATCGTGCTCGGTCAAGTCCAGCGTCAGCCCATAGTGCATGGCCGAATGCACGATATTCAAGTGCGCCAGCATCGCCCCCTTGGGCTTGCCGGTGGTCCCCGAGGTGTACAGGATGGCTGCGGTGTCGTCCTCATCCACGCGTGCCACCGGCACGTCGCCACTGGTTCGGCGCAAAGCGGCGAACGTTCCTGCTGCATCCTCCATGCTTGCCGGGATACAGGCGCGCAATTCTGGCACCTCGTGCATGGCAGGCAACCGTAGCGTCACCGTCACATCATGGATCAGGAGAGCAGCGCCGCAATCATTCAGGATATGCGCAATGCCGGGCGTTTGGTCGCGCGTGCTGATCGGCACGACGATGGCACCCAGCCGGCTGATGGCAAGGGTCGCTTCGACAAACTCGATTTGATTGTTCAGGAGGATTGCGACCCGGTCGCCCTGGCAGATACCCGCCTGCGCAAGACCAGCGGAAATCCGTTCCACCCGTCCCTGCAAGTCGCGCCAGGTCAGTCGGGCAACCCCGCAGACCAGCGCCTCGCGCGCGGGATGGGACCGTACCGCCTCTTCGAACATTGCATACAGGCTGTGGTGGCGATCCGCATAGCATTGCAGCATGCGCTCGTCGAAATGCGCTTCCGGCCGAATCGGGGGCGCCTGCAATGATGTAGCCATGTACTTCTCCAGTGAGGATTTTCTTCAAACGATGGTGTTCTTTTGGCAAACTCCGTGCCACCGAATGAAATTATCGACACTGATAGCAAGCTGTTGATTTTATTGATAAAAAATAAAGCAAGAATTTGCTGGCATTAACACCTGTTTCAATAATGAAATCCTGCTTGGTCAACTTGAGAAGATTTTATATCAAGCAGTCCCGACTCCCATATTTATGGGATGGCATTTTTCACACGATTGGGGACACCATATTGCCTAATAGACATAAGCCTACTTAACCTATGAACAATAATAGTTGTGACCTGCCACCGGAGACTATGCGGAATGGCTAGCCTCTGAGAAGCTTGGGCTGACTTTGCTGCCCAATTCGTTGAAGGGGTATGACGCAATAGACAAGCGCGGGCGTAAATATCAAATTAAGGGCCGGCGCGTTACTACCGGAAGCAATTCACCGCTTCTTGGCGCGATTCGGAACTACGAACAGGGCAACTTTGATTTTTTAATTGCGGTGGTTTTTGAAGGTGACTGGCAGGTGAGGTGTGACGCTCAGGTAACCCAGAAGGATCTCGATCAGTTTTTCACGTCCCGCAAGCACGTAAACGGACACACAATGCGTTTTGCTCCAAGTCTTTTTCAACATTCTTGCGTTAAACACATAACTCATGCACTCCGGAGCTAATATGCCTGTCAACGCTGACGCTCAAAGGTGTCCTGCCCCGATGATGGATCCTCTTGGGTACCGGTTACTTTCACGTTAAATCTTTGCTTTGAAACAAAGTAGTGATCATGCAAGTATAGTGCGCAATGGCTGCTCTGGTTGTAGCCCCAGCCATTGACTTGGCTTCCAATGTGCAAACAGGAACCGGAGAACTGCAGATTATCGCTTCCTAGTATGTTGATTTTGAGAAAATTTCTCACCGCCGCTTTGCTCGATGCTGGCCGAAGCAGCAATAGCCCCCTCCCCTACCTGGCAAAGACCTAGCACATTACTGGCCGGAGGCTTGAAACTTATCCATAGCCTGTCGCACGCACAGTGCCACGCCGCCTCAACGCTATCCTTTCAACATGTTAAATCTTGCAGCTTGGTCTGTTACAGCAAGCATCGTCCGACATGATGGAAAGTGACTTACGCCGATGTCGCAGCCAAAGGATGGCTGACACACCCAAGGCAAACAGTCCCGCTATACCGAGATACCAGCCAGTTGCCGCTGCACCCAACGCCGAGATGCCCAGCCACGCCACCAGTGGCGCGATCAGAGGGGCGCAGCACCCGGCGCATGCCACCACACCTGCCGTGATAGCAGCGATTACGCCAGCGCGGCTGGCGAATCTTCCCTTTTTGCTTGCTTCTTCAATCATGATTTTTTCCTCTTTGACAATGAGCGGCATTACACCGTTGTAGAATAGGACCTCAAGTAACTTGAGGTGCAAGGGCTTTTTGAAGGAATCATCATGAATGCCGACAGGTTGACCATCGGCGCACTCGCCGCCCAGACCAGTTGCAACATCCCGACCATCCGATACTACGAGGAGATAGGCCTACTACCGCCAGCGCAACGCGCTGCCAATGGCCATCGTTACTACCGGGCGGAAGACCTGAAGCGGCTAACGTTCATCAAGCGGTGCAGAGACTTCGGTTTTCCCATCGAGCAGGTCCGGGAGCTGGCTCACCTCTTTGAAGATGGCGACCGCGCATGCGTTGATGTGCGCGACATGGCGCAACGTCACCTGGATGCTGTGAGAGTTAAGCTGGATGAGATGCGGGAACTGGAATCAAGCCTCATGGCGTTTGTCAGCAGTTGCGACGCTGCCTGTATTGGCGGCCTTACCCGCAACTGCGCAATCATTGAAGACCTGTCTGCGCTGGACTTGGACGGCAAGGCCGGTAGCTGCTGCGCTCCTGCAGAACCTGCAAAGCGGAAACCGGGTGGCAGTGCAAAAAGGGGAGAGGTTTGATGATTGACATGACTACCGTACCGCGCACCTTCGGACTGTTCTTCTTGACCGCTGTTGCCGAGCTGCTCGGCTGTTACCTTCCGCTGCTTTGGATCACTGGGAAAGGCAGCATCTGGCTACTCGCGCCTGCAATTCTTAGCCTTGCCGCGTTTGTCTGGCTGTTGACACTGCATCCGGCAGCAAGCGGAAGGATCTACGCCACTTATGGTGCTGTCTACATTGCCGCAGCGCTGCTCTGGCTTTGGCTGGTTGATGGTGTTACACCGACCACCAGCGATCTCGTCGGAGTAGGCTTCGCCCTTTTTGGCGCTGCTGTAATCGTCGTTGGTCAGGGTGGTGCCAAGTAGGAGCACACTTTGATCCGGCAAATATACGAACGCAGAGACTTGGGCTATACGCGCAGGGCTAGTCTACGTACTGCTGCCCTTACGCTTCTCAAGCGAGCAGTTTTCCCCCGGCGCGCAATTTGAATTCAGCTAAGATAGTATTTTTTGCTATTGAGGAAGTCATGAAGCGAGACCATATGTTGATGGAAGCTATTTTGGGCCAGCTTCTACAATCTCCTGATCCATTGATTGGAACCAGTAGTATTGTTCAGCGATTGAACGTGGAGCTACCAGTTGTTCACCATCATCTTAATCTTCTTCAAGACAGAGGATTGGTGCAAGAATCAAAAAATGGCGTTTGGCGGTTAATCAACCAGGGACATGACTACTTGGAAGGCATTCCGGAACAAAGTATCTCCCTGAACCTTTCGTCCAAATGAATGAGCCTCGTCGCTTCGGCAAATGACGAATTCAAGATGACGTCACTTGTTTATAAG
This sequence comes from Janthinobacterium sp. 17J80-10, assembly GCF_004114795.1. Classification (NCBI taxonomy): domain Bacteria; kingdom Pseudomonadati; phylum Pseudomonadota; class Betaproteobacteria; order Burkholderiales; family Oxalobacteraceae; genus Janthinobacterium; species Janthinobacterium sp. 17J80-10. Next base: position 1,759,052 of record NZ_CP035311.1, on the reverse strand, counting down.
GCAAGCGGCGAATACGCCATGATCAAGGCCGCCGCCCCAGAGACTGGGTTGATTACGAGAAAACCACGATAGAAGCAATGCTGAAAATTTCGCGACGCTTAAAAGCGTCGCTTGACAACCTATATTTCCCCACCTAATATGATGATCATCATATTAAATTCACGACCGTTCTTCCATGAACATCCGATCCACCCGTAAAGAAATCTCTTACGACCGTATTCTTGACGTGGCCTCGAAAGCTATTCGCCGCGATGGCTACGCCGGTGTGGCTGTCGCCGATGTCATGAAGGCGGCGGGGTTGACTCATGGCGGCTTCTACGCGCATTTTCCATCGCGTGAGGCGATGCTGGCAAAAGCACTTGAACGTGCGGGGGAAACCTCTGCCGAGGTACTGAATCGGAATATAGCGGCCGCGCGGACACGGGACGAGAGCCCATTCTGCGCTCTGGTGGAGCTCTACCTGTCCGAGAGGCATCTGGTCTCGTCGGAAACCGGCTGCCCTGTCTCTGCCCTAGCATCCGAAATGTCGCGCCAGGCTTCAGAATTGCGCGACGCATCTTGTCGCAGTGTTGTAAGACTTTTGAACACGGTAAAGGACGCATTGCCGGCAGGAGTTGCGCCTGAAAGTGCAATGGCTATTGCAAGCACCATGGTAGGGGCATTGCAGTTGGCTCGCACTCTTGGCAACAATGCACACGGAAAGGCGTTGCTGGCGGCCAGCCGGAAAGCCTTGATTGAGCAGTACGACACTGATTGCAATAGCGTCGCAAAAACCTGACTTTTAGAAAGCCGCTGTTTCGGGCGGTTTTATTTTCGCTACAAATATGATGACCATCATATGAATGCTGAGCCGTTCAACGATACGGATTATTTCAATTTAATAAGGAAAATGCCATGAAGCTTACCAATGCCACCATCTTCATTACAGGTTCAAACCGAGGGCTCGGACTCGCCTTCGCACGCATGGCGCTTGCACGCGGCGCTCGCAAGGTATATGCCGCAGCACGCGATCCGTCGCAAGTCAGTCTTCCTGGTGTTGTTCCGATCAAGCTGGACGTCACCAACGAACAAGAAGTCGAGGCTGCAGCGTTGCAGTGCACTGACGTCACTCTGGTCATTAATAACGCGGGCATCGCTAATTTCGGTGGATTTCTTGCGCCCGACAGCGTCGATGCCGCACGCAGACATTTGGAAACCAATTTTTTTGGGGTGCTCAACGTAAGTCGAGCGTTCGCCCCCATCCTGAAGAGAAACGGCGGTGGTGCGCTGCTGAACGTGCTTTCCGTCGCCAGCTGGATCAGCAGACCAGAACTGGCCGCATACGGAGCGTCCAAGTCAGCCGCCTGGAGCCTGACCAACGGCTTGAGGCACGAACTGCAAGCGCAAAACACACAAGTCCTCGGATTGCATGTCGGATTCATCGATACCGATCTCACACGAGACATCGATGCGCCCAAGGTATCGCCCGAGCTTGTCGCTGCCTATGGTTACGACGCACTGGAACGCGGCGACAGCGAAGCGCTCGTGGATGACATCACACGCAAGGTCAAGCAAGGGCTAGCTGCGGAGCCTGCCATTTATATCCAGAATCTGGCCGCATAGCTCCAACCCATTCAAGGAGACCTTATGTCCTCGACCACGCATGTATTGAGTGCACCCGCATCACACGCCCTGCCCGCTTCACCATGGCCAATCTTCTGGATCGCCAGCATCGCAGTTTTCCTGGTATCGATGGACAGCACTGTGCTATTCGCTGCATTCGGAACATTGCGCCGTGCGTTTCCTGAAGCGACGGCGGCCGACCTGTCTTGGGTGCTCAATGCCTATACCGTTGTATTTGCCGCGATGCTCATACCGGCCGGGGGACTGGCCGACATCCACGGGCGCAAACGCGTTTTTCTCATTGGCGTCGCACTTTTCCTGGTCGCATCGGTCGCCTGCGGAATTTCCAGTTCCGTTGAATTCCTCATTGCAGCCCGCGTGATTCAGGCAATCGGCGCGGCGCTGCTCACGCCGGCGTCGCTGTCCATTGTGTTGGATGCCTTCCCGAAAGAGCAACGTGCCGTCGCCGTAAGCCTTTGGGGTGCAGTCGGCGCGCTCGCCGCCGCAATAGGCCCGAGTCTGGGGGCATACCTCGTGGACCAGATGGGCTGGCCTTGGGCGTTCTATGTAAACTTGCCGCTCGGCGCGATTTCACTCTGGCGCGGAGCCGCCAAGTTGCGTGAGCTGAAAGGCGCATCAAAAATGCACCGCGTGGACTGGGTCGGCATGACGCTTCTGATCATTTCCGTCGGCGCTGCTGCGATGACAATTACGCAGGCCGACTCGCCGCAATGGCGCCGTACGGAATTGCTCGCGGCGGCGGCAACCTCGGTCATCATGCTGGCAGCATTCGTAGCATGGGCTCGTACTGCGCGCTATCCGCTCGTTGACCTCGCCTTGTTTCGAGACCACACCTATAGCGCAGTCAATCTGGCAACGCTGGCATTCGGCACTGCATTTGCGATGATGTTCTTCGCCTTCTTCGAATATATGACCCGCATATGGCACTACAGTCTTCCGCTGGCAGGGCTTGCAATCACGCCGGGGCCGTTGCTGGTTATTCCAACCGCAATCATTACCGGGCGTCTCGCCGGCCGACTTGGACATCGCCCTTTTCTTGTCATCGGGTCCTTGATCTATGCGTCCAGCGGGCTTTGGCTGTTACTGGTTCCCGGCGCCGAACCATCTTATCTGACGCACTGGCTGCCTGGTCTGTTCCTGAGCGGCATCGGGGTAGGAATGGTATTGCCGTCCCTGTCTGGAGCAGCCGTTGCAGGGCTGCCTGCAACTCACTATGCCGTCGGCAGTGCGGTTAATCAAGCGGTTCGCCAGGTGGGTTCCATCCTTGGCGTGGCGCTCACGGTGTTCTTCGTCGGGCATGCCAGTGTGACCAAGGCAGATTTTGGTCCGCTGTACGGCTTGCACGTGGTCCTTTCCTTGATAACCGGATTGCTCTGCCTAGTGGTCAATACGCGACCGCAAGCACGCAGCGCTTCATAGCGTGTCGATCTTTTCCCTGAATGAATCACCTGTAAGGAGTAAAAATGAAAGAACAAGAAATTGTGCTGTGCTCGCCAGTGCGAACGGCAATCGGTGCTTATAACGGCACATTGAAAGACGTGCCGGCAACCGAGTTGGGCGCGATAGTCGTACGTGAAACCATCCGGCGCGCGGGAATCGAACCGAACACGTTAGGCAGCGTGATCATGGGAAATGTCATCCAGGCTGGTAATCGCATGAACCCTGCAAGACAAGCCGCACTGAACAGCGGGGTTCCGGCAAATGTGCCCGCAATGACGGTTAACCGCGTCTGCGGTTCGGGACTGCAAGCGATCATATCCGCCGCTCAGGAGATACAACTTGGCCACATAGACAGTGCCATTGCCGGCGGCATGGAAAACATGGACCAGGCGCCCTATCTTCTGCCGAACGGACGCTGGGGGTCGCGCATGGGCGATGCACAGATATACGACAGCATGTTAAGGGACGGGCTGGTCGATGCGTTCTCTGGCGAGCACTCTGGCTGGCACACAGAGGATCTGGTAGAACTCTATAAAATTTCAAGGGAAGACCAGGATCGATGGGCTCATCGCTCACAGCAGCGCTTTGCAAGCGCCCAGGCCGCCGGCTATTTTGCAACGCAAATTGCAGGTATCGAGATCAACGGTCGAAACGGTGCAAAGGTGTTCGATACGGATGAAGCGAATCGACCGGACTCGACGCTGGACGCACTTGCGAGGCTGAAGCCGGCATTTCGTAAAACCGGCTCCATCACTGCCGGCAACGCACCGGGCCTCAATAGTGGAGCGGCGGCCATGATCGTTTCAGATCGACGTTTTGCCGATCATCACCAGCTGGAGCCGATGGCAAAGATTGTTAGTTATGGAATCGCGGCGGTTGAGCCAGGTTTGTTCGGTCTGGGGCCTGTCGGCGCGATACGGCAAGCGCTCACCCGAGCAGGCTGGACGCTTAAAGACGTTCAGCAGATGGAAATCAATGAGGCCTTCGCAGCAGTGCCGCTTGCTGTAATGCGCGAACTCGGCATTCCGGAAGAAATCGTCAATACGGATGGCGGGGCCATCGCTCACGGTCATGCCATTGGCGCAACCGGGGCAGTACTTACTGCGCGACTGCTGCATGCAATGCGGCGAAACGGAAACAAGCGTGGAATCGTAACCTTGTGTATTGGCGGAGGACAGGGAATAGCTTTGGCGCTCGAGGCACTGTAAAGAATCTCAGGCCCCGCCGGCATCGCCGTTGTCGGTCAAAGCCGGCGCGGAAATGGAGGTCCCAACGACGTCCTAACTGGAGGGAAGTAGCTGCCCAAGCTGCAGGGGATTTAGTTCTCCGGCCAGTAATTTTCCGTACTTTTTCCGTACCAGAAAGAAAAAAGGACCTACGTTTTAGCGTAAGTCCTTGTTTTCATTGCATTCGTGTGGTGGGCGGTGCAGGGTTTGAACCTGCGACCCCTGCCGTGTGAAGGCAGTGCTCTACCACTGAGCTAACCGCCCAACGAAGCCGGCATTATGACACAAATGCAGCGGCGGATCAATTCGTCTTTTCAGCACGCCAGATACAGGCCCCCTTGGACTCCTTGGCAACCTTGTCCAGCGTGGCTTCGTGCAGGGCCAGTTCATCCGCGCTGGCAGGCAGCACGATGATCGTTTCCAGGGCTGCGTACTCCACGCCACCGCCACCCGCACCGCTGCCGGACTCGCCGAGGTCGATGGAAAAGCTTTCCTGCCCCCGCGTCATCGCCAGATAAACTTCGGCCAGCAATTCGGCATCCAGCAAGGCGCCGTGCAAGGTACGGTGGGCATTGGAGACTTCGTAGCGGTCGCACAGGGAATCGAGCGAGTTGCGCTTGCCAGGATGCAGTTGCTTGGCTTGCACCAGCGTATCGATGATCTCGCCGACGTGCCCGACAAACCGCGGCATGCCCAGGCGCTCCAATTCCGCATCCAGGAAGGCCAGGTCGAAGGGCGCGTTGTGGATGATGATTTCCGCACCGGCGACGTATTCGAGAAATTCCTGGCTGATTTCAGCGAACTTTGGCTTGTCGGCCAGGAAGTCGCGCGTCAGGCCGTGCACCGCCAGCGCGCCCTCTTCCGAATCGCGCTCGGGGTTGATGTAGCGATGAAAATTATTACCGGTGAGGCGGCGATTGAGCATCTCGACGCAACCGATCTCGATAATGCGGTTGCCGGCGGCAGGGCTCAGGCCCGTGGTTTCGGTATCCAGAATGATTTGACGCATTGGTGAACTCCTGTCAGGCCAGCGATTCGACGCCGCGGTTGGCAAGCGCATCGGCACGCTCGTTGCCTTCGTGGCCGGCATGGCCCTTGATCCAGCGCCATTCGATGCGGTGCTGGGCCTGGGCGGCGTCCAACGCCTGCCACAGGTCGACATTCTTGACCGGTGCGCGGGCAGCGGTTTTCCAGCCGCGCGCCTTCCAGCCATGGATCCACTCGCTGATCCCCTTTTGCACGTATTCGCTGTCGGTATGCACGATCACATCGCAGGGACGCTTCAGGATCGACAGCGCCTCGATCACGGCGCGCAGCTCCATGCGGTTGTTGGTGGTATTGGGTTCACCGCCAAACAATTCCTTTTCATGGCCATCGGCCAGCAGCCACGCACCCCAGCCACCCCGGCCCGGATTGCCCTTGCAGGCGCCATCAGTATAGATTTCGACTTTTTCCACGTTATTCAATTCGTTTATTTGATTCTGCGTATTTTATTCGTTGCCGGCATACCTTGCGGGACCTGGGCAGTCTGGCGGGTCCAGGCCGGGCCGATCAGGCGCATGCCCTTGACCCGTTTGATGGCCTGCACCATGTACACGGCGCCGACGTAAGGCCACCAGCGCTCGCCCGCGGACTCCATGAAAGCAAAGCGGTTGAGCCACTTTTCATTGCGAAACGGCGGCGCATAACAGCCGAAATAGCCGCGACTGTCATCGAGATTCAGGAGTTTCATCCAGTCCTTGATACGCGGCATGCTGATGAAGTCGGCATGTTGCGGCAGAAAATGCGCTCCCGACAGGCGCCCTGCGGCTTGCCGCACCCGCCACAGGCTGGCCGGGTTGAAACCGCAGATGATGACCTGCCCTTCCGGTATCAGCACCCGCTCGACTTCGCGCAGCACCTGGTGGGGCTCGGCGGCAAACTCGAGCACATGCGGCAAGACCACCAGGTCCAGGCTTTGCGAGGCAAACGGCAGCTCGGCAAAATCGTGCACCGCCACGACCGGCGGCCTGGCGCCCTCGACTGGCGCCGGCACGGCAATATCGGACAGCCACTTGTTGGGCATGCGGTTGGCACGCAAGGCATCGACTTCCGGAAAGCCGATCTGCAAGGCGTTGAAGCCAAAGATATCCGCCGTGATCTCATCCAGCCGCGCCTGTTCCCATTCGCGCACATAGCGGCCCATTGGCGTTTGCAGCCATGAGGCGAGCGTTATAATGGGCTTTTGCGGCGATAGGCGTGGCATTGGTATGCTGACTGTATTGGCAGTTCCGGCGTTTAACGATAATTATCTCTGGCTGGCGCACGACGGCCGCCATGCGGTTGCCGTCGATCCAGGCGATGCCGTTCCCATCATAAGCGCTTTGGCGGCGCACGGCTTGACCTTGTGCGCTATTTTACTGACTCATCGCCACGCTGACCATGTCGGCGGCGTTCCGGAATTATTGCATCATTGGCAAGTTCCCGTGTATGGGCCTCGGCATGACGATATCGCCTGCATCACGCATCCGGTGGAGGATGGCGATCGCGTGCAGGCGCCGTTACCGGGGCTGGATCTGGCCGTGATCGGCGTGCCGGGCCATACGCGCGGGCACATCGCCTACTACGCTGCCAGGCAAGGCTGGCTCTTTTGCGGTGATACGCTCTTTGGCGCAGGGTGCGGACGCATCTTCGAGGGGACCCCGGCGCAGATGGCGGCCTCGCTGGCAAAACTCGCGGCTTTGCCGGATGCCACGCAAGTGTATTGCGCGCACGAATATACCCTCTCCAACCTGCGCTTTGCGCATGCGGTGGAGCCCGGCAATGCCGCCCTGGCCGAACGCATCGCAGCCGACACGGCCCGGCGCGAAGCCGGCGTGCCGACCGTGCCTTCCACCATCAGCCTGGAAAAGGCGACCAACCCCTTCCTGCGCTGCGACGAAATGGAAATCCGGGAAAGCCTGCGCCAGGCCGGGCGCCTGCAGGAAGAAACGCCACTGGCGGTATTTACCGCCCTGCGGGAATGGAAAAACGTCTTTAAATGAGTGCCTGATCAGGCCGGCTGCAGGCAAGCGAGTGCTTCGACCTGCTCATCGGCCAGCTTGCCGTTCAATACGCCGGTCAGCAAAAATTCCAGCAGATCCTTCACGGGGCGGATTTCGGAACCCAGCGGCAAAGGCTCACTGCCGCGGAAGAACAGGCCGCGCTTGACGTCACCCTTCATGGCAAACGCCAGCTGGGTATCGATGCAGAATTGCCCTGCCTTGGCGATCCCATCGCGCAATCCGCACTGCTGCAGGCAGTCAAACGCCATCAGGCATTCCTTGGGCTTGGCCTTGGACTGCAGCTTGGCTTCCTTCTCGAGATAAGTTTCCAGCCAGGGCGTGCGCACGGCGCGCGCGGGCAAGCCGGCCACGCTCATGAAGGTCACGATATCCTCGCGCTTTGCCTGGGTCAGCACTTTCTTGAAATTGATATGGGCATCGCCCTCCTCGGTCACCGCAAACGGTGTGCCGAGTTGCACCGCGCTGGCGCCTAGCGACAGCAATGTGCGGATTTGCTCATGGCTGTTGATGCCGCCGGCAGCAATCAGGGGGATTTTTTCGCGCTCGATACCGAGTTCCTTGAACAGCGCAAAGGTTTCTTCAAACACGCGCGGCATCTCGAAGCGCGCGTCGGTGACATCTTCCGGCTTGGCGGCGCCCAGGTGGCCAGCGGCAAAGCGCGGGTTTTCGATCACGATGGCATCCGGCAAGCGGTTCTTGCGCATCCATTTTTTCAGGACCAGGGCAATCCCGCGTGAATCCGACAAGATCGGGATCAGCGCGACTTCCGGGAAATCGGCCGTCAGTTCGGGCAAGTCCAGCGGCAGTCCGGCGCCGACCACCACGGCATCCGCCCCGCTTTCGCAGGATTGGCGCACATAGTTGGCGTACTCGGAGACGGCACGCATGATATTGACGGTGACCAGGCCGTTGCCGCAGGCGATCTCCTTGGCGGCGCGGATTTCACGGTCCAGCGCCACCAGGTTGGCATGGTCGATCGCCGCCTTGTCGCGGCTCTTGCCGGTTTGCGCCATCAGATCCGGATGATGGCGGCGCAGGTCGACACTGGAAATGGTGCCTACCGCATTCTGCTTTGCCACGGCGCCGGCCAGGCGATGCGCCGAAATGCCGACCCCCATGCCGCCCTGCACGATGGGCAACAGGGTTTTATTGCGAAACTTGAAATACGGTAAGTCAGTGGTCAACATGAAAATCCTTCTGCGGGGCATACGATGGCTGACGATAGCAAAGCGGTTCGCGGATTCACTTGATATGGATCAAGACAATCCGGCGACCGTTTCGGCAATTCCCATGGCGAAAACAATGGCGCAGCGTAATCTGGACGGCAATGCCCCTCACCGGGTGGAAATCCGGCGCCAGGAACCAAATCGGAAAATATTGATCTGTAGCAAGTGCACGAATTGAAAATAAGCAAGCAATGCCGGCATCAAGCGGTTAATTTCCGCTAAGGAACTATTAAATTGGCTGATTGCAAATGCATCTCCCTTGAAACTGTAAAATTCCTTGACGCAAGAAAAGCCCCTTACTTACACTGTGGAATTAATGCTCTGCCGACTGATGCAGGGTCGGTCCTTGACAAGCAACCCATGCATCCAACATTCAAATCCCTTTTTCTTGCCACCGCGCTGATTGCCAGCCAGTTCCCCCTGGCGGCGCAGGCTGCCGACATCACCCTGTACCTCCATGGCGATGAAAATCGCGACTATCCGCCGCAATCGCAATCACTGATCATGCAAGAGATGGATGTGTGGGAACGCATCCGCAAGGGTTTCGCCATTCCCGACCTCGACAACCCGCTGGTGGTGTCGCAAACCAACTGGTACAGCGCCCGCCCCGATTACATCCAGCGCACCACCACGCGTGCGTCGCGCTACCTTTACCACGTGGTCGAAGAACTGGAAAAGCGCAACATGCCGACCGAACTGGCGCTGTTGCCCTTCATCGAGTCAGCCTTCAACCCGCAAGCCTATTCGACCGCCAAGGCGGCCGGCATGTGGCAGTTCATCCCGTCGACGGGGCGCGACTTCGACCTCAAGCAAAGCGTCTTCAAGGATGAACGGCGCGACGTGCTGGCCTCGACCGAGGCAGCGCTGACGTACCTGCAGCGCCTGTACGGCATGTTCGGCGACTGGCAGCTGGCGCTGGCGGCGTACAACTGGGGCGAAGGCTCGGTGCAGCGCGCCATCAAGAAGAACACGGCAGCCGGCCTGCCGACCGACTTCAACAGCCTGTCGCGCATCATGCCGGCCGAAACGCAGAATTACGTGCCCAAGCTGCAGGCGGTGAAGAACATCATCGCCGCGCCGGACCAGTACGGCATCACGCTGCCGCGCGTGGACAACCAGCCCTACTTCGTCACCATCGGCAAGACGCGCGACATCGACATCAAGCTGGCGGCGCAGCTGGCCGAATTGTCGCTGGAAGAATTCAAGGCCCTGAATCCGCAGTACAACCGCCCTATCATCATCGGCAGCACCGACACGCATATCCTGCTGCCCAAGAATAATGCGGCGAAATTCAAGGAAAACCTGGCGAACTGGGGCAAGAACCTGTCATCGTGGACTGCACACAAGGTGACCGGCGCGCGCGAACGCATCGAGGCAATCGCTTCCCGCTTCGGCACCACGCCGCAGGTGATCCGCGAAGTCAACAATATCCCGCCAAAGATGGCGCTGAAGGCGGGCTCGACCATCCTGATTCCCAAGACCGAACTGACTTCGCAAAAGGATATCAGCGCCGAAGTGGCCGACAATGCCACCATGCTGGTGGTGCCGGACGTGCCGGAAACCCGGCGCATTTACGTCAAGGTGGGCAAGCGCGACAACCTGGCTTCGATTGCAAGTCGCCACAAGGTCAGCGTGGCGCAAATTCGCGACTGGAATGATTTGAACAGTGACAAGGTCGCCACTGGCAAGCGCCTCGAATTGCACGTGCCTAATCGCGTCGCCGCGCGCAGCGAAACCGTCGCAACGCGCAAGGCGGTGCGTGGCGAACGCACCACAGCAGCCAAGACGGCATCCCACCGCAAGGCGGCGCCCGCCGCCAAGCCGCGCGCGGTGGCGTCGAAAAAATCGTCGACCACCACTGCCCGCAAGAGCAGCCGCAGCCAGAAAGGCTAGTTTCAGGCGGGCGTCAACGCCGCATACTCGGCGGCTGCCAGCAGCCGCTGCGTGTACTGTTCGCGCGGGCTCCCCAGCACTTCTTCGGCGGTGCCGCTCTCGACGACCTTGCCATCCTTCATCACCAGCACCCGGTGCGCCATGGCACGGATGACGGCAAGGTCATGGCTGATGAAGATGTAGGCCATGCCGTACTTGCGCTGCAGCCCCGCCAGCAATTGCAGCACCTGCTGCTGCACCGACACATCCAGCGCCGAAGTGGGCTCGTCCAGCAGCAGCAGATCGGGCTTGAGCACCAGTGCGCGGGCAATGGCGATGCGCTGCCGCTGCCCGCCGGAGAACTCATGCGGGTAGCGTGACATCATTGCCGCCTGCAAGCCCACTTCTTCCAGCGCAACACCGACCGACTGCCGCAACTGTTCCCGCGTCAGGTGCGGCTGGTGCAATTCAAGGCCCTCGCCGACAATCTGCTCGACCGTGCGGCGCGGCGACAGCGAGGCGAACGGGTCCTGGAACACCACCTGCATCCTGGCGCGCAAGGGCCGGACCTGGCCGGCATCCATTTCGCTGACTGGCTGGCCGGAGAATGCAATCTTGCCGTCGACCCTGGCGGCAGACAATCGCAACAGCGCCATGCCCAGGGTGGATTTGCCGGAACCGGACTCGCCGACGATGCCGAGCGTTTCATGCGGCCGCAGGGCGACATCGACCGCGTCGACGGCAACGAAGGGGGTTGTGCGGAACCAGCCGCGCGGGATCTCGAACACGCACCTCACGCCCTGCGCCTTGAGCAACTCGGCGCCATCGGCTGGCACCGGCTGCACCATGCGCTGCGGATGGCTGTTCAGGAGCTTCCTGGTATAGGCTTCGCGCGGGTTGGCAAACAGTTCGGCACTGTCCGCAATTTCCACCAGCCGGCCCTTTTCCATCACGCCGACACGGTCGGCAAAGTGGCGCACGAGGTTCAGGTCGTGCGAGATCATCAGCACGGCCATGTTTTCTTCGCGCTGCAACTGGTTGAGCAATTCCAGGATCTGCACCTGGATTGTCACGTCCAGCGCCGTGGTGGGCTCGTCGGCGATCAAAAGCTTGGGCTTGCACGCCAGCGCCATGGCAATCATGGCGCGCTGGCGCTGTCCGCCGGACAGCTGGTGCGGATACGACAAGGCGCGCCGGGCAGGCTCGGGAATGCCGGTCTTTTCCAGCAAGGCGACCGCCTGCAGCGCAGCCTGCCTGGCGTTCAGGCCTTCATGCAGCATCAACACCTCGGCAATCTGGTTGCCAATGCTGAAAAGCGGGTTCAGGGCCGTCATCGGCTCCTGGAAAATCATCGCCACTTCCTTGCCGCGCACGGCGCGCATGGCGGATTCCGGCTTTTGCAGCAAGTCCTGGCCTGCGAAGAGAATCCGTCCGCTGTAGCGCGCATCCTGGTTCAGGCGCAGGACCGACAAGGCAGTCACCGTCTTACCGGAGCCGGATTCCCCCACCAGCGCCAGCTTTTGGCCCGGTGCGATGTCGAAGCTGACATCGTCCACCACGGTCGTGTCGCCAAAGGCGACGGAAAGATTCTGGATCTGCAAGAGGCTCATGCCTTCCTCCGCACATCCAGGGCATTGCGCAAGGCATCGCCAATATTCGTCAAGAGCAGCAAGGTCACGGTCAGCACCACAAAAGTCGACAGCGCGATCCACCACGCGTCCAGGTTGTTCTTGCCTTGCGCCAGCAACTCGCCCAGGCTGGGCGTCGATGGCGGCACGCCCAGGCCTAGGAAATCCAGGCTGGTCAGCGCCAGGATGGCCGCGCTCATGCGAAATGGCAGGAAGGTCACCACCGGCGTAAGGCTATTGGGCAAGACATGGCGCCAGATGATCTGGCCATTCGACAAACCCAGCGCGCGGGCAGCCTGCACGTATTCGAGGTTGCGGTTGCGCAGGAAGTCGGCGCGCACGTAATCGGACAAGCCCATCCAGCCGAACAGCGACAACAGGATCAGCAAGAGGCCGATGCTGGGCTCGAAGATCGAGGAAAAAATGATGAGCAGGTAAAGCTCGGGCATGGAACCCCAGATTTCCATGAAACGCTGGAACACCAGGTCGATGCGGCCGGCAAAGTACCCCTGGATGGCGCCGGTGATGAGGCCGAGCGCCACGCCGGTGATGGTCAGCGCCAGGCCAAACAGGATCGAGATGCGGAAACCGTACAGGAGGCGTGCCACCACATCCCGCCCGCGGTCATCGGTGCCGAGCCAGTTTTCCCGGGAAGGCGGCGCCGGGTTGGGCGACTTGGCAAAATAATTCAGGGTATCGAAACGGTAATGATTGATCGGATAGATGGCCCAGTTGCCTGGCTTCTTCAATTGATCCTGGATGAAGGGATCGAGGTAATCGGCCGGCGAGGCGAAATCGCCACCAAAGGCTTTTTCGGAATAGTCCGTGGCGATCGGGAACAGCAACTGGCCGTTGTAGCGCGCCACCAGCGGCTTGTCGTTGGAAATGACTTCGGCCATCAGGCTGAGGGCAAACAGCACGCAAAAAATCACCAGGCTCCAGTAGCCGCGGCGGTTTTGCCTGAAGCGCAGCCAGATGCGGCGACCGGGCGAAACCGATGGTGCGGCCGCCATCGCGGTGAAAGCGACAGTGTCCGGAGCAGGCGCATGCCCCGGCTCTGTTGCGACGGTCGGAACAGGCGTAAGAGTCATCGGGCAAGACTTTCAAACTGGACGCGCGGGTCAGCCCACACATAGCACAGGTCGCCGATCAGCTTGACCACCAGGCCGATCAGGGTAAACAGGTACAGCGTGCCCATCACCACCGGATAGTCGCGCCGGATCACCGATTCATACGACAACAGCCCCAGGCCATCGAGCGAAAACAGGGTTTCGATCAGGAGGCTGCCGGCGAAGAAGGCGCCGATGAAGGCGGCCGGAAAGCCGGTCACCAGCGGGATCAGTGCATTGCGGAAGACATGCTTGTAAAGCACGGTATTTTCGGCCAATCCCTTGGCGCGCGCGGTCAGCACGTATTGCTTGCGGATTTCTTCCAGAAAGGTGTTCTTGGTCAGCATGGTCATGACGGCAAACGATCCGGCCACCGAGGCCGTCACCGGCAGCGTGATGTGCCAGAGGTAATCCCTGACCTTGCCGAACCAGGACAGCGTTTCCCAGTCATCCGAGGTCAGGCCGCGCAAGGGGAACCACTGCACGAAGCTGCCGCCGCCAAACAGCACCAGCAGGAATACGCCCAGCACGAAGCCGGGAATGGAATAGCCGACGAGCACTGCCATGCTGGAAATAGCGTCGAAACGGCTCCCTTCGCGCACCGCCTTGGCGATCCCCAGCGGCAACGAGATGAAGTACGTCAGGAAAAAAGTCCACATGCCGATCGTGATCGATACCGGCAGCTTGGACTTGACCAGTTCCCACACATCCTTGTGATGGTAAAAGCTTTGCCCCAGGTCGAAGGTGGCAAAACCCTTCAACATTTGCCAGAAGCGCTCTGCCGGCGGCTTGTCGAAGCCGTACAAGGCCTTGATTTCGGCCACGCGCTCGGCATCGATGCCCTGGCGGCCGCGGTATTGCGAAGCGCCGCCACCGCTGGCTTCGCCGGCGCCGACCTGCCCTTTCAGTTCCATCAGCGCCTGCTCCACCGGCCCGCCGGGCACGAACTGGATCACCGCGAAGGTAATGGCGACCACGCCGAACAGGGTCGGCAACATCAGCAACAGCCGCTTGGCGATATACGTCCAGATATTCATCGCGTCGTTATCCTCTTCTTATCTCGGCTTCTGTTCCCACCAGCTCGACACCACGTAGGGGTTGGCCTGGTAATACAGGGGTGCGACCGCCGGGATGCCGAAGCGGTTGCGGTAGGCCACGCGGTGGGTCGAGGAATACCAGTGCGGCACCACAATGTACTTGTGCAGCAGCACGCGGTCCAGCGCGCGCGCGGCGGCGACCAGTTCGCGGCGCGTTTCCGCCTTGACCAGCGCTTCCACCAGGCGGTCCACTGCCGGGTCCTTCAGCCCCCAGGCGTTGTTGGAGCCATTCTGGTCGGCCGCTTTGGAGCCAAACATGTCGAACATTTCATTGCCGGGGCTGGTCACGTCGGGAAAGCGGATGGAGGTCATGTCGAAATCGAATTCTTCCATGCGCTTTTGCACCAGCGCGTAGTCGGCGGTGCGCTGGCTGACCTGGATGCCGAGTTTTTGCAGGTTGCGCACGTAGACGCTGACGACGCGCGACAAGGCGCCCTGGTCATCGATGATCTCAAAGGTGAATGGCTCGCCCTTGGCATTGCGCAGGGCGCCGTCGCGGTACGTCCAGCCGGCCTGTGCCAGCAAGTCGCGCGCGGCCAGCAGGTTGGCGCGCAGCGAGGATGGCGCATCGGTCACCGGCGGCACCGGCGCCTGGCCGAATACGGCCGGATCGAGCTTGTCGCGCAGCGGCTCCAGCAGGCGCAATTCATCCGCCGAGGGCAGGCCGGTGGCGGCCATCTCGCTGTTGTTGAAAAACGAGTAGATGCGCTTGTACTGGCCATAGAACAGCTGCCGGTTCATCCATTCATAATCCAGTGCCAGGCCCAGTGCCTGGCGCACCCGCGCATCCTTGAATTGCGGGCGGCGCAGGTTCATCACGAAACCCTGCATGCCGGCGCCGTTGGAATGAGTCAGTTCGCGCTTGATGATTTCGCCGCTGGAAAATTTCGGCCCCTTGTAGCTGCGCGCCCAGTTCTTCGCGCTGTACTCGACCACGACGTCGAACTCGCCTGCCTTGAAGGCTTCCAGGCGCGCCACGTCATCCTTGTAAAAACGGTAGACGATGCGCTCGAAGTTGAACGTGCCGCGCCGCGCCGGCACATCGCTGCCCCAGTAATCGGGGTTGCGCTTGTAGGTGATGTTGCGGCCGACATCGAAGCGCTCGATCAGGTAGGGGCCAGTGGCAATGGGCGCTTCCAGCTGGATTTTGTCGAACAGGGTATTGGCGCCCCATTTGCGCGAAAATACCGGCACACCGCCGACAATCAGGGGCAATTCATGGTTTTGCGTCTTGAAATCGAAGCGTACGGTGCGCTCGTTCAACACCACGCATTGCTTCACATCGGCAAAAATCGTCTTGAATTGCGGCGCCCCCTTGCTCATCAGGGTATCGAAGGAATGCTTGACGTCCGCCGCAAGCACCGGGTCGCCATTGTTGAAGCGGGCCTTGGGATTGAGCCGGAACGTCATCGACATGCGGTCCGGCGCCAGCACCATGTCGTCCGCCAGCAAGCCGTACATGGTCGCAACTTCGTCCGCGGAGCTTACTGCCAGCGACTCGAACATGAGGTCGGAAACACCGGCCGCGGCGACACCCTTGAGCGAAAACGGGTTGAACTTGTCGAAGCTGGTGCGCCGGTCCGGGTTGGCCAGATACAGCGCCCCCCCCGGGGCGCATCCGGATTGACATAGCCGAAATGGGTGAAGTTCGCCGGGTATTTCGGCGTGTCGTATAGGGAAAAAGCATGCGCCGCCCAGGCGCCGCCGCTATGGCTGGCGAGGGTCGCCAGCAGCAAGGTCAGGGTTCTCAGTTTTTTCAAGTTTTTATCAAGCATGCGTAAAAATTTGCCGTTGCAGCCCATAACTCTTACAATCTCGCTCGGTTTGCATCACTATATCAGTACATTCGGAGTATCTCATGGCATTCTTGCAAGGCAAAAAAATCCTGATCACGGGCCTGTTGTCGAACCGCTCCATCGCCTACGGCATTGCCACGGCCTGCAAGCGCGAAGGCGCCGAGCTGGCCTTCACCTATGTTGGCGAGCGTTTCAAGGACCGCATCACCGATTTTGCCAAGGAATTCGGCAGCGACCTGATTTTTGACTGCGACGTCGGCAGCGACGAGCAGATCAATGCCCTCTTCGCCGACCTCGGCAAATCCTGGGACAAGCTCGATGGCCTGGTGCACGCCATCGGCTTTGCCCCGCGCGAAGCCATCGCCGGAGACTTCCTCGATGGCCTGTCGCGCGAAGGCTTCCGCATCGCCCATGACATATCCGCCTACAGCTTCCCGGCCATGGCCAAGGCCGCACGCCCGATGCTGAGCGACAAGGCAGCCCTGCTGACCCTGAGCTACCTGGGCGCCATGCGTGCCATTCCGAACTACAACACCATGGGTCTGGCCAAGGCGTCGCTGGAAGCCAGCGTGCGCTACACCGCAGAATCGCTCGGGCCGCAAGGCGTGCGCGTCAACGGCATTTCCGCCGGCCCGATCAAGACCCTGGCCGCCAGCGGCATCCAGGACTTCGGCAAGCTGCTCGGCTTCGTCGCTTCGCACGCGCCGCTGCGCCGCAATGTCACCATCGATGACGTCGGCAATACGGCCGCCTTCCTGCTGTCGGACCTGGCTTCCGGCATTACCGGCGAAATCACCTATGTCGACTGCGGATTTTCGCATGGCATGGGCCTGAACCAGGCTGACTACGCCTGATCCAGAGCAATTGGCAAGGCAGGCAAGACAAGGCGGCGCAAGCCGCCTTTTTGCTGTCTGCCCCGCCCCGCAACGCCTTTAGCCGAAAAGAAACCTGCGCAAAGTTGATTTCCCCTGTAGAATAACGACCTTGCAGTGCAACATGCGCTGCTTAAGCATCACCTTGTCGCATCGCGAACCCTTCGCTTCACGTCAAAGCCCTCCCGCCCCTGGTGTCTATAGTTGAACACCGTCCCGGCGCAAAGCTTTCTGTGCCGAAATCTGACAATCTACGAATCTTTTCGAGTTTTCAGTCGTTTCGTTGGTTGGCGTTGCATTTTTTGCGCGCGTGCATCTTTCATGGTGCGCGGCGCTGATCTTTACGAAAGAAAATAATGACTTTTGAAGCATTAGGCTTGCACGCGTCCATTCTCAAGGCACTGACCGATGCCGGCTATACCGAGCCGACCGCAGTGCAACAGCAAGCCGTTCCCGCAGCCATCGAAGGCCGCGACCTGCTGGTGTCCTCGCAAACCGGCTCCGGCAAGACTGCCGCTTTCATGCTGCCGTCGCTGCACAAATTCGCCAATGCCGAAGCCGAGCAGGCCGGCAAGACCGCGAACCAGGAACGCCAGTCAGCGCGCGCACGTGGCGACCGTCCCCGCTTCCAGCCGGCCCAGCCGAAAATGCTGGTGCTGACACCGACCCGCGAACTGGCCCTGCAAGTGACCACCGCCACCGACAAGTACGGCATCCATATGCGCCGCGTCAAGGCCGTGTCGATCCTGGGCGGCATGCCTTACCCGAAACAAATGCAATTGCTGTCGCGCAATCCTGAAATTCTGGTGGCAACGCCTGGCCGCCTGATCGACCATATGGATTCGGGCAAGATCGACTTTTCGCAACTGGAAATCCTGGTGCTGGATGAAGCCGACCGCATGCTCGACATGGGCTTTATCGAAGATATCGAAAAAATCGTCGCTGCCACCCCGGCAACCCGCCAGACCATGCTGTTCTCGGCCACGCTGGATGGCGTGGTTGGCTCGATGGCCCGTCGCATCACCCGCGAGCCGCAGGTGATCCAGATCGCCAGCGCCGGCAACAAGCATGAAAACATCCAGCAGCGCGTGCATTTCGTCGATGACCTGTCGCACAAGAACCGCATGCTCGACCACTTGCTGACCGATACCACCATGGATCAGGCAGTGGTGTTTACCGCCACCAAGCGCGACGCCGATACGCTGGCCGACCGCCTGAACATCGCCGGCTTCGCTGCTGCCGCGCTGCATGGCGACATGCACCAGGGCGCCCGCAACCGCACCCTGAACGCCATGCGCAATGGCCAGGTCCGCGTGCTGGTCGCAACCGACGTTGCCGCCCGCGGCATCGACGTGCCGGCGATCACCCACGTGTTCAACTATGACTTGCCGAAATTCCCGGAAGATTACGTGCACCGCATCGGCCGTACCGGCCGCGCCGGCCGCAATGGCCTGGCGATTTCGCTGGTAAACCATGCGGAAGGCATGAACGTCAAGCGCATCGAACGCTTCACCAAGCAAACGATTCCGGTCGACGTGATCGAAGGCTTCGAGCCGAAAAAGACGGCATCGGCGCCACGTTCCGCGCGCAAGCCGGGCGGCTGGAAGCCGGGCGCAGGCCGCAGTGCTGGCGGCAATGCCGGCAACAGTGCCAAGCCGGGCCAGCGTACTTTCAGCAAGCCTTCGGCGCCGCGCAAGGAAGGCGGCTACAAGGGCGACAGCCCGCGCCGTTCGTATGGCGATCGCTGATCCGCATAAATAGTCCGCAATAAGGACGGCCGCCGGATGCAAATCCGGCGGCCGTTTTCAGTTGTGCCGTCAGGCTATTGCGCGCAAGTGCGAAAGCCGACAAAGATATCCGCGCGCTCCGGCAGATAGAAATTGCGGTACTTCGCCGAACGCAGGCGCGGTTGCGTGGCAAACGAGGCGCCGCGCACCGCCTGGTGCGAGCCGAACCACGGCGCCGAGTACTCGCGGTAGGCATCCGCGGTAAAGCCGGGATACGGTTCGAACGGCGAAGCCGTCCATTCCCACAGCTCCCCCCAGCGAAACTGCGGATGTCCGTCCAGCGCGGCATACTCCCATTCGGCTTCACCCGGCAGGCGCCTGCCGGCCCAGGCGCAATAGGCCTGCGCTTCATACAGGCTGACATGGCGCACCGGCTCCTGCGGCGCCAGCATCATCGGGCGGCCGAAGCGCTGGGTCAGCCAGCCTTTTCCCTCGCGCTGCCATCCCTGTGGCGCCGAACGTTCCTGCCGCAGCAGCCAGGCCCGTGCGGCCGGTGTCCAGAAGCGTGGATTATCGTAGCCGCCGTCTGCCACGAATTCGCCGTATTGCGCATTGGATACCAGTGCCGCATCCATCGCAAACGGCGGCACGTAGCAGGCATGGGCCCATTTCTCATTGTCAAAGACAAAGCCGTTATCGGGAGCGCTGCCGCGCAGGAAGCTGCCGCCGGCAAAACGGATTTCGCGCGATGGCCCGGCGCTCGCCTGCTGCCGGCCTGGCTGCGCGGGCGCGGCCAGGCCCAGCGTCTGCAAGGTATAGGCAAAGGCTTCGCCATGCATGTCTTCGTGCGCCAGCGCCAAACGGTAAGGATAAAGTTTGTCTTCGCGCGCGGGTGTGCGCGCGAGCTTGTCCAGCACCCGGTCCAGCACTTCGCGGCAATAGGTTTTCAGGGGGCCGGCGCTAGGCAGGCCGAGCGTCCAGCGGGCATCGTGCGGCACCGTATTGGAATCGAACCAGTCATCGCCATAACGCAGCATGGAGGGGTGTTCGGCTGCCGCCGGATGACTGGATTGCGCCTCGCGCAGGATATACCACTCGGCAAACCAGGCGATATGACCCAGTTCCCACAGCGGCGGATTGACGATCGCCAGGCGCGGCACGCGTGCCGGCGCATCCAGCCCGGCCTCGAGAAATCGCTCGAACAGGAGCAACGTATAATCACGCGCATCGCGCAAGGCAAGCGCCAGTTCAGGCGGCGATGCCTGACGGAACGAGACATTCACGGATAACGGGGATGGCGTCATTTATTGGGAAACCATGCGGTTGAAATCACATATTGTCATGATCAGCCCTGCCCTGGCAAATGCCAATAACGGCAACTGGCAAACCGCCAGGCGCTGGGCACACATGCTGGGCGAGCAATATGCGGTCACGATTTTGCACAGCGGTGACGGCACGACATTGCCGCTACCGCCTTTGCCGCGCGCCCCCGAACTCGTGATTGCCCTGCATGCGCGCCGCTCCGCAGCGGCCCTGGTCTCGCTGGAAAAACACTACCCGGGCATACCGGTGCTGCTGGTGCTGACCGGCACCGACCTGTATCGCGATATCCATACCGATGCCGCCGCGGCCCGGAGCCTGATGCGCGCCGACCGCCTGGTGGTGCTGCAACAGGCCGGCTTGCAGGCACTTCCGCCGGAAGTGCGCACCAGGGCCAGTGTCGTCTACCAGTCTGCGCCCGCGCTCAAATCCATCAGCGCCGAGGTCAAGCGCCGGATGCGGCACTTCGATGTCTGCATGATCGGCCACTTGCGCGAAGAAAAGGATCCAGCCACGTTCATGCGCGCAGCCGCCCTGCTCTCGCTGCCACGCATCCGCCTGCGGCACATCGGCGGCGCGCTGGATGCGGGCCTGGCGGTGCAAGCCGAAACTACAGCAAAGTGCCTGCACAATTACCACTGGCTGAATGCGCTGCCCCATGGCGAAACGCGCCGCCGCCTGAGACGCAGCCATCTGATGGTAATTACTTCGCGCATGGAAGGCGGCGCCAATGTCATCATCGAGGCGCTCACCTCCGGCGTGCCGGTGCTGGCATCGGATATTCCCGGCAACCGCGGCATGCTTGGTGACGATTATGCCGGCTATTTTGCGCCGGGTGACAGTGCCGCACTGGCGCAAGCCATCGAGCGCGCCGCCACAGACACGGAATTTTATGCCCGGCTTCTTCAGCAATGCCAGGCGCGCACACCTTTGTTCGCGCCGCAGCGCGAGCAGGCGACCCTGCTGGAGTTGGTGGATAATATGCTTCACAGCAAGGACACACACAGGACTACTTCCCCATGAATGCACCCATCGAACCCGGCATCCGGCTCACTTCGTTTTCACACGGCGGCGGTTGCGGCTGCAAGATCGCACCCGGCATCCTGTCCGAAATCCTGAAAAAATCCAGCGGCTTCCCGGTGCCAAAGGAATTACTGGTTGGCATAGAGACGGCGGATGACGCCGCCGTCTACAAATTGAACGATGAGCAGGCGCTGATCGCCACCACCGATTTTTTCATGCCCATCGTCGACGATCCCTTCGACTTTGGCCGCATCGCAGCCACCAATGCGATTTCCGACGTGTATGCCATGGGCGGCACGCCAATCATGGCGCTGGCGCTGGTGGCCATGCCGGTCAACCAGTTGCCCATCGATATCATCGGCAAGATCATCCAGGGCGGCGAAGCGGCCTGCGCCGAAGCCGGCATCCCGATCGCCGGTGGCCATACCATTGATTCGGTCGAACCGATCTATGGCCTGGTCGTGATGGGCATCGTGCATCCCTCGAAGATCAAGCGCAATGCCGATGCCCGCGCCGGCGACAAGCTCATCCTCGGCAAGCCGCTCGGCGTGGGCGTACTGTCCGCTGCATTGAAAAAGAATGCCCTGGATGCCGCGGGCTATGCCGCCATGATTGCCAATACCACCAAGCTCAACAAGCCCGGCAAGGCGCTGTCGGAGCTGCCGGGCGTGCATGCCCTGACCGATGTCACCGGCTTCGGCCTGCTGGGCCATGCGCTGGAGCTGGCGCGCGGCGCCGGGCTCACCGTGCGCCTCGACATGGCGCAAGTGCCGTTGCTGCCGGGCGTCGCACAACTGGCCGAGGGCGGCTTCATTACCGGAGCATCGGGGCGCAACTGGGCAGGCTATGGTCACGATGTCGACCTGGCCGCCGGCATCACACCGGTGCAGCAAGCCTTGCTGACCGACCCGCAGACTTCCGGCGGCTTGCTGGTATCGTGCGCTGCCGATGCCGTCGACCAGGTACTAGAAATTTTCCATCGCGAAGGCTTTGCGGATGCGGCTGTCATCGGCGAAATGACGGATGGTGCCGCCAGGGTACAAGTCACCGGCTGATTTTGTTGTAAAACAATACTGCGAGAATTAATTATTCCTGCTGGTAATTTCAATGTGAACCAGGTCACTTTGGCGGCCTGATTTTTTTCGCCGTCTTCCCTTGCAAGGTTAACCTCCCATACATGCCATACGCGCAGGCCAATGCGCGATGATTGCATGGGAGATACGGCTTTGCTCAACAAAAACAATTCCGACATTGCCGCCGTTTCCGGCAAACGATTCTGGCGCCGGCTGTTGCGCGGGTTCGCCACGGCAATCGGCGTGTGCATCAGTGTCGCCCTGCTTTCCGGCCTGACTTACCTCGCCTGGCTATTGCCCAGCGTGCCCGAACTGGACATCGTGGAAAAAGTCCGCCATGCCCGGCCAAGCATCATCCTGGCCGCCGATGGCAGCGTGCTGGGAGAATTCCGCCAGAAGCAGCAGGAACAGATTGCGCTGAAGCAGGTAGCGCCCCATGTGTTGCGCGCGCTGATCGCGACCGAAGACCAGCGCTTCTTTGAACACAGCGGCGTCGACCTGCGCCGCACTGCGCTGGCAGTGGCGCACACCCTGAGCGGGCGCGACCAGGGCGGCTCGACCATTACCCAGCAACTGGCGCGCAACCTCTTTCCCGAAGAGATCGGCCGCACCCGCAGCGTGCACCGCAAGGCGCGTGAAATGCTGACTGCGCTGAAGATCGAACGTGCATACGACAAGCAGGAAATCCTTGAAATCTATCTCAACACAGTGCCATTCCTGTACAACGCCTACGGCATCGAGATGGGCGCGCGCACGTATTTCGGCAAGCCGGCGGCGCAACTGAGCGTGGCCGAAAGCGCCACCCTGGTCGGCATGCTCAAAGGCACCCAGTATTACAACCCCGTCAAGAACCCAGAGCGGGCGCTGAAGCGGCGCAATGTGGTGCTTGGCCAGCTGCTGCGCCAGGGCTTGCTGACCCAGCCGGAATTTGACGCGGTCATCGGGCAGCCGCTGGGCGCTGCGCTGCACCGCATCCCGGCCGTGGGCGGCACCGCCCCGCATTTCACCGCCCACGTGCGCAAGTGGCTGGCCGAATGGGCCGAGCGCGAGGGCCACGACCTGCAGTCTGACGGGATGGTGATACACACCACCCTCGAACCCGAGATGCAGGCGGTCGCCGAACGCGCAGTCGAGCACCAGGCACTGGCGCTGCAGCGCATCGCCGATGTCGAGTGGGGATCGAGCCGCCTGCGCGCTTCCCTGCATGCCGATTTTTATGCCCGCATGCACGATGAAATTACGCCCTTCAGCCACCTCTGGAAGTCGCGCCCGGAACTGGTCGAGTCCTTCATTCGTGAATCAGGCGATTACCGGAAATACGCTGCCGGCGGGGCCGGTCCGGTGGGTGCATTGGCGCAGATGAAGGCGGACCGCAAATTCATGCGGCAATTACTTGAAAGAAAATCTCGCCTGGAAGCCGGCTTCCTGGCGATGGATCCTGCCAGCGGCGAAATCAAGGCCTGGGTCGGCAGCCGTGATTTCAATATCGACCAGTTCGACCATGTCGCGCAAGCGGTGCGCCAGCCTGGCTCTACCTTCAAGCCCTTCGTGTACGCCGCGGCGCTTGAGCAAGGCATCAGTCCGCGCCATTCTTACCGGGCTGGCCCGGTCGAAATTACCATGGCCGACGGCCGCAAATGGCGTCCGACCGACATGGATGTCGCAAACCGCCCCATGAGCTTGCGCGAAGGCCTGGTGTATTCGAAAAACACCATTACCGCGCAGGTCATGCAAGACGTTGGCATCGATCCCGTGGTCGATCTCGCCCAGGCAATGGGCGTGCGCCAGAGCCGCCTCGACCCGGTGATCTCGATTGCCCTTGGCACCAGCCCGGTCACCTTGCTGGAAATGGTCTCGTCCTATGCCACCATCGCCCGCGCAGGCGAATACCGCCCGCCGGTATCGGTCAAGCGCATCGTCGACCGTTACGGCGGCCTGGTGGCCGAATTCGGTACGCAGGTCGGCGAACGCGTCCTTTCCGAGGAAGTGTCGACCGAGCTGATCGACATGCTGCGCGGTGCCGTGGACCAGGGCACCGGCAAAGTCGTCAAGCGCCAGTTCGGCATCGATGCCGACATCGCCGGCAAGACCGGCACCACCCAGAACAATACCGATGGCTGGTTCATCCTGATGCATCCCGAACTGGTCGCTGGCGCCTGGATCGGCTTCAACGACCAGCGAGTGACCATGCGCAGCAGCTACTGGGGCCAGGGCGGCCACAATGCGATCCTCGTGGTGGGGGACTTTTTCCGCAATACCCTGCGCGAGAAACGCATCGACCTGGCTGCGCAATTTCCGCGGCCGCTGCGCCCCACCCTGCTGGCACGGCGCGCACCGCAGGAGCGCGACGGCGCATCGTCGGACACGTATGAGGTTTCAGCGGCAAGCCCAGACGCAGAAGGGCCGGATGGACTGCCGCGGGCAGGGCCGCCGCCGGGACAAGGCATTATCGTGCGGCGCCAGGGCGGACGCACGCTGGTCGGCGACGCGCGCGGCATGCAGGCCATGGAGAACGAAGTCGCCACGCCAGCGGTGGCCCACGAAGCGAGCGACCCATTGACGCCGAACAGAAACGAAATCAGCGCGGGACCGGAGTCCGGCGCTGCGGCCGCAGGATCGGGAAATTAAGGCCTAGTCGTCCTTGGCGCCGGAAATGCCCAGTTCCTGGATCTTGCGGGTGATGGTATTGCGCCCGATGCCCAGGCGGACCGCGGCATCGTTCTTGCGGCCATGGGTATGCTTCAACGCCACCTTGATCAGGGCCGACTCGAATTGGCGCCCGAGGGCTTCCATCACTTCGGGCTGTCCCGCGGACAGCATCTGTGCGGCTTCCGATTCCAGCAGCGATATCCAGCTCTCGCCACCGTTCAGGTAAGGCGGCATGCCAGCCGGGGCGACATGGGAAGCACCGTTAAGGGGAATGCCCCCCACCGGTGCATCGCCCGCCGAAAACGCACCAGCCTGGACAGGCAAGGCCATCGCAGAAGCGACCGGCCCGATTGGCTCGACACCCTTTTCTTCGATGAGATCCTGCGGCAGATCCTTGATCTCGACCGTCTGGCCAGGCGCCATGACGGTGATCCAGTTGCAGAGATTTTCCAGCTGGCGCACGTTGCCCGGCAACTCGCGCGTGGCGAGGAATTGCATGGCGCTTTCGGACATGCGCTTGGCTTCGACGCCGAGCTGCTTGGCGCTTTGCGCCAGGAAGTGCCGGGTCAAAAGCGGAATGTCTTCGTGGCGCTCGCGCAGGCTGGGCAGGCGCAGGCGGATGACGTTCAGGCGATGGAACAAGTCTTCGCGAAACAGGCCATCCTTGACGCGGCTCTCCAGGTTCTGGTGGGTGGCGGCAATCACGCGCACATTAGCCTTGAGCGGCTGGTGGCCGCCGACGCGGTAGAAGTGGCCATCCGAGAGCACCCGCAAGAGGCGCGTCTGCAAGTCGAAAGGCATGTCGCCGATTTCATCGAGGAACAGCGTGCCGCCCTCGGCCTGCTCGAAACGGCCGCGCCGCGTCACCTGCGCGCCGGTAAAGGCGCCGCGCTCATGGCCGAACAGCTCCGACTCCAGCAAGTCTTTCGGAATCGCCGCGGTATTGAGCGCAATGAAGGGCTGCGCGGCGCGCGGGCTGTGCTTGTGCAGGGCGCGCGCCACGAGTTCCTTGCCGCTGCCGGACTCGCCCGTGATCAGCACCGTGACATTGGATTGCGACAGCCGGCCGATGGCGCGGAACACATCCTGCATGGCCGGCGCCTGGCCGAGGATTTCCGGCGTCTCCGCCGAGACTTGCTCGACATTGGCTTCGCGCAGGCTTTCCTCGAGCGCGCGCCGGATCAGCTCGACCGCCTTGTCGACATCGAAGGGCTTGGCCAGGTATTCGAAGGCGCCGCCCTGGAATGCCGCCACGGCGGAATCCAGGTCGGAAAAGGCCGTGATGATAATCACCGGCAAGCCGGGATGGGTAGCCTTGACCGTTTGCAGCAGCTCGAGCCCGGTCTCGCCGGGCATGCGGATATCCGAAACCAGCACCTGCGGGGTACTGGTCTTGAGCGCATCCATGGCGTCGCGGGCGTTGGCAAAGCTGCGCGTCGCCAGGTTTTCGCGCGCCAGGGCCTTTTCAAGCACCCAGCGGATCGATTCATCGTCGTCGACTATCCAGATTGGTTTCATATTTTCTCGTCAGTCATGCCTGTCAGGGCAGCGGTATCAAAATCCTGAAATCGGTGCATCCCGGCTTGCTTGCGCATTCGATCACGCCCATGTGCTGCTGCACGAACGTCTGCGCCAGCGTCAGTCCCAGGCCACTGCCGCCCTCCCTTCCCGATACCAGGGGATAGAAGATGCGGTCCTGAATTTCTGTCGGGATGCCAGGTCCATTGTCGATGATATGCAAATCTAATGCCAATCGATAACGAACCTTCGCCAGGGTCACCTGGCGCGCAATGCGGGTCAGGAAAACCAGCTCGGCATCGCCTGCCGCAATGCGCGGCGCCAGCGCCTGGGCAGCATTGTGGGCAATGTTCAGCACGGCCTGGATGAGCTGCTCGTTGTCGCCCCTGAACTCCGGTATGGACAAGTCGTAATCGCGCCTGATCGTCAGCCCGTTGGGGAATTCCGCCAGGATCAGGCTGCGCACACGCTCGAAGACCTCGTGGATATTGACGTCGCCAACGATATGCGGGCGCCGGTGCGGCGCCAGCAGGCGGTCGACCAGCGTTTGCAGCCGGTCGGCTTCCTTGACGATGACTTGCGTGTATTCGCGCAGCTCCTTCAGGTGGCGCTCCGGCAATTCCAGCTCCAGCAACTGGGCCGCGCCGCGAATGCCGCCCAGCGGATTCTTGATTTCATGGGCGAGGTTACGGATCAGTTCCTTGTTGGCCTGGCTCTGGTCGAGCAGGCGCTCCTCGCGGTCGAGCTTCAACTGCTGGACGTTTTCGCGCAACTCGATCAGGATCGCCATGCCCGGGCGGTGCAGTGCGCTGATGATGCAATGCACATGCAATGCGTCGCGGCCGACGCGCTCCAGAGTCAGGTCCTGGCGCCAGTCGGCGAACTGGTTCTCGCTGGCCTGACGGAACAAGGCGCCAAGCGGCTCGCCATTCTGGAACAGTTCCGTGAAGCGATGATGCGACAAGGCCTTGAATGAACTTTCCAGCAAATGCTCGGCAGCCGGGTTGGCGTAGACAATCCGGTTGTCGTCGTCCAGGATGAGCACGGCCGATGCCAGCATATCGAGGCCATTCAATTCGGGCAGCAGAGGTATATTCGCGTTCAAGATAGTCTTAAAAATAAAAAAAGCCGCATAGCGCGGCCTCTATTAAGCAATTGCCATACCTACTTCAGGTTGGCGATTTCCCGCTTGAGCGCCTCGACATTCTTTTCGCTGCGCTCCACGTCTTGCTTCATCGACGCGGCGCGCTCCTGGTACTTGGCGTAGTTGCGCTCGCCGCCCTGGCGTTCGGGCTCGCCATTGTTGAATTCCTTTTTCAGGTTCGCCAGCTTTTGCTCTTCGTTTTTCAACTCGTCCGAGAGAATCTGGCGGCGGTCGCTATCGCGCGCCTTTTGTGCATTGCCATCGGCCTTGGGGAAATCGGTTGGCGCCGGCACCTTGGGCGCGGCGTTACCCGACGCCGCAACCTGGCGCGCACGCGGCGCCTCGATGGTCGTAATGCCGGGAAGCTCGACCCGCTTGCACCCCTTGGTGCCGCCGGTATTCTTGTATTCCTTGTTGCCGCGCTCGTCGACGCAGAGGAAAACCTCCGACTGCGCAAGCACCGAGGAGGAATAAAATCCGGCCAGCAGGAACGCTGAGATTATTGCAAATTTCATAATTTTACTTATGAGAAACCAACATTACGGAATGCCAGTTTAGGATAAGAATCAATTATTTACAATTGCTGCTTAACACTTTTTCTAATATTACAACGCACAAAATAAAAGGGCGGGAAACCCGCCCTTTTAGAAGTGCTTAACGCAGCTGGATTACGACGAATAATACATGTCGAATTCAACCGGATGCGGGGTCATGCGCATGCGCTGGACTTCGCCCATCTTCAGTTCCAGGTAAGCGTCGATCATGCTGTCGCTGAAGACGCCGCCACGGGTCAGGAACTCGCGGTCCTTGTCGAGGGCTTCCAGCGCTTGCTCGAGCGACGAGCACACGGTCGGGATCAGTGCATCTTCTTCCGGCGGCAGGTGGTACAGGTCCTTCGAGGCTGCTTCGCCAGGATGGATCTTGTTCTGCACGCCGTCCAGGCCTGCCATCAGCAATGCGGCAAAACACAGGTACGGATTGGCCAGCGGATCCGGGAAGCGCGCTTCGACGCGGCGGCCCTTCGGGTTGGCCACGTGCGGAATGCGGATCGAAGCCGAACGGTTCTTGGCCGAGTAAGCCAGCTTGACCGGTGCTTCATAGCCAGGCACCAGGCGCTTGTACGAGTTGGTGCCAGGATTGGTGATCGCGTTCAGTGCACGGGCGTGCTTGATGATGCCACCGATGTAGTACAGGGCGAAATCGGACAGACCGGCATAGCCGTCGCCGGCGAACAGGTTCTTGCCATCTTTCCAGACCGACTGGTGCACGTGCATGCCCGAGCCATTGTCGCCAACGATCGGCTTCGGCATGAAGGTTGCAGTCTTGCCATAGGTGTGGGCAACGTTCCAGACCACGTACTTCAGGTTCTGGGTCCAGTCAGCGCGTTCCACCAGGGTGGAAAACTTGGTGCCGAGTTCATTCTGGCCAGCGCCGGCCACTTCGTGGTGGTGCACTTCAACCGGGATGCCCAGCGATTCGAGGATCAGGCTCATTTCCGAGCGCATGTCCTGGAAGCTGTCGACCGGGGGCACCGGGAAATAGCCACCCTTGACGGTCGGACGATGGCCGCTGTTGCCGCCTTCGAGCTTCTCGCCGGTGGTCCACGATGCTTCTTCGGAATCGATCTTGACGAAGCAGCCGGACATGTCGGACTTCCAGCGCACGCTGTCAAAGATGAAGAATTCCGGTTCCGGGCCGAAGTAGGCGGTGTCGCCCAGGCCGGAGGATTTCAGGTAGGCTTCTGCGCGCTTGGCGATCGAGCGCGGGTCGCGGTCGTAGCCTTTGCCATCGGACGGTTCGATCACGTCACACTGCATGAACAGCGTGGTTTCTTCCATGAACGGATCGATATTGGCCGTGTTCGGATCGGGGATCAGGAGCATGTCGGAGGCTTCGATACCCTTCCAGCCGGCGATCGACGAACCGTCGAAGGCATGGCCGGATTCGAACTTGTCGATGTCGAAGTGGGAAACAGGCACGGTAACGTGCTGTTCCTTGCCCCGTGTGTCAGCAAAACGGAAATCAACGAATTTGACTTCGTTGTCTTTCACCATCTTCAAGACCTCTGCGGCCGTTCTTGCCATGCGAATCTCCTAAATGTAAGCGGAAATGATATGAAAAACTTGAACTGAATTTGAATTGGCCATGCGCAGAACAACAAGGCATCAGCGGGCTTAAGCAAAATCAAAAATTCAACCCGGAATGATAGCAGGATCTATGCCACCATACGAGCAAATCCTGCCTTGAGTATTTGCAGCGAACTCCCGCAATTGTGAGCCCATTCGCCAGGGTTCGCGCAAATCACCCGGGAACAGTTTGCACCAATTTAATGCGCGTCAAATAAATTGCACCATTAGAGTGATTTCCGTACTGAAATAAATTTCTTCGCACCATTTTAGTGCGACGCGATCACAAGTGAATTTTCATGCCATTCATGAGGATGCAACAAGGCCACTATAATGATACTTTTGCGTATATTCTGAGCACAACTTGCCATGACGACAGCTGCTGACATTCTCATTTCTGCACACAAACGCGCGCAGGACGCCAGCCTGCCCTATGCCGGCGCAGTCACTCCCCAGCAAGCCTACGACCTTTTGCAAGCCGATCCCGCAGTCAAGCTGGTGGATGTGCGTACCGCCGCCGAACGCGACTGGGTTGGCCGTGTGGCCTTGCCTGCGGCACAGCACCATGCCGTGCAATGGAACCTGTATCCGGAGGGCGTGCACAATCCGGATTTCCTCGCGCAACTCGCCGAATTCGCCGGCAAGGGCGACACCCTGTTATTCCTGTGCCGTTCGGGCGTGCGTTCGCGCCACGCCGCCAAGCTGGCAACCGAACAGGGATACAAGCATTGCTATGACATCCTCGAAGGCTTTGAGGGCGACAAGAATGAACAGGGCCATCGCAAGGCCGTCTCGGGCTGGTGCAAGGCCAGCCTGCCCTGGATCGGCGCCTGATCAGGCGCCGCCGGGGGGCTCCTGAATGAGGCCGGCGCCGTTGCCGCCGTGTTCCTGCATCAGCCACATGATGCGCTTGCGCACGAAATTGATATGGCTGCGCAAGCCGTAGAGCTCCTCTGCATAGGATAGCGGAATCGAGATATGGTTGGCCTTTTCCTCGATTTCGCCCAAGCGCTGCAATTGCGCCTGATACACCTCGGCACGCTGTTCCGCCGGCACGCCCTCGATTGCCTGCTCCACCGCGCGCAGCTTGCCGTACCAGCGATAGACGCGCGAGCGTACCTTCCAGACATACAGCGGCGGCACGATCCGCGACAAGGGCAACGCCAGGGCGCCCAGAGCAATGATCACCACCCACATGCGGCTAAAGAAATTCGCCAGCCAGAACGGCAGGTAACGATCGAAAAAAGTCGGCCCACTCTTGTAATAGCGTTCGGCATCGCGCGCCACCGGGATCTCGGTATAGCTGGCCGTCGGAAAAGCCCGCTGTGCATTGAACCAGCCCGCGCCGCCATGGATACCCGCCGCCGCCCGCACGAACAGGTCCACCAGGGCCGGGTGCAAGTCTTCGCGCGCTACCAGGGTCGCGGTCGGCGCAATCAGGTGGTAATTGCGCGCCGGCAGGTTCTTGCCGAGATCGGCGATCCCGCGGGGCAGCACCACATGCGACAGGAATGGAAACCGCCGCGTATAGGCTTCGGCTTGCGGAAAATCCACCAGCTGGATGCCTGGCGTTTGCAAGAGCATCTGGATCAGCGGCGCATCCGGGGCTGAACTGAACACCACCCCATCAATCCGTCCGGCTAGCAATTTAACAGTGGCAGGCGTGTTCTCCAGGGTACCGAGCCTGACTTCTGCCGCCTCGATGTTATTCACGTCCAGCAGACTTTTGAAAAGCTGCGGCACGCCTGTGCCGTCCGGCCCCACATTGATCTTCAGGCCACGCAGCTGGCCCAGTTCCGTCACTGGTTTTTTGCCGCGTATGAAAATCCACACAGGCTCGGTAAACAAGCTCCCCAGTGACACCAGCCCCTGCCGCTCGGCTTCGGCCTGCTCGGTCGAGCCGCTTTGCACGAAGGCGATATCGACCCCGGACTCCGGGTTGCGCAGGCGCTGCAGGTTTTCCTGCGACCCCGGCGAATCGCGCAAGTCGACGTGAATGCCCTGCTGCGCCAGCACTGCCGCGTATTTCTTGCCGAAGGCTTCATAGGCACTGTTTTCCTGGCCAGTAGACATGACGACATTTTTTGGCGGCGACGGATCCACCAGGCGGTAGGCAACGATGCATAAGCCGACGACCAGCAGTGTTACGGGTCCGGCCGTCACGATCAGGTCGCGCAGGGAAAAACGGGTAAAGGAAGAAAAGATTTTCGGCATGACAGGGAATTTCAAGAAGTGCTGACACGATGCCAAGAAACGCCCTTCCCTGCAAGGGGCGCATGTGACGGCAGCTATAAAAAAAGAGCGACCAGGTCGCTCTTTTTATTCAAGCCTGCACTCCGTCAGGCTGCAGTTCGGCCAGTCTGGCTGGCACGCGAGCGGCTGACGCCTGGAGTTGGTGCAGGATGGCGGTGTTTTTCATCCTCGGACAGGAATTTGGCAGCAAGGGTGAACCAATCCTCGATCGGCAGCAAGGCCCGGACAATGGGAAGGAGCTCCTCTTCTTCCTTGAGGAAGCGCTCGCGCAAATTAGTGCAATACAGGTCCATGTCGGCACAGACCTTCCGGACATCGCCCATGCCGCGTTCGAAGGCACTGCGCAATTGTTCGTGCAAGGAGCGCAGGATACGCATGCTGCGCGAACTCAGGGACTCAAGCTCGGCCAGTATCGGATCGGCCTTGCGGGTGCTCTTGCGAATCGCCGGGATGACATAAGCCTCGACTTTGCGCTTGTGGCAATACTCCTCGAATTGCTCCAGGCGACACAGGGCATTTTCCACGCATGCCTGATTAATGTATTGCAAATCGTGCAGGATGTCCTGGATCTGGCCATGCAGCCGGGACAGCATGTTGCGGGCATTTTTTTGTTCGGCAGACAATGCTACCAAAGAATAAGTGGCGGTCAACATATCAAACAAGCTCCTTTTTCCGCGCTCTTGATTACTGGCACTTGGTTTCAAGTGTCCAGCTCGCTAACGTTTGTCTCTTTGTACGTTTTTTATGCATCTTTTTTATCGAAGCACCGACTTTTGAACGTCAACAACATCATGTCAAGTCAGGCAAGCAGTATAGAAAAAAGTTCTCTCCATCAACTTGACTAAAATCAAATGTAAATTTTGAATTAAAAAAACAAAGCCCAACCATGACGCATTAACAACATGCGCCACGGTTAGGCAGGACAAGGCGGGGTGAGTTCCCGATGTCTGACAGATAAGTCAGACATCGGGCAAAAAGAAATTACTCGAGCTTGACAGCGTGCTCGCGTGTCGCATGGAAAGTCAGTTGCGGCCAACGCTCTTGAGTATGACGCAAATTAACGCCAGATGTCGCCAGATAGGCCATGTTGCCAGCAGCATCAAAGGCAATGTTATTCCCGGCAACAGATTTCTCAAATTCAGCAAGGGCTTTTTTGTCGTCACTGGTAATCCAGCGCGCGCTGCTGATGCTGGTGCCTTCAAAGACGGCATCCACCCCGTATTCGTTCATCAGGCGGCTGGCCACCACTTCAAACTGCAGCACGCCGACTGCGCCCAGGATCAGGTCGCCGCCATGGACGGGCTTGAAGACCTGCACCGCGCCCTCCTCCCCCAGCTGCTGCAAGCCCTTGTGCAATTGCTTGATCTTCAGCGGGTTGCGGATGCGCACGCTGCGGAAGAAATCCGGTGCAAAGTAGGGAATGCCAGTGAACTGCAGCAATTCGCCTTCGGAAAAGCTGTCGCCGATCTGCATGTTGCCGTGGTTGGGCAAGCCGATGATGTCACCCGCATAGGCTTCTTCCACCTGTTCCCGGCTCGACGCCATGAAGGTCACCACGTTGGACACGCGGATTTCGCGATTGATGCGCAAGTGCTTGATCTTCATGCCGCGCTCGAAGTGCCCCGAGCACACGCGCAGGAAGGCGATGCGGTCGCGGTGCGCCGAATCCATATTGGCCTGGATCTTGAAGACGAAGCCGGAAAACGGCACCTCGTCCGGTGCGACGGTGCGTACGGTGGCGTCGCGCGAACGTGGCGGCGGCGCCCATTCCAGCAAGGCATCAAGAATTTCACGCACACCGAAATTATTGACCGCCGAACCGAAAAATACCGGCGTTTGCTTGCCTGACAAATAGGCCTCCAGGTCGAACGGATGCGAAGCCCCATGCACCAGTTCGACTTCCATCTTCAACTGCTCGATTTCCAGCGGGAACATCTCCGCCAGGCGCGGGTTATTGATCCCCTTGATCACCTCGAACGTCTGGTCGGCACGTTCACTGCCTGCCGCAAACAGCAGAATTTCATCGCGCATCAAGTGATAAACGCCGCGAAATGTCTTGCCCATGCCGATCGGCCAGGTGATCGGCGCGCATTCGATCTTTAACACCGACTCGACTTCATCGAGCAGCTCCAGCGGATCGCGGGTTTCGCGGTCCATCTTGTTCATGAATGTCAGGATGGGCGTATTGCGCATGCGGCAAACGTTCAGCAACTTGATGGTTTGCTCTTCCACGCCCTTGGCGGCATCGATGGCCATCAGCGCCGAATCCACTGCCGTGAGCACGCGGTAGGTATCCTCGGAGAAATCCTGGTGGCCTGGCGTGTCGAGCAGGTTGACCACATGATTGCGATACTCGAACTGCATGACCGAACTGGCAACGGAGATACCGCGCTGCTTTTCGATATCCATCCAGTCCGAGGTCGCATGGCGACCGCTCTTCCTGCCCTTGACAGTGCCGGCCAGCTGGATCGCGCCGGAGAACAGCAGCAGCTTTTCCGTCAACGTCGTCTTGCCGGCGTCCGGGTGGGCAATAATGCCAAAAGTGCGGCGGCGCTTGACTTCACGCGCAATTTCGACAGCACTGACGGTGCGGGTTGTTTCGGCCAGGGCCGGGGCAAGCTCGGGGACGTCCTGGCCCGGCAGATCGGAATCGGTAGACATGGGAGGGTAATGCGCAAAACCCACAAGTCTACCGGCTCTTGGGCGCGGTGTCTAATGCCTTGACGGCAAAGGGAATTTTTCCTCTGCCGTCCTGCGCTCAACGGCCGTGGTGACCGTGACCGCCATGGCCACCATGGCCGTCATGGCGGTCATGGCGGTCATAACCACGGTGGTGATGACGATGCCCGTGCTGATGACGCCAACCCGGACCATACACATAGGCCGGTGCAGGTGCGCCGTAATATGCGCCATACCCCACCACCGGGACCGGACGCTGGATTACCACGGGTGGATTGTGCACCACGATCGGCGGCTGCACGACCACCGGAGCCGGGTAGCCATAGCCGCCGCCAGAGCCGACGGAAACAGACCAGTCGACATTGTCGCGTGCGCTGGCAGCTGGAGCGATGGCCATGAGGCCAGCACCCAGCAGGGCTGTGCCAGTAATCAGGGAAAATAATTTCTTCATGTCAGGCTCCTTGGAAGCGGAAGTTTCAGTGATTGCGATACACTGTATTTAACTGCACATGCCCTCGGACAACCAGTCCGTGCACGGTAAGTTTTGAAACAATTTGTATCTGTCCGCCCTATTTCCACTTTTTCCTTTCAGCATAAAAAAAACCCGCAGTGCTTGCGCAATGCGGGCTAAAAACAACTCCAGGGGGAGTGTATTGAAGGATCAGATGCAATGTTATTGCAATCGCAAGGCAAGTATTTGCGATTACGCAAATTTCCTACGTTTAAAATTTAAATATCGCAATGTTGAAGTCTGGAATTATTTTATTGGGCCTGCTGCTCGCTGCCAGCCAGGCGGTCGCCGGTCCGATCGCGCCGGAGTGCGCGGCCCATT
The DNA here is from genome assembly GCF_004114795.1 of Janthinobacterium sp. 17J80-10. Lineage (NCBI taxonomy): Bacteria > Pseudomonadati > Pseudomonadota > Betaproteobacteria > Burkholderiales > Oxalobacteraceae > Janthinobacterium > Janthinobacterium sp. 17J80-10. The sequence goes on along the minus strand of NZ_CP035311.1, from coordinate 1,723,775 downwards.
TCGCCAGTGGCGTTGCGCCAGAGCTGGCAAAAGAGACTCTGCGCGACAAAACCCGTCTGCTGTGTTTCGAAGGTTTTGCGGTCCTGCATTCAGGCGTATCGCGCACGCCCCTGTGGTCGGCGGAATTTCTTACGGCGCCGCGCCTTGGCCAGGCGCGCATGCTGAAGCGCAAAAATGCCTATCATGAGGAAGCTCGCCTGCCCTTTTGGCAACGCGCCGAGCTGGACGACTATACCCGCTCGGGGTTTGACCGTGGGCATCTGAGCCCTTCCGGGAACATGACGACCGACCAGGAGCAGTATGAAAGCTTTTCCCTGGCAAACATCATTCCGCAACACCCCAGGAACAACCAGGTCCTGTGGGAAGGCATCGAACACAGCACGCGCGAACTGGTCTTCGAGCGCGGCGCACTCTATGTTGTTACCGGCCCGATCTTCGAGGGCGAAATGCTGGAACGGATCAATGGCCGGGTGCTTGTGCCATCTCATGTTTTCAAGGCAATATATGATCCAGCCGGGGGCCAAGCCGGCGCGTATGTCGCCGCCAATGCGGCAGGATTGAATTACGAGGTGGTCAGCATCGACGCACTGGAAAGACGCCTCGGCATCACGCTGTTTCCGCAATTGCGCAGCGATATCAAGACCGTCGCCATGGCGCTGCCGCGACCCCAACCCTACAAATACCGCAGCCAGGGCAAGACGATGCCCAGCTCGGGCAATCATCCGATCATGAGGTAAGAGCATGGCCAGTTTTGAACCCTTCAAGGATGACGCAACCGTGCTCACGCTGGACGGACTGACGGTGGAAAACCGCCTGGAGCGGATCGAGATCTATGGCAGTTTGCAGGTTACCCGCGACAAGCCGGGGCTGGAACTGGCGCGGGAATTGAAGCGCGTGCTGGATGCGACCGTGCGTGCGCTCGAGGGAGAAACCCTGCCAGAGCGAATCACCACCAGGCCATCAGAAAAGGTTCGCAATCCGTTTGACGAGTAGGCCCGCGCAATAAATTCTTGATCCGCATCATTTGTGATTTCCTGGAATTGAATGAAAGTGTCGTCATTGTTTCCATTTGGAAATAATGACGACACGAAGACGCCTGCACCCGGCGGGTGTAAAACGTCGCAGTTTTACAGGAAAAATCATGAAATTGGCAAACTGGAAAATCGGCACACGCCTGGGGCTGGGTTTTACCCTGGTATTGGCATTGATGCTGGCACTGGTTGCAATAGCGGTCACCGGCGCATCGGTACTGGAAAAATCCACCCGAGACCTGCTCGACAAGGAATGGGTAAAGGTTGAAGCGGCAAATATGATCAATGTCTACACGCGGGCGAACGCAAACCTGACCATGGAATTATTTTTTTCCAGCAGTCGGACGCAGCGCGACAATCGCCGCGAAAAAATTGAAGGCAACAAGAAAGCCATTGCCGAGGCCCTAGGCACGCTGGACAAGCTGGTGATCTTGCCCAAAGGCCAGGAAATGCTTACCCGGATAAAGCAGCAACGCGGGCAGTTCGTCGCTTCGTTTACCCGGGTTGACCGGCTGATCGAGGATGACCGGAAGACCGAGGCCCAGGACCTTTTGACTGCGGAAACGCTGCCGGCGCTCGAGACACTGCAGGCGGCCGTCAATGACCTGGCAGGTTTCCAGAAACAGCTGGCGGAAAGCCGGGCCAACGATGTGTCGCAACTGGTAGAGCGCGCGACGATCCTGGTGGTTTCACTGGGCGGCGGCGCACTGCTGCTTGCCGTGGTGCTGGCGTGGCTGATCACCCGGTCCATCACGCGCCCCATCCACGCCGCCGTCAACGCGGCAAGCGCGGTTGCCGCAGGCGACCTGTGCCGGCACATCGAAGTGACATCGACTGACGAAACCGGCCAGCTTCTCGGCGCGCTCAAATCGATGAACGACAGCCTGGCGACAATTGTCGGCCATGTGCGCAGCGGCACCGATACGGTTTCCACCGCATCCGCACAGATCGCAGCAGGGACACTGGACTTGTCTTCCCGCACGGAAGCGCAGGCCGGCTCGCTGGAAGAGACCGCAGCCGCCATGGAAGAACTGACCTCGACGGTGAAACAGAACGCCGATAACGCGACCCAGGCCAATACGCTGGCATCATCAGCTTGCGAAGTCGCGCGCAAAGGCGGCAAAGTCGTGGCAGAAGTCGTCGCCACCATGGACATGATCAACCAGTCTTCGAGAAAAATTGCCGACATTATCGGCGTCATCGACGGCATCGCGTTCCAGACCAATATCCTGGCGCTGAACGCCGCAGTGGAAGCGGCCAGGGCTGGTGAACAGGGGCGCGGCTTTGCCGTGGTTGCAACCGAGGTACGCAGCCTGGCGCAGCGCTCGGCGACCGCCGCCAGGGAAATCAAGGGACTGATCGGCGAATCCATGGAGAGAGTCGATGCTGGCTGCCAGCTGGTCGGGCAAGCCGGCAGCACTATGGATGAAATCCTTGTCAGCATCCGCCATGTCACCGACATCATGGGTGAAATTGCATCTGCAAGCGTTGAGCAAACCAGCGGGATTGGCCAGATCAGCCGGGCGATCAGCCAGATGGATCAGGTCACGCAGCAAAACTCGGCACTGGTCGAGGAATCTGCCGCCGCCGCCGAATCGCTCAAGGAGGAGGCGCGCAACCTGGCGCAGGCCGTGTCGGTATTCAAGTTCGACCAGGCTGCTCTGCTTGCGCCTGTGGCAGTGACGACCAGGGCCTATGCTGCCGCAGTACCGTCATCCGACTCGCGCCAGATGAAATTGGCGCGCAGTGCGGGCAGCCTGCGGCTCAGTGCCGCCTAGGCGCATCAGTCGGCCAATGGGTCTTTCAATACGACATTGCCCACTGGGTAGGCCACACAGGGAAGGATCCAGCCTTCCCGCTTTTCTTCGGCGCTGAGTCCGGGCCACTCCATTTCGTAGCGTACTTCGCCCTCCAGCAACTGCCCGATGCAAGTGCGGCACGTGCCTGCCTGACATGACATGGGCCAGGAAATGCTTCCCTGTTCCATCGACTTGAGCAAGCTTTGGTCAGCCTCGGCATCAAAGGTTTGGCCGTCAGGCAAAATGCAACCCTGAAAAAAAGACATCGACTTATCCATGCAATTTGCAGGTTCGAGATGAACCTGCCATTAAATTTCGTAGTTGTTCAAATGTCTGATGACACGCGCAGGATTACCTGCGACAAAAGTATCCGCAGGAACGTCATGTACGACGACACTGCCGGCGCCGATGACGGACCTGTCGCCGATATTGATGCCCGGGCAGATGATAGCACCGCCGCCAACCCACACATCGGAGCCGATCGTCACCGGCATGCCGGATTCCAGTCCGGCGGCGCGGGTGACATGATCCATCGGATGCGTTGCCGTATAAATCTGCACGGCGGGCCCGAAAAGCACGTTATTGCCGATGATAACCTGGGCAACATCGAGAACGACACAATTGAAGTTGAAAAAGACTTTATCGCCCAAGACAATGTTTGCGCCATAGTCGCAAAAAAACGGCGGCTGAATCCATACATCGGCCTCCTTGCCGAAGAGTGCGCTCAAGATGCGCCGGCGATTGTCTGTTTCGGCTTCGCGCGTTCCATTGAACTCCAGGCAAAGATCCCGGCAACGCTCGCGCTCCGCGCCGAGCTGTGGATCCGATGCATCGTAAAGCTCGCCGGCGAGCATCTTTTCTTTTTCAGTTTTCATGAATCCGCCAAACCGAGATCTTTATCCGTACGCCACCGATGTCAGGTCAGCAGAACAAGCGCCAAGCCAATTGCCGCCGGGATTGCTTGTACGAAAAGGATCTTTCGGCTCGCCGTGGCAGCACCATACAATCCGGCTATCAAGACGCAGGATAGAAAGAACACCTTGATGCCCGTACCCTCGGCGCCAAGAAACAGACCCCAGACAAGGCCTGCAGCAAGAAAGCCATTGTAGAGACCCTGGTTAGCGGCGAGTACTTTCGATTCCCGGGCCTTTTCGAGTGATTGGCCGAATGCCTTCAAGCCAACCGGCTTATCCCAAAGGAACATCTCCAACACGAGGAAGTAGACGTGCAAGGCTGCGACGATTGCGACCACGACATTAGCGACGATAGACATAGTGAGGTTCCATCCAGGTGAAGCACCATTCAAAAATCGTGCAAGCCGACCCGGCGGCGAATACGGGGCCGCTTAGGGAATCAATGCGCCGGGGTGATGCAAAACAGCGGAGAAATCGCGGAAGGATCAGAAAGGTGAAGCAGGCCATACACACCTAAGCCGATCAGGGCCAGCGCCCCGACTACTTTTGCTGCCAACGGCACACGCCGCCCATGCAGCCACTGCGCTGCGCCCTGCGCAAGCAGCAGATGCGGCAAGGCCGCCAGGCCGAACACCACCATCAGCACCGCGCCCGACCAGGCGTCGCCTGACAGCAGCGCAAACGGCAGCACGCCATACACCAGCCCGCAAGGCAGGCAACCCCAGGCCATGCCGCTCAAAAAAGGATGCCGGCCGGCCTGCGCCACTGGCGAGAAGCGCGCCGGCACCAGTGCCGCCAGCCTGCCGCCCATCCCGGACAGCGTTCCCTCCAGCGGCGCATAGCCTGCCAGGCGCAACCCCAGCCAGATCAGTGCCAGGTTGCCAAAAACGAACAGGACGGTATGCACCGGCATGATGGGCTTTAACATCAATCCTGCTGCACCGAGCAGTCCTACCACCGCACCCATGAGTCCGTAGGTAGAAATCCGGCCCGCATGCAGCCAGGCGGTATGGCGCCAGCCGGCAGCCGCCGGTTGCGAAGCACATGCCGAAGGCCTTGCCTGTGAAGTCGCGCCGGCAGGAGCCGGCACGATCGGTATGGTGCGGCTGCCGTCCTGGCGGCGCCCCGCCGATCCCAGCAAGGTTGCCATGCCGCCGCACATGCCGGCGCAGTGCAAGCCGCCAAGCAGCCCGGCGGTGGCAACTGCGCTAATCAGGGGAATGTTCAGCATGATGGGAGGGGGACGCCGGCGTACAAGGCGTGAAAAAACTTACTTTGGATCCGGGCAGCCCAGCAGCAAGGCAGTGAGGCTGCTGGAAATCGCCCCGAGGAACCAGAACAAAAAGAAGCCGACGGTATAGGTACCCAGTTGGCTCAGGTGCACCTGGCTGTCAAGCAGCACCAGCTCGACCGGGTCCACCAGGCTGAACAGCACGCCGCTGGAAACGCATGCCATGAGGAAGGAAGGCCACAGGACTGACATGACGATGCGCGGCAGGCGTCCTGTCTTGTCAGTAGGTACGACTGTCTGACTGGTGTTCACGTTCACCTCCCCGTTTCACGAATAGTTTGCACTTAACAATGCATTGTATGCATTGTTCGCAACATTGATCAAGCTGCAGGCTTGATCGAGACTGCCGTATGGATCGGTCCGTACCAGGCGGATGCGAGGCGCCATTCGCTGCCTTTGAGGTTTACCTGCCACATGGCGGCGGCGTTTGCATCCAGCTCGCCCGGCCAGTCGAGCTTGCCGATGTAGACGCCGGCGGCAGACTGCACCAGGTTCACCTTGAAGACGATTTCCTCGTTGCCCTTGCCAGCGGCGCGAGCCAGCCGCAGCTCCACTGTCGGCGGCAGCTCGCCCTTCCCTGTCAGCCGCAGCGTCACGGCGCGGGTGGATTCATCAATTTTCAGTCCGGCTTCCAGATTGCGCTCGCGCGCCGCCAGATCGGCCCGGATATCCTGGTTGATTGCCAGGCCACGTTTGTAATAGTCGGGAGCGATGACGCTGTCGGCGCCGCTGTACGCTAAAAAAGCCATGTAGAGGCTGGCGATGATGACGATGGCAGGGCCGCCAAGCACCAGCAGCATCCAGGGCTCCTTGTACCAGCGCGTACCCTTGGGCTTTTCGGTCGTGAATATGGCTTCCATGCTTTTCTCCTAGCGCGGCACCAGGAATACCGCTTTTTCCGTGATTTTCACGCTTGCGTTGTCCGTGTCCTGGATGATGAACTTGATACGGTTCGAGCCAGGCTGCGCTGCGCCTGATGGCACCCGCACCCGCACCGGAACCGCCCGTGTAGAAGCTGCGGCCACGTCAATCTGCGAATCCGAGATGATGGTCGCGCCATCGATGCCCTGCACCGTGATCACATAACGGTTCGGGTTTTCCTCGGCATTCATCATCTGAAGGCGGTAGACGTTATCGACCGAGCCGTCGTCGGTTACGCGCGGCATGCCGCGGTCGCGGATGACGTCGACCTTGAGCGGCTGGCGCAAGGCCAGCGACGTCGCTGCCGTGAGCACGATCGCGCCGAGAATGCTGAAGTACACCAGGGTGCGCGTGCGGAAAACGCGGCGCCAGATGTCGCGCTTGCCGAGCTGGTTGGTCATTGCATGCTCGGTGGTGTAACGGATCAATCCTTTCGGATAGTTCATTTTTTCCATCACCTGGTCGCAGCCATCGATACAGGCTGCGCAGCCGATGCATTCATACTGCAAGCCTTCGCGGATGTCGATGCCGGTCGGGCAGACCTGCACGCAGATGCCGCAGTCGATGCAGTCGCCCAGGCCCACTTCAGCAGGCTTGACCTGCTTGCTGCGCGGGCCGCGCGGCTCGCCGCGGGTGACGTCGTAGGTAACCGTCAGGGTATCCTTGTCGAACATTGCGCTCTGGAAACGCGCGTACGGGCACATGTATTTGCACACCTGCTCGCGCATCCAGCCGGCGTTGCCGTAAGTGGCAAAGCCGTAGAACAGGATCCAGAAAGTTTCCCACGGGCCGAGCGCAAATTGCATGAGTTCCTGGGCCAGGAGGTGGATCGGCGTGAAGTAGCCGACGAAGGTAAAGCCGGTCCAGAGTGCGATGGCGCCCCACACGAGGTGCTTGGCGCCCTTGAGGGTGACTTTACGCGCCGAAAGCGGCTCGCGGTCGAGCCGGATGCGGGCGCTGCGCTCGCCCTCGATCTTGCGCTCGACCCACATGAAGATTTCGGTATACACCGTTTGCGGACAGGCATAGCCGCAGAACAGCCGGCCGCCCACTGCGGTAAACAGGAACAGCGCCAGCGCCGAAATGACCAGCAGGACAGCAAGATAAATGAAATCTTGCGGCCACAGCACCAGGCCGAAGATATAGAACTTACGGGAAGCCAGGTCGAACAATACGGCCTGACGATCGTTCCAGGTCAGCCAGGGGCCGCCATAGAAGATAATTTGGGTAAACCACACCAGTACCCAGCGCCAGGTTGCAAACCAGCCCGTCAGTGCCCGCGGATAAATCTTCTTGCGGACTTCATACAGGCTTTGCTCGATTTCTTGCTGGGAATACTGCTTGAGCGGTGAGGTTTCCATCTTCTTTCCTACAATACGACGGCCGCCCGGGTCGGGCGGCCGTCGGAACTGCCAGTTCCGAACTTACTGCTTGGCCGGTGCTGCGCCAGTACCGGTCAGTGAACCCATTGTCTTGGCATCGCTGGCGGAGATGCCGGCCACGGCGTTTTGCTTGTTGGACAAGCCCCAGACGTACGCTGCCAGCAAGTGTACCTTAGCTTCGGACAAGATGCCTTTGTGTGCCGGCATCTGGTTGCCGCGACCCTTGTTGATGGCTTCCATCACGTTGTTGATGCCGCCGCCATAGAGCCAGGTCTTGTCGGTCAGGTTGGGCGCGCCCAGTGCCTGGTTGCCCTTGCCGTCGGCGCTATGGCAGGCGGCGCAGGCGCCGAACTTGGTCTTGCCCATGACGGCCTTGATCGGGTCATGGCTGGAACCGGACAGGCTCAGCACATAGTTGGCGACATTGCGCACGTCCGCATCGCCACCGACGGCTGCCGCCATGGAAGGCATCTGGCCATGACGGCCTTCGCGGATCGAGGCCAGCACCGTTTCCGGCGCGCCGCCGTACAGCCAGTCATTGTCGGTCAGGTTAGGAAAGCCCTTGCTGCCCTGCGCGTCCGAGCCATGGCACTGTGCGCACGAGTTCAGGAACAGGCGCTCGCCGATGGCACGGGCCTGCGGATCTTGCGCCACCGCCTGAATCGGCATGGCCTGGTATTTTGCAAAGATCGGGCCGTACTGCTCTTCGCCGGCCTTCATTTCCTGCTCGTACTTGCCCACCTGACTCCAGCCCAGCGTGCCCTGCATGGCGCCAAGGCCAGGGAACAGGACCAGGTACGCGATGCCGAAGACGATGGTGAGGTAGAACATGATGCTCCACCAGCGCGGCAAGGGGTTGTTGTTCTCCACCAGGTCGCCGTCCCATACGTGGCCGGTGGTCTCCACCGGCAGCGGATTGCCGTCGGGACCGACCTTGACCTTGACCTTGGACTGCGACCAGAGCAGCAGGCCGCAGGCAAGGATGCCCGCCAGGGTGACGACTGCGATGAAAATGCTCCATCCGTTATGAAAGAAATCTGCCATGATCAGTTTCCTGTTGTTTCGTTATCTTGATCGAACGGCATGCGGCCCATCTCTTCATAACGTTCCTTGTTGTGGCGGCTGTATGCCCAGAACGTGATGCCCAGAAAGACCAACAGGCTCAGTATCGTAAAAATGATGTTCAGTGTCGTTGACATGATGGGGCTCCCCCGTCAGGATCAGTACTTGTTCTTCACCGCAGTGCCCAGCACTTGCAGGTAGGCGATCAGTGCGTCTTCCTCGGTCTTGCCCTTGACCTCATCGGCCGCCTTGGCGATTTGCTCGTCGGTGTACGGCACCCCAACGGTGCGCATTGCCGAAAGCTTGCGCGCCATTTTGCTTGGGTCGAGCGTTGCCTTTTCCAGCCAGCTATAGGCCGGCATGTTCGATTCCGGCACGACATCGCGCGGGTTGCGCAGGTGAATGCGATGCCATTCGTCGCTGTAACGGGCGCCGACGCGTGCCAGGTCAGGCCCGGTGCGCTTGCTGCCCCACTGGAACGGGTGGTCATACACCGATTCACCGGCGACAGAGTAATGACCGTAACGCTCGGTTTCGGCACGGAACGGACGGATCATCTGCGAATGACAGTTATAGCAACCTTCGCGCAGGTAGACGTCACGGCCGGCCAGTTGCAGGGCAGTGTACGGCTTCCAGCCGTCCACCGGCTGGGTGGTCGACTTCTGGAAGAACAGCGGCACGATTTCCACCAGGCCGCCGATGCTGACCACCAGCACCGACAGCACGATCAGCAGGGTGACGTTCTTTTCAATCAGTTCATGTGTAAATTTACGCATCTAATTTCTCCTCTTGGCGCGGGCCGGTTCAGGCTGCCGCATGGCCGGTGGTATGGCTTTGCACGGGGATCTGCGGATTGACCGCGGTCGCGCCGGCAATGGTCTTGAACATGTTGTAGGTCATGCAAAGCATGCCGAACAGGTACAACAGGCCGCCGGAGAAACGGATGACGTAGTACGGATAGGTGGCCTTGACGCTTTCCACGAAGGTGTAAGTCAGGGTGCCGTCGGCATTCACTGCACGCCACATCAGACCCTGCATCACGCCGGCGATCCACATCGACGAGATGTACAGGACGACGCCGATGGTGGCAGTCCAGAAGTGCACTTCGATCAGGCTCTTGCTATGCATCTCGGTCTTGCCGAACAGGCGCGGGATCAGGTAATACAGGCTGCCCATGGTGATGAAGCCGACCCAGCCTAGGGCACCGGCGTGCACGTGGCCCACGGTCCAGTCGGTATAGTGCGACAAGGCGTTGACGGTCTTGATGGACATCATCGGACCTTCGAAGGTCGCCATGCCGTAGAACGACAGCGCAACGATCAGGAAGCGCAGGATCGGATCCGAACGCAGCTTGTGCCAGGCGCCCGACAGGGTCATCATGCCGTTGATCATGCCGCCCCAGGAGGGTGCCAGCAGAATCAGCGAGAACACCATGCCGACCGATTGTGCCCAGTCAGGCAAGGCGGTGTAGTGCAAATGGTGCGGGCCCGCCCACATGTAGGTGAAGATCAGTGCCCAGAAGTGCACGATCGACAGGCGGTAGGAATAGATCGGGCGGCCGGCCTGCTTGGGGATGAAGTAATACATCATGCCCAGGAAGCTGGTGGTCAGGAAGAAGCCCACGGCGTTATGGCCGTACCACCACTGGATCATGGCATCCTGCACGCCGGCATAGGCCGAGTAGGACTTCATGTAATCCACCGGGATCGAGATGTTGTTTACGATGTGCAGCAAGGCGATGGTCAGGATGAAGCTGCCGAAGAACCAGTTCGCCACATAAATATGCGAGACCTTGCGCTTGTAGAGCGTGCCGAAGAACACGATGGCGTAGGCAACCCAGACCAGGGTGATCAGGATGTCGATGGGCCATTCAAGCTCGGCGTATTCCTTGCCCTGGGTGAAACCCAGCGGCAGTGAAATCGCCGCAGCGACGATTACCGCTTGCCAGCCCCAGAACACGAAGGCGGCCAGCTTGTCCGAAAACAGGCGTACCCCGCAGGTGCGCTGCACGATGTAGAACGAGGTTGCGAACAGCGCGGTGCCGCCGAACGCAAAAATGACGGCATTGGTGTGCAGCGGCCGCAAGCGGCCATAACTCAGCCAGGGGATATTCATTGCCAGTTCCGGCCATGCCAGCTGGGCGGCAATGAAAACGCCCACCAGCATCCCCACTACGCCCCAGACAACGGACATGATGGTGAGCTGGCGAACGACCTTGTAGTTGTATTGCGATGCAAGGGCTTGGTTCATGTGTGCGCTCATTTTGAAAGTTTCCTATCGAAACTGTACTTGAGGGTAGTGGCAATTCGGTTGATATAGATCAACCGCGTTTTTTCATGTGAAAGCATGTTATCAGGAAGGCGGCCTATTGGCAGCTTGACTAGTGTTTTCTCCAGCCCTGTCGTTTTCCTTGATACCGGGGGCATCGTCATCGGCAAGGAGCCGCTCGCTGGCCTCGTCCAGATCGTCGAATTGCCTGTTGTTCAAGGCCCACCAGAATACGGCACCCACGGCAAACACCAGGATCACGCTTAGCGGCACAAGTAAATAAAGAACATCCATATCAGATTGACAAGCCAGAATTGCGCATTTTCATGCTGCACTGTTAAATGTTTTGCTCTGTCACGCCACGCCCGCAGCGTCCTTGCCAGCGGGGGATTCCGGCATGGTGGTCTCGCGCGCTGGCGCGCCCCCTGTAAATATCCGCAACGAATTTCCCACCACGATCAGTGAACTGAGCGCCATGCCGATGGCGGCATGCCAGGGCTGTAACAGGCCGGACACGGCAGCCGGAACCGCCACCAGATTGTACAGGAGGGCCCAGCCGAGGTTTTGCCGGATCAGCGCCAGGGCGCGAGCAGTGGTCTTTACCGCCGCCTCCATGTCTTGCAGACGATTGGACATCAATACCAGGTCGCTGCGCACCTGGGCAATCGGCGCCCCCTGGCCCATCGCCACGGAGACATCGGCCAGCGACAGGACCGGGCCGTCGTTCATGCCGTCGCCCACCATCGCCACCACGGCACCCTGGCGCTGGAGTGCTGCCACCATGTCATGCTTTTGTTCAGGGTGCAATTCGCCATGGGCGATGTCGACACCAAGCTCACCTGCCACTTTGGCAACCACGTCGCGCTTGTCGCCTGACAGCAGCCAGACGTGCTTTCCCTGCGCGCGCAAGAAAGCGATACAGGCAGCAGCGTCCGGACGGATTTCATCCTGCAGCGCGAACAGGGCAATCCAGCCGGCGTCGTCGCCCAGCGCCGAGACTATCTTGCCGGCGAACTCCGGCGGCAGCGACAACGCCTGGCCATGCAATTCCTGCACAAAAGAAACATTGCCGAGTCGATAACGGCGGCTTGCCGCTTCCGCCTCGACGCCCTGCCCGGCGACTTCGCGCACCCGCGAGGTTTCCATGCCATGGCCGAAAATGCCGGCAGCCGCAGCCGCCTTGGCCACCGCCTGCGATACCGGATGGGTCGACGCGGCGGCAATCGGCGCGGCCATGCGCAGCAATTCTGCGCGGCCGAGCCCCTGGCGCATCGCATGCACGGCAGCCAGTTGCAGCCGGCCTTCGGTCAGCGTGCCGGTCTTGTCAAAAACAAAATGCGTGGCGCGTGCCAGCGTCTCGATCGCGCGCCCGCGTGCCACCAGCACCCCGCCGCGCGCCAGGCGGCCGATGGCGCCGGCCATGACACTGGGCGCGGCCAGCGACAAGGCACAGGGACAGGTCACCACCAGCACGGTCACGGCAATCCACAGCGCCCGGCTGGCATCGATCTGCGACCAGACTGCCGCCGCCAGCGCCGCCACCACCAGGATGGCCGACATGAACCAGTGGGCGTGACGGTCGGCCAGCTCGACCAGCGGCGGCTTTTCATTGGCAGCCGCTTCCATTTTCTGCACCAGCACCGACAGCTGGGTGGCGTCGCCCACCCGTTCGGCGCGCATGACCAGTTGGCCGGAAAGATTGAGCGCCCCCCCTACCAGTTGGGCGCCGACGTCCTTTGGCACGGCTTGCGATTCGCCCGTCATCAGGGCTTCATCGCATTCGCTCTGCCCTTCCAGCACGACGCCGTCGGCGGGGATCTGCGCGCCGGGGGCCACCAGCAGCAGATCGCCTTCATGCAGGCTGCCGGCCTCCACCTCGTCGGTACGGCGGCTGGCGGGATAGTCGATCAGGCGCCGCGCCGTCAGCGGCACCAGTTCGGTCAGGGCCTGCAGTGCGGCCATGCTCTTGCCCTGCACGCGGTCCTGCAGCATGCGCGCCAGCAGCAGCAACGTCACGAACATGATCAGGGAATCGTAATAGACCGGGCCGCCGCGGTAAGTGGCCCAGACGCTGGCGCCGAATGTGACGAGGATGCCCACGGAGACCGGCACGTCCATGCCGACGTGGCGGTTGCGCAGCGAACGCCACGCGGAACTGAAGAAAGGCGCGGAAGAAAAGAACACCACCGGCACGGTCAATACCATGCTGGCAATTTTCAGCAGGCGGTCGATGTCGGGAGTGAGGTCGCCGTCGACCTGCGGGACTGGCTGCAGGTAAGCCGGAAAGGCATACATCATTACCTGCATCATGGCAAAGGCGGCAACGAACAGCCGCCACCAGATCATTTTTTTCTTTTGCTCGGCGCGGCTATCCTTTTCGCCGGCCGGCAAGGCACTGTAGCCCAGTGCGGCGATCGCCTCGACAATCTCGCGCAAGCCGATGCGGCGCGGATCCCAGCGCAGCTCGGCGCGCTGGCTGGCGGCATTGATGCGGAAGTCCGCCACGCCCGCCAGGTGCCGCACCCGGTATTCGATGATTTGCGAACAGGCTGCGCAACGCATGCCACCAATGGCAAGTTTCTCATGTGCGACAGCTTCCCCGCTCGCTTGCTGCAGGCCAGGCATTACGGATGTTTCACTTGTCATCTGCTACGCCTGCCTGCCTTTTTTGTTCGCGGTATTGCTGCACCATGCCCATTTGCTCGACTGTTTTCAGGATGGCAGCACAGCCATGGCAGCACAGGAGGCGCTCGGCGCCATCGAACTGTGCATGCACGGCACGCCGGCGCCTGACCAGGTCGCCACAATGAAAACAGGGTAATTTTTCCGAGCCCGCCTTTTGTCCGGCCCGATCTGCGCCAACCAGCGATGTCAGCCAATGCAGCATAGTCTGCCCGGCGATGGGCCGGATAAAATTTATAAGAGACAAGCATCATTTTCTCATGATTACGCACAAGGATGCAGTACTGCGTGCCCCCGGGGCTATTGTCGACCCTGCAACGATGCCAGCGAGGCAAATGCCCATTCCGGCATGGCGGATTCTGGTGTAAGATTTACATGCAGTCGGGCTCGTACGGCAGTCCTTTCAGTCACCTATTCCATTTCAGGCACCATGCAAAATTCCTTACAAATCCTCTTCCGCGACATTCCCTCCTCCGAAGCCATCGATGCAGAAATTCGCAAGCGCGTCGCCAAGCTGGAAAAATTGTGCGGCGACCTGATGAGTTGCCAGGTCTCGGTGGAATCCGAAGCGAACCACAAGACGCAAGGCAAGCTTTTCCGGGTCCGCGTCGATGTGACGGCACCCGGCACCGAACTGGTGGTCGATGGTTCGCGCACGTCGAATGAAGATGCCTATGTGGCAGTGCGTGACAGTTTCGATGCCATGACCCGCCAGGTCGAGGAATTTGTGCAACGCCGCCGTGGCGATGTCAAAACGCATACCGCCTGAATAAGCAGCAACGCTCATTCAAACAAGCAAACGGCCCTGGCGTCTCGATGACACCAGGGCCGTTTTACTTCTGGCCGGAGCAATCTCAGCTCAATGCAGTTGATGTTTTAAATCAGACAACTCTTGATGCGCCTGCATCACGGCATCGCGCAAATTCTGGTTGATGCCACTTGATTGTTCACATGCAAATTTGGCACGGTCCCCCAACTCTTCCAGGTCATCCACACAGGCAATAATCTGGCTTTCATCTTGCGACTGCAGGACTTGCCGCGCCTGGCTCGTTTGCTGGTTCAGTTCAGTGATGCATTGTTTAAGATCGGACGGTATGCCCGGCGAGTTGCTGCACGCCTGGCTGGCTTGATCGACAGTCTGCTCGATACGATTGAAGCGCTGCTGGATTTCACTGGCTTGCATCATGATCACACTCCTGTTCAAAAACATCTGGGATAAAAATCCCGCGATAAATGTTGTCCATTTCCGCGATGTGGGCTTGCACATGCAGCCAATTCCATTGGCGTTGCCCAACTTGTTGTTTTTATTTGATAAGGTGGCAACAATGAAGTTCCTGCGACAGCGGCGGCGCGCGCCAAGAAGGGGAAATAAAAAAGCGCGAGGCAGGCTCGCGCTTCATTGGGAGGCTGGAACGCTTACAGGGTCAGGCCGCCGGTCACTTCGATGACGGCGCCATTGATGTAGCTGGCTTCATCGGAAGCAAGGAAGGCAAAGGTGTTGGCGATTTCTTCCGGCTTGCCCAGGCGTCCCATCGGCACGCGGTCTTCCATCGACTTGATGACATCGGCCGGCATGTCTTTCAGGATGGGCGTGGCGATGAAGCCGGGGCACACGGAATTGACCCGAATGCCCTTGCGGCCCAGTTCGCGGGTCCAGGTCTTGGCCATGCCGATGACGCCGAACTTGGCGGCGGCATAGTTGGTCTGGCCAAAATTGCCAAACAGGCCGACGATCGAGGAAGCGTTGACGATGGCGCCGGATTTTTGTTCCAGCATGATATCGACCACGGCCTTGGTGCAGTTGTAGACGCCCTTGAGATTGACATCGATGACCCTGTCGAATTGCTCTTCGGTCATTTTTTTCAGGGTCGAATCCATCACGATGCCGGCATTGTTGATCAGGCTGTCGATGCGGCCGTACTTGGCCATCGTGCCCTGGACCATGGCGGCGATGGTATCCTTTTTGGTGACATTGACCGTAAAACCGATGGCTTCGCCGCCGGCTTCGCGGATCAGGTTGACCACGTTGTCGACGCCGGCCTGGTTCATGTCGCACACCACGACCTTGGCGCCTTCCTGGGCGAATTTCAGCGCAGTGGCCTGGCCAATGCCTTGGGCCGCACCGGTAATGATGGATACCTTGTTAGCGAGTCGCATGTATTCTCCCCTGGTAATGTAGCTTAAGTTAAAGCCTTCCGAACCTCGGCCGGATAAGCATATTGTAGAAGCGGATGTGCCTGTTTTCTGCGAATTTTGTCAGTCCACTGACATAATTTAACCGATTCTTTCTGGCCGGTTAAGACAGATCAGGAAGTAAAGTCGTTAATTCTTGTTAGAAGCAAAATAAATCCTGCCATCAGCAGCAAAATTGTCGTATCCGCATCACAAAAAAACGCAACGGCATTTCTGCCATTGCGCCTGGTCCAGCCTTGATGCCCCTGTTACAGGGGCTTTGCTCATGCCCTTACCCGGCAAGCGCCTCGCGTATCTGCTGCAGCGACAACGGATCCTCGATGGTAGTCAGGTCGCCCGCATCGCGCCCTTCGCACAAGGCCTGGATCGAGCGCCGCAGCAGCTTGCCGGAGCGCGTCTTGGGCAATTGCCCGACAAAATACACCCGCGCCGGCCGCGCCACCGCGCCCAGCTGGTGATCGACGGTTGCCATCAGTTCGGTTTCCTGCGCCTTGCGACCTTCCGCCGTAGCGGCTGCATCGGCGTTTTTCAGGATCGCAAAAGCCACCGCGACCTGCCCTTTCAACTGATCCGCAATGCCGACGACCGCGACCTCGGCGACATTGGGATGGCTGGCGATGCTTTCCTCGATTTCGCGCGTGCCGAGCCGATGGCCGGCAACATTGATGACGTCATCCGTGCGGCCGAGGATGAAATAGTAACCGTCTGCATCGCGAATGCCCCAGTCAAAGGTCGAATACGCCTGCCCCAGCGGGAAGTTGCTCCAGTAGGTCTGGACGAAACGGGCGTCATCGCCATACACGGTTTGCATGCAACCGGGCGGCAGCGGTCCCTGGATCGCGACCACGCCTTTCTGGTTCGGCCCGCACTCTTCGCCGCTGGCTTCGTCGATGATCTTGACGTTGTAGCCATACATAGGCACGCCCGGGCTGCCCAGGCGGGTGGCGCGCTGGTCGAGGCCGCGGGCGATCGACAGGATCGGCCAGCCAGTCTCGGTTTGCCAGTAATTGTCGATGATCGGCACGCCCAGCGCGTTGGAAATCCAGGCCGAAGTCGGTTCGTCGAGCGGCTCGCCTGCCAGATACAGCGCCTGCAGCGACGACAGGTCATGTTTTTGCATGAGTTCCGGCGGCTGCTTCTTGAGCACACGAATGGCTGTCGGCGATGAAAACATCCGGGTCACCTTGTATTTTTCGACGATGCTCCACCAGACGCCGCCGTCGGGGCGCGTCGGCAGGCCTTCATACATGATCGTGGCCATGCCGGCAATCAGCGGCCCATAGACGATATAAGAATGGCCGACCACCCAGCCGATGTCGGACGTGCAGAAATAGGTTTCACCGGGCTTGCCACAATAGATGTGCTGCATCGATGCGGCCAGCGCCACGGCATAACCGCCGACATCGCGCTGCACGCCCTTGGGCTTGCCGGTCGTGCCGGAGGTATACAGGATATAAGCGGGCTCGTTTGATTCCAGCCAGGCGACCGGCACCTGCGCGTTGATGTGCCGTTCGCGTTCGCTCGCATAGTCGGCGTCACGCCCGGCAACCAGGCTCATCGGCACGAGCTTGCGATCGACCAGCAGCACGCGCTGCGGCTTGTGGCCGGCAAGCTCGATGGCTTCGTCAAGCAGCGGCTTGTAGGCGATAGCCCGGCCGCCGCGTGAGCCGGCATCGGCTGAAACGATCAGTTTCGGTGCGGCGTCATCGATGCGGGTGGCCAGGCTGCTCGAAGCAAAGCCGCCGAACACCACCGAATGGATCGCGCCGATGCGTGCGCATGCCAGCATGGCGAACAGGGCTTCAGCGATCATCGGCATGTAGATCAGCACCCGGTCTCCCCGGGTCACGCCGAGCGACAGCATGATGGCCGCCATCCGGTTGACTTCGGCATGCAGTTCGCGGAAGGAATAAGTTTTTTCCGTCTCCGTTTCGGTAGAGATGGCGATCAGCGCCGCCGCATCGCCTTGCCGGTCGAGCCAGCGGTCGAGCGCGTTATGGCACAGGTTGGTCTGGCCGCCGACGAACCATTTCGCAAACGGCGGCCTGGAATGGTCCAGCACCTGGCTGAACGGCTGCTGCCAGTCGATGCGCTTTGCCTCTTCCTTCCAGAATGCCTCCGGCTCGGCGATGGATTGTCGATGGAATTGATCGTAGTTCATTTTGTCTCCGTGTATTGCCAGGACATGGTCCTGTATTCGTCCCAAAAAAAACGCAACGATGTTGGGATCGTTGCGTCTTGATATTGCCTTGCTTGTCCTGGTGCCCCGCTAATCAGAAGGCATCACCGGGCACGCGCACCCATCCTTCCATCAGGATGCGCGCACTGCGGCTCATGATGGCCTTGCTCACGCGCCATTCGCCATCGGCCTGGACGGCTTCCGCCCCCACCCGCAGGGTGCCCGAGGGATGGCCGAAGCGCACCGCCGTGCGCGCACCGCCGCCGGCGGCCAGGTTGACCAGCGTGCCGGGAATGGCGGCTGCCGTGCCGATGGCAACGGCGGCCGTGCCCATCATGGCGTGATGGAGCTTGCCCATGGACAGCGCGCGCACCAGCAGGTCGATGTCGCCGCCTGCGACCTGCTTGCCGCTGGAGGAAACGTAACCGGCCGGCTTCGCGACAAATGCCACCTTCGGCGTGTGCTGGCGCGTGGCGGCTTCATCGACATGCTTGATCAGGCCCATGCGTACTGCGCCATGGGCGCGGATGGTCTCGAATTTCGCGAGTGCCTTGGCATCGCTGTTGATTGCTTCCTGCAATTCCGTGCCGCTGTATCCGATCGCTTCCGCGTTGATGAAAATGGTCGGAATCCCGGCATTGATCATGGTGGCCTTCAGCGTGCCAACGCCCGGCACTTCCAGGTCATCGACCAGGTTACCGGTCGGGAACATCGCGCCACCGCCCTCGCCTTCGCCTTCATCAGCCGGATCAAGGAACTCCAGCTGCACTTCGGCGGCAGGAAACGTTACGCCATCGAGCTCGAAGTCGCCGGTTTCCTGCACCTGGCCATTGGTGATCGGCACGTGGGCGATGATAGTCTTGCCGATATTGGCTTGCCAGATGCGCACGGTCGCCACGCCAGCCTGCGGGATCTTGCCGGCATCGACCAGCCCGCTGCTGATGGCAAACGAGCCGACTGCGGCGGAAAGATTGCCGCAGTTGCCGCTCCAGTCGACAAAGGGCTTGTCGATGGAAACCTGGCCGAAGAGGTAATCAACGTCGTGGTCGGCCTTGCCGCTCTTGGAGAGGATGACCGTCTTGCTGGTGCTCGAAGTCGCCCCGCCCATGCCGTCGATCTGCTTGCCGTAAGGGTCGGGGCTGCCGATCACGCGCAGCAGCAGCGCATCACGCGCAGCACCCGGCACCTGCGCGGCGGCGGGCAAATCCTGCAGGCGGAAAAACACGCCCTTGCTGGTGCCGCCGCGGATATAGGTGGCGGGAATCTTGATTTGGGGTACGTGAGCCATGAACTGAGTCCTGATAAAAACCGGGCGGTACGTTGCGCGCACCGCCCTCGTTATTGCCGTTTATGCCGCTTTTGACGATGCCAGGAAATCCTGGGCGAAGCGCTGCAGCACGCCGCCAGCTTCATACACAGAGACTTCTTCGGCGGTATCGAGACGGCAAGTCATCGGCACTTCCACGCGTTCGCCGTTCTTGCGGGTGATCACAAGCGTCAGGTCCGCGCGCGGCTTGAGCTGGCCGGTCACGTCATAGGTCTCGGTGCCGTCGATGTTCAGCGTCAGGCGGGTGGTGCCCGACTTGAACTCCAGCGGCAAGACGCCCATGCCGATCAGGTTGGTGCGGTGGATACGCTCGAAGCCTTCGGCCGCGATGACTTCCACCCCGGCGAGGCGCACGCCCTTGGCAGCCCAGTCGCGCGACGAACCCTGACCATAGTCGGCGCCGGCGACGATGATCAGCGGCTGCTTGCGCTCCATGTAGGTCTCGATTGCTTCCCACATGCGCATGACCTTGCCTTCCGGCTCGACGCGGGCCAGCGAACCCTTCTTGACCTTGCCGTCGACCACAGCCATCTCGTTGACCAGCTGCGGGTTGGCGAAAGTGGCTCGCTGCGCCGTCAAATGGTCGCCGCGATGGGTGGCGTAGGAATTGAAATCCTCCTCCGGCAAGCCCATCTTGTGCAGATACTCACCGGCCGCGCTGTCGAGCAAAATCGCGTTGGATGGCGACAGGTGATCGGTGGTGATGTTATCCGGCAGCACTGCCAGCGGGCGCATGCCCTTCAAGGTGCGCTCACCTGCCAGCGCGCCTTCCCAGTACGGCGGACGGCGGATGTAGGTCGACTGCGGGCGCCAGTTGTACAAGGGCGTAATCTTCTCGCCGGAAGCAGCGCGCTGCTCGAACATCGGGATGTAGACCTTGTTGAACTGCTCCGGCTTCACGCTGGCCTTGACGATGGCGTCGATCTCTTCATCGGTGGGCCACAAATCCTTCAGCAGGATCGGGCGGCCAGCGGCATCGGTGCCGAAGGAATCGCGCTCGATATCGAAACGGATGGTGCCGGCCAGCGCGTAAGCCACGACCAGCGGCGGCGAAGCCAGGAATGCCTGTTTCGCGTACGGGTGGATGCGGCCGTCGAAGTTGCGGTTGCCCGACAACACGGCGGTAGCGTACAGGTCGCGGTCGATGATCTCTTGCTGGATCTTCGGGTCCAGCGCGCCGGACATGCCGTTACAGGTAGTGCAGGCAAACGCGACGATACCGAAGCCGAGCTTTTCCAGGTCTTCCGTCAGGCCGGCTTCATCCAGGTACAGCTCGACTGCCTTCGAGCCGGGCGCGAGCGACGATTTCACCCATGGCTTGCGGGTCAGGCCGAGCTTGTTGGCATTGCGCGCCAGGAGCGCGGCGGCAATCACGTTACGCGGATTGGAGGTGTTGGTGCAGCTGGTGATCGCGGCAATGATCACGGCGCCGTCCGGCATCTGGCCCGGGGTTTCTTCCCACTTGCCGGCGATGCCCTTGGCGGCCAGGTCGGCGGTTGCCACGCGCGCGTGCGGGTTGGAAGGGCCTGCCATGTTGCGTACCACGCTCGACAGGTCGAACTTCAGCACGCGCTCGTACTGCGCATTCTTGAGAGAATCGGACCACAGGCCTGCTTCCCTGGCATAGGTCTCGACCAGCTTCACCTGTTCTTCGGTGCGGCCGGTCAGCTTCAGGTATTCGAGCGTCTGCTGGTCGATGGAAAACATCGCGGCAGTCGCGCCGTATTCCGGCGCCATGTTGGAAATGGTTGCGCGGTCGCCCAGCGTCAGCGAGCTTGCGCCTTCGCCGTAGAACTCGAGGTAGGAACCGACCACTTTCGACTTGCGCAGGAATTCGGTCAGCGCCAGCACGATGTCGGTGGCGGTAATGCCCGGCTGGCGCTTGCCCGAGAGCTCGACTCCGACGATTTCCGGCAGGCGCATCCAGGAAGCGCGGCCCAGCATGACGTTCTCGGCCTCGAGGCCGCCGACGCCAACGGCAATCACGCCCAGTGCATCCACGTGCGGAGTGTGGCTGTCGGTACCGACGCAAGTATCGGGAAAAGCCACGCCATCAATCGCGTGGATCACTGGCGACATCTTTTCCAGATTGATCTGGTGCATGATGCCGTTACCGGCCGGGATCACGTCGACGTTCTTGAACGCTTCCTTGGTCCACTCGATGAAGTGAAAACGGTCTTCGTTGCGGCGATCTTCGATCGCACGGTTCTTGGCGAATGCATCCGGATCGAAGCCGCCGCACTCGACTGCGAGCGAATGGTCGACGATCAGCTGCACCGGCACAACCGGGTTGACTTTGGCCGGGTCTCCGCCCTGGTCGGCTATGGCGTCACGCAGGCCGGCCAAGTCGACCAGCGCGGTCTGGCCCAGGATGTCGTGGCAAACCACGCGCGCCGGAAACCACGGGAAGTCGCGCTCGCGCTTGACTTCGATGATTTGCTTCAGGCATTCGGTGAGAATGGCGGGGTCGCATTTGCGCACCAGGTTTTCGGCATGCACGCGCGAGGTGTACGGCAGCTTTTCCCAGGCGCCGGGCTGGATCGCCTCGACGGCGGCGCGCGCATCGAAGTAGTCAAGTTTGGTGCCGGGAAGGTTCTTGCGGTAGGAAGTGTTCATGAATCAGCCCTGAAAAAACGGTAGACAGAGAAGCGAGCTGCCCTGAAAACAGGGCAGCTCGCGGCCGGACTAATTACTTGCGGTCTTTAATGGGGACAAATTTCAGATCTTCCGGACCCACATAGTTCGCGCTCGGGCGGATGATCTTGTTGTCGATGCGCTGCTCGATGATGTGGGCAGCCCAGCCGGACGTGCGCGCGATCACGAACAGCGGCGTGAACATCGCGGTCGGCACGCCCATCATGTGGTACGACACTGCCGAAAACCAGTCGAGGTTGGGGAACATTTTCTTGATGTCCCACATGACGGTTTCCAGGCGCTCGGCGATGTCGAACATCTTCATCGATCCGGCTTCAGCCGACAGGTTGCGCGCGACTTCCTTGATGACATTGTTGCGTGGGTCGGAAATGGTATAGACCGGATGGCCGAAACCGATCACGACTTCCTTGTTCTCGACGCGCTTCTTGATATCGGCTTCGGCTTCGTCCGGGTTGTCGTAGCGCTTCTGGATTTCGAAGGCGACTTCATTGGCGCCGCCATGCTTGGGGCCGCGCAAGGCGCCGATGGCGCCGGTAATGGCCGAGTGCATGTCCGAACCCGTGCCGGCGATGACGCGGCCGGTGAAGGTCGAGGCATTGAATTCATGTTCTGCGTACAGGATCAGCGAGGTGTGCATGGCTTTTTCCCACTGTGCGGAAGGCTTTTGGCCATGCAGCAGGTGCAGGAAGTGGCCGCCGATCGA
This sequence comes from Janthinobacterium sp. 17J80-10, assembly GCF_004114795.1. NCBI lineage: Bacteria > Pseudomonadati > Pseudomonadota > Betaproteobacteria > Burkholderiales > Oxalobacteraceae > Janthinobacterium > Janthinobacterium sp. 17J80-10. The sequence goes on along the minus strand of NZ_CP035311.1, from coordinate 1,701,368 downwards.
TTCGTCGTCGGTTTCCACTTCGATGCGGCGGCCGTTGTTGCTGTAGTGGTACCAGTACAGCAGCATGGAACCGAGCGACGCCATCAGGCGGTCGGCGATGTCGCGCGCGCCTGGTGTATTGTGGTCATCCTTTTCCGGCAGCACGCAACCCAGGGCGGAGACGCCGCTGCGCATCACATCCATCGGGTGGCTCGATGCCGGCAGCGCCTCCAGCACGGCCTTGACGCCGGCGGGCAAGCCGCGCAGGGCTTTCAGCTTGGCCTTGTAGCCCGTCAGTTCGGCAGCGGTCGGCAGCTTGCCATGCACCAGCAGGTGGGCGATTTCCTCGAATTCGCAGGCATCGGCCACATCCAGGATGTCGTAACCGCGATAGTGCAAGTCATTGCCGGTCTTGCCGACGGTGCAAAGTGCGGTATTGCCGGCGGTAACGCCAGACAGGGCCACGGATTTTTTCGGCTGGAAACCGGCTGCTTGTTGCTCGCTCATTGTCTTCTCCTGATTCAGGTCTATCGAGTGTATGTTTTGGCTAATCGTGACTTACTTGGCTTTTTGCTGGGCGAACAGTGCGTCCAGCTTTTGCTCGAAATCGTGGTAGTTGATGCGTTCGTACAGCTCCATGCGGGTCTGCATGGTATCGACCACATTCTTTTGGCTGCCATCGCGGCGGATCGCCGTATAGACGTTCTCGGCCGCCTTGTTCATGGCGCGGAAGGCCGACAGCGGGTACAGCACCAGGCCCACGTCCACCGACTTCAGTTCCTCGACGGTGTACAGCGGCGTGGCGCCGAATTCGGTGATGTTGGCCAGCACCGGCACTTTCAGGGCGTCGGCAAAGGTCTTGTACATGGACAGTTCGGTGATCGCTTCCGGGAACACCATGTCGGCGCCGGCTTCGACGCAAGCCAGGGCGCGGTCGAGCGCGGCTTCGAGGCCTTCGACGGCCAGCGCATCGGTGCGCGCCATGATGACGAAGTTTTCATCGGTGCGGGCGTCGACGGCGGCCTTGATGCGGTCGACCATTTCCTGCTTGGTGACGATTTCTTTGTTGGGACGGTGGCCGCAGCGCTTGGCGCCGACCTGGTCTTCGATATGGATGGCGGCAGCGCCAAACTTGATCATCGACTTGACGGTGCGCGCGACATTGAAGGCGGAGGAGCCGAAGCCGGTATCCACGTCCACCAGCAGCGGCAGGTCGCAGACATCGGTGATGCGGCGCACATCGGTCAGCACGTCGTCGAGGTTGGAAATGCCCAGGTCCGGCAGGCCGAGCGAGCCGGCTGCGACGCCGCCACCGGACAGGTAGATGGCCTTGAAGCCGGCGCGCTTGGCCAGCAGCGCATGATTGGCGTTGATGGCGCCGACGACTTGCAAGGGAGATTCTTCCTGTACCGCCTTGCGGAAGGCGGCGCCTGCTGAGAACTGGGTCATGTATGCACCTTTTCGTGGTGAAGGGAATGTTGCGATGGCCTGCCTGTTTGCAATGCCTGTGCCAACCAGCTGCCCGACCCCGGATGGGGCCAGCTCGTCCGCAGCATTTCATCGAAAAATCAACAACTTGGAAAAAAAGGCCAACCCTGGCAACGCGTTGGCTGATTGCCGCAATGTTTCATTTAATGTTACACTTGAAACATCTGAAACATTCATTGAAACATGTCACGTTCCAATTTTCCGCTACGCGAAGGCACCGACAAACCCGTCATCTGGACCGTGTCGATTTCGCGCTTATTCGACCTGTTTCGCGACATCATGGTCGAGTTCGATGACCGGGCAGACATTGAACCCATCCACCTCGGCTTTGAAGACGCCGTGCAGCACATCCGCGAGCGCATGGCGACCGAACGCTGCGACGCCATCATCGCCGCCGGCTCCAACGCCGCCTATCTGAAAAGCCGCATCTCGGCGGTGCCTGTCGTGATCGCCAAGGCCAGCGGCTTCGATGCCATGCAGGCGCTGGCGCGCGCCCGCAAGCTGACGACCGAAATCGGCCTGGTCACCTACCAGGAAACCATGCCGGCGCTGGCCGATTTCGTCGACACCTTCGGCCTGCGCCTGAGCCAGCGCACCTATGCAACCGAAGAAGACGCCCGTACCCAGATCAATGAATTGAAGGCCGCCGGCATCAAGGCGGTGGTCGGCCCCGGCTTGATTACCGACCTGGCCGAGGAAGCCGGCCTGACCGGGGTGTTCCTGTATTCCGCCGCCACCATCCGCCAGGCCTTCGAGGATGCGCTGGAAATCGCCCGTTTCACGCAGCTGGAGTCCTCGCGCGGCCGCCTGCATCCCCAGGCGGAATCGCTGAAAGCGCGCCATGGCTTGAACGACTTGCGCGGCGACTCCGCCGCCATGCAGGGCGTGCGCCAGTCGATTGCGCTGTTTGCGCGCTCGCCCGCCACAGTCCTGATCCAGGGCGAGACCGGCACCGGCAAGGAACTGGTGGCGCAAGCCATCCACCGCGAAAGCCCGCGCGCGCGCCATCCCTTCGTCGCCATCAATTGCGGCGCGGTGGCGGAATCGCTGCTGGAGTCCGAACTGTTCGGCTACGAAGAAGGCGCGTTTACCGGCTCGCGCCGCGGTGGCCACGCCGGCCTCTTCGAAGCGGCGAACCGGGGCACGCTGTTCCTCGACGAGATCGGCGAAATGCCGCCGCAACTGCAGACGCGCCTGTTACGCGTGCTGGAAGAGCGCGAAGTGGTCCGGGTCGGCGGCACGCGACCTGTTCCCGTGGATGTGCGCATCGTCTCGGCCACCCATTGCGACCTCGATGCCCGCATCCATGACGGGCGCTTTCGCGCCGACCTGTTCTACCGGCTAGGCGTCTTGCGCGTGACGCTGCCGCCGCTGCGCGAACGGCCCGACGACCTGGTGGTGCTGGCCGAATGGTGCCTGAAGAATGCCCTGGCGGCGATGAACGTGCGCCCGCACGCCAACCTGCATGCCGAGGTGCTGGCTTGCGCGCCGCTGCTGGCCAGCTACGCCTGGCCTGGCAATGTGCGCGAACTGCGCAACCTGATGGAACGGCTGGCACTGTTCCTGGCGGCACAGCCGCTGCAGGCCCTGACGCCCACCTTCGTGGCGGGCGTAGCGCCTGAACTGGCGCGCCAGCCGGGGGCGGCGCAGGCTGCCCTCCAGCCAGGCGCCCTGCCCGGCGCCGTCGCCAGTCAGGAAAGCCTTGCCGAAGTGCTGGCACGCTTCGGCGGCAACCGCGAAGCGGCAGCCAGATACCTGGGCATCAGCCGCACCACGCTGTGGCGCAAGCTGCGGGAACAGGCATAAGCCTTCGCCTCACCAGGCGCTGACGCCACCGTCGCTGCGCGGATCGGTGCCGCCTTCGTACAAGCCGTTGGCATGGCGCACGATCGCGCCCGCATGCCCCATGGTTTCATCATACGCTGCCATGATTTCCACCTCGTGGCCCATGTCGCGCAAACGCGCGCTGACCGCATCGGCAAAGCGCGCTTCCAGCTTGAGCGAATCGCTCGATTGCCCCCAAGTGCGGCCCAGCAGCCAGCGCGGCGCGTCGATCGCCGCCTGCGGATTCATGTTGAAGTTGGCAATGCGCGTGAATACCGCCGACTGGCTTTGCGGCTGGCCATCGCCGCCCATGTTGCCGTACACGAGGATGCGGCCGTCACTGAAGCGCGCCAGCGGCGGGTTCAGCGTATGGAAAGGCTTGCGCCCGGGCATAAGCGGGTTGCGCGCGGCAGCATCCAGCGAAAAGCTGCAGCCGCGATTCTGCCAGTTCACGCCACTGTGATCCAGCACGATGCCGCTGCCGAACTCGTGGTAGATGCTCTGGATGAAGCTGACGGCAACGCCGTCGCCGTCCACTACGCCCATCCAGACCGTGTCCGCCGGCCCGAGCCCCCGGCCCCAGGGCGCGGCGCGTTCCATTGAAATCCCGCCTGCCATGTCGGCAATGCGGGCCGGATCGAGCAACTCGTGCGCCTCGACGTCCATGAAGCGCGGATCGGTGATGTGGCGGTCGCGGATAGCGAAGGCGCGCTTGGTCGCTTCCACGCAGGCATGCACATAATCCGCCCCCAGCGGCTCCATGCCGGCCTTGAGCATGTGGTCGAGCTGCCCAAGGATCAGCAGCGAAACCAGGCCTTGCGTCGGCGGCGGCATGTTGTAGACCGTGCCCAGGGAATGCTGCAGCGCCAGCGGCGTCTTCCATGCGGCGCGATGTGATTCGAGGTCGGCCAGGGTCAGCGGGCTGCCGGCTTCGGCCAGGTCGCGGGCCATGCTGCGCGCCAGGTCGCCGCGATAGAAATCGTCGAGGCCATTCTGCGCCAGCTGCTCCAGCGTCGTCGCCAGGCGCGGCTGGGTGAAGCGCGCGCCGGCTGCCGGCGCTGCACCGTCCACCAGGAAGGTGCTGGCAAAGCCGGCAATGTTCTGCAGTTCGTCGCGCTTGGCGGCGATGCATGCCGACTGGCTGCGCGTGACGGGAATGCCGTCTTTCGCATAGTGGAAGGCGTCGCCCAGCAGGCGCGAAAGCGGCAGCCTGCCGCCGAGCGCTTCGCGCGACCAGGTATGGGCGGCGTCCCAGCCGGACACCGTGCCCGCGACGGTATTGGCCGCCATGCCGCCGCGAAAAGGAATGGCCGCGAGGCCCCGGGCACGGTACATGTCGATACTCGCCGCGCCGGCAGCGGCGCCGCAGGCTTCCAGTCCCATCGGCGCGTGGCCGGGGCGCGAAATCAGCCAGAAGCCGTCGCCGCCGATGCTGTTCATGTGGGGATAGACCACCGCGATGGTTGAAGCGGCCGCGATCATCGCCTCGACTGCATTGCCGCCCTCGCGCAGGACTGCCAGCGCGCTCTGCGACGCCAGGGAATGCGGCGCGACAGCCATGCCGCGCGTGCCGCGCGAGGGATTGATGTGCTGATTCATGCTTGCTCCAGGAGTTGAATTTTTACTTGGCGGGCAGCGCCGGATCGGCGGCGATCTGCGCTTTTGCTTCTGCAGCTGCTGCGCGGCGTGCGTAACGGTTGGCCAGCACCGCGCACAGCATCAGTTGCATCTGGTGGAACAGCATGAGCGGCAACACCATCACGCCCACCACATTGCCTGCAAACAGCACCTTGGCAATCGGCACGCCGCTGGCAAGGCTCTTCTTGGAACCGCAAAACACCATGACGACTTCATCCTCTCGGCTGAAACCCAGGCGCCGGCTGACCCAGGTGGTGATGCCGATGGCCAGGCCCAGCAAGAGGGCGTTAGCGACCAGCAAGCCGGCCAGCGCGCCTGCCGGCAATTGCTGCCACAGCCCCTGCACCACTGCTTCGCTGAAGGCGGTGTACACCACCAGCAGGATCGATCCCTGGTCGACATACTTCAGCAAGGACTTGCGGCGCGCGACCCAGGCGCCGATCCAGCGACGCGCCAGATGGCCGGCGACAAACGGCAGCAGGAGCTGCACCACGATCTTGAAAACCGAGTCGAGCGACGACTGGCCCTCGCCATGCAGCGAGAGCACCAGGCCGGCCAGCACGGGCGTGAGGAAAATGCCGAGGAAGTTGGATGCCGATGCGCTGCAGACCGCCGCCGGCACATTGCCGCGCGCAACAGACGTCAGGGCGATCGACGATTGCACGGTCGAGGGCAGCACGCACAGGAACAGGATACCCAGATACAGGTCCGGCCCCACCAGGCGGGTCAACAGCGGCCCCAAGGCAATGCCGAGCAACGGGATCAGCAGGAAGGTCGAGGCCAGCACGGCCAGGTGCAGGCGCCAGTGCGTGATGCCGGCGACAATCGATTCCCGCGACAGCTTCGCGCCATGCAGGAAAAACAGCAGGCCGACGGCGACCGCGGTGACGCCGTCGAAGGCTTGGGCTAGCTGGCCGCGGACAGGCAGGAAACTGGCGAGAACAACCATGCCAGCCAGGGCGAGGACGTAATTGTCTGGCAGGAAGCGGGGTCGGGTGATCATCTTGGAAGTGTCATTGACTGGAAACAGGTTTTGCGGCTGCGGCGCCCGGATCGGCCGACGGCGCGGCATCTGCCGGGCTGGCCCATGCCGGCGACAGTCGCGAGGTGGCGCTGCGCGCCGACAGCAGGTGCGCGCGCATCTGCCGGTAAGCCATTGCGGCGTCATGCGCGAGAATCGCCTCGACGATGTGCGTATGCTCTTCAAACGATGCGCCGATGCGCTCGATATTGTGGAACTGGCTGCGGCGAAACGGCGCGGCGCGGTGCCGCAGGCGCGCCGCCATGTCGCTGAGCACCGGGTTGCGGGCACCGCTGATGATGGCCGCATGCAATTCGCGGTTGAGCGCATCGTAACTATCCATGTCGCCCGCACGCATTGCCTCGCGCCCGCGCGCATGCAGTTCGCACAAGCGGGCGCGGTCCGCTTCAGTCATGCGCAGCGCGGCATGGCGCGCGCAGGCCGCTTCCAGTTCGCCGATCGCCTCGAACATCTGGTCCAGTTGCTCCGCCGTCATTTCGGCGACGATCATGCCGCGGTTCGGCCGGTACTCCACCAGCCCCATGATGGCCAGCTGCTTGAGCGCCTCGCGCACGGGCGTGCGGGAGACGCCGAACTTTTCCGCCAGCGTGGTTTCATCGAGGCGCGCATTCGGCCGGAAGTGGCCAAGCACGATCTCGTCGGCGATCTTGCGGCACACTTCATCGGCCAGCCCACCGCGCGAGCGGACGCGTACAGTATCGATCTCGACGATATCGCTCATGCGGCCTCCGTCATCATGTCAACCGGATGCCAGCATGCCAGGCGCGTGCCGGCGTCATTGCACATGGCCGGAGCTTGTGCACGGCAGCGGGCGTCCGCATTGCCGCAGCGCGGCGCGAAACTGCAGCCGCCGGGAAGGTTTGCCAGGTCCGGCGGCGAACCAGGCACCGCCGCCAGCGGCTTGCCGCGGTTCTCCGCGCTGACGGTGGCCGCCAGCAATCCGGCGGTGTAGGGGTGGCGGGGCGTCTGGACGATATCCTGCACGGCGCCTTCTTCGACGATGCGGCCGGCATACATGACCGCAATCCTGTCGGCGACTTCCACCGCCGCGCCAATATCATGTGTCACGAAGATCACCGACATGCCTGTCTCTTTCTGCAACTCCCGCAGCAGCAGCAGGATCTGGATCTGCACCGTGGCATCCAGCGCCGTGGTCGGCTCGTCCGCCAGCAGCAGCTTCGGCTTGCAGGCCAGCGCCAGGGCGATCATGGCGCGCTGGCGCATGCCGCCGGAAAGCTCATGGGGATAGGCATCCAGGCGGCGGCGCGCCTGCGGTATCTGCACGCGTTCGAGCATGCGCAGGGCTTCGGCATTGGCGGCGGCGCGATCGACGGCGGCGTGCGCGCGGATGCATTCGGCGATCTGCTGGCCGATCGTGTAGACCGGGTCGAACGCCAGGCCCGGCTCCTGGAATACCATCGAGACGGTGCCGCCACGGTAGTGGTCCAGCGCCCTGCCCTGCAAGGCCAGGACATCCTGGCCATCCACCAGGATGCTGCCGTCGACCCGGGTGGTGGCGGCCGGGTGCAGGCGCAGCATGGTGCGCAGCGTCACGCTCTTGCCCGAGCCGGACTCGCCGAGCAGGCCCAGTACCTGGCCGGCCTCGAGTTCGAAACTGACCTGGTTGAGCGCGCTCGCCTTGCGCGCGCCATGGAAATTCACGTTCAGATCGCGTACGGATACCAGGGGGGCGCTCATGCTGTCATCTCCATCTTGGCCGTGTCATACCCGGACTGCGGGTCGTTCATGTGGCAAGCCACCCAGTGGCCGTTGCCGGGCGCCGTTTCCGCCAGCGCCGGCATGCGTTCGGCGCATGCGCCCTGGGCAAACTGGCAGCGGTCGCGGAATCGGCAGCCGCTCGGGGGATTGATCGGATTCGGCGGATCGCCGCTCAGGGGCGAGCGCTCGGTGCGACGGGCCGGGTCCATCGACGGCACGGCCGACAGCAGCGCGCGCGTATAGGGGTGCGCGGCACTGCCGTAGATCAGGTCCACCGGCCCTTTTTCCACCACCTGACCCAGGTACATCACCATCACTTCGTCGCTGATGTAGTGCACCACGTGCAGGTCGTGGGAGATGAAGAGGTAAGTCAGCGAACGTTCCGCCTTGAGTTCCTGCAGCAGGTTGAGCACCTGCGCCTGCACCGACTTGTCCAGGGCCGCGACGGCCTCGTCCAGCACGACCAGGCGCGGACCGAACGCCAGCGCGCGGGCGATGTTGACCCGTTGCCGCTGGCCGCCTGACAGTTCATGCGGATAGCGCGAGGCGAACTGGTCGGGTTCCAGCCCGACCCGCGCCAGCAAGCCGCGCGCCCGTGCACTGGCCTCGTCAGCGGGAACGCCATGCACCCTGGGACCATAGGCGATGGTTTCACCAATGGTCAGGCGCGGATTAAGTGACGCAAAGGAATCCTGGAACACCATCTGCAGGTTGCGGCGGAATTCCTTGAGTTCCATGCCGCCGTATTCGTTGACCCCATCGCCGTCAAAAATCATGGTGCCGCTGTCGGGCGCCATCAGACGCGCGATCAGGCGCGCCGTGGTCGATTTGCCGCAGCCGGATTCGCCGACGATGCCGAGGGTTTTTCCCTTCGCCACCGAAAAGCTCACGCCATCGACGGCATGCACGTACTTGCGCTCGCGCTCGAAGACGCTGCCGCGCACGGCGAAACGTTTTTTCAGGTCACGCACCACCAGCAGCGGCTGGGCCGGGCCGCCGCGGTCTTCATGGGTCAGGTTTGGCTGTTTCATGATGTTCATTTGCGAATGTCCATGGCAGAGCGGAGTCCGTCGGCCAGCAGGTTGAAGGCAATGGAAGTGACAAAGATCAGCATGCCGGGTATGGCGGCGACCACCGGGTTGCTGTAGATGGCCGAGCGCAGGGTGTTGAGCATCAGGCCCCACTCCGGTTCCGGCGGCTTGACGCCCAGGCCGAGAAAGGACAGCCCGGAACCGAGGATCATGCTCACGCTGAGCAGGCCCGTGGCATACACGAATACCGGCCCCAGCACGTTGCCCAGCACATGCACGCGAATGATGGAAAACGCGCTGGCGCCGCTCATGCGCGCCGCTTCGATGTAGTCGAGCCGGCGCACCTGGGTGGTGACGCTCTCGGCGATGCGCACGACCTGGGGCACGAATACCAGGGTGAGGGCAATCAGGCTGTTGCTCATGCCCGGCCCGAGCGCGCCGGAGATGGCCACGGCCAGCAGCACCGAGGGAAACGCATAGAAAATGTCAAGCACGCGCATGACGATCATGTTCAGGCGGCCGCCGACGTAGCCGGCCATCACGCCCAGGGAGGTGCCGATGGCGAAAGCGGCCAGCACCGGTACCACGCCCATCAGCAGCGACAGGCGGCCACCGTACATCAGGCGCGACACCAGGTCGCGGCCGAGCTCGTCGGTGCCGAGCAGATAGCCTTCGCTGCCGACCGGCAGCAGGCGGTTCAGCATGCTGGCCTTGTAGGGATCGGCCGGTGCCAGCCACGGCGCAAAAACGGCGGCGGCGAAAATCAGCAGGAGCACCACGGCGCTGGCCAGCGCCACCCGCTCGCGGCAGAATTGCCGCGCCACCACGGTCCAGTAACTGCGGCTGGCCGGCGCAGCGGCCGGCGCCTTGAGCGGCAATGCGATATCGATGGTTGCAGACATGGATGTTTCCTTTCAGCTGCGGCCCATGCGCGGGTCGAGCAGCGGTTGCAAAATATCGACGATCAGGTTGAGCGCGACAAAAAACATGCAAAGCACCAGGATCGTCCCCTGCAGCAACGGGATGTCGCGCTGGAAGATCGCCGTGTTGAGCAAAAATCCAGTACCCGGCCAGGCAAAGACGGTTTCCACCAGGATCGAGCCGCCCATCAGGTAGCCGATCTGCAAGCCGGCTACCGCCAGCACGGTCGGCGCGGTGTTCTTGGCGACGTGGCGAAATACCTGGATGCCGCTGAGGCCGCGCGCCCGCAGGGAAGTGACGAATTCCTGCTGCAGCATGTCGGCCACCAGCGCACGCACCGTGCGGGTGATGATACCCATCGGGATGACCGACAGCGTCAGCGCGGGCAGCACCAGGTGGCGCATGTGTTCCAGGTCCCACTGCCATTCGGAAGAGCCGCCAGGTCCGGCGCCCATGGCCGGGAACCAGTCCAGCGTAATGGAAAAAACGATGGTCAGCACAAGGCCCAGCCAGTAGTGGGGAATGCTGACGCCAACAACCGACAGCAGCGTGGCGATGCGGTCAATCCAGCTGCCGCTCTTGTAGCCGGCCAGCGCGCCAAGCACGCAACCGGCCAAAACGCCTGCCAGGCCAGCCATGCCGGCAAGCAGCAGGGTATTGCTGACCGCGCTCATGACCTCGGCGCCGACCGCGCGCCCGGACGCAATCGAGGTGCCGAGGTCGCCCTGCACGGCGCGCCACAGCCAGACGCCATATTGCACCGGTACGGGACGATCGAGGCCATACGCGCTCTTGAGCGCGTCGATAACCTCGGCCGGCGCATCAGCCGGCGCGATGGCATTCAAGGGGTCGCCGGGCGCCAGGTACACCAGCATGAACGACACCAGGGTCACCCCCAGCGCGATCGGGATTGCGTAGATAAAACGCTTCAGGATATAAAACAGCATCGTCGTCTTTCAGAAGTACGGTCGGGAGTCGGGACGAGCCCCGACCGTCGCGCTTCACATTACATGCGGATCGTGGTGAGATCCTGGAACCAGTGCTGGGCCTGCACGAATTCCTTGACCTTCGGCGAAATCGCATGCGGGTTGACGTCATGCACCACCCACAGCATCAGCGCATCGTCGACCATGGCCTGGTGCACGCTGGCCAGCAAGCCGTCCTGGACCTTGGTATCGAAGCTCACCCGGATCTTGTCAATGTCGGCATCGACCTTCGGATTGACGTAGCCGCCCCAGTTCACGCCATTCGGCGCCTGGTATCGGCCATAGGCAAAGCGGGTAAGCGCATAGAACGGGTCGGCGGTCACATAGCCCAGGTTGATGCCGGTGATGCCCTTGCCGGCGTTCATGTCAGCCTTGGCGCCGCTCCTCCAGTGCAGATAGAGGTTTTCCAGTTCGACCACTTCGAATTCAAGCTGGATGCCGACTTCCGCCAGGCTCTGCTGGATGAATTCATTCATCGGCAGTGACAGCATCTGCCCAGTGCCGCCCTGGGCAATGATGATCTTGGCCTTGAGCGGTTTGCTCGCGCTGTAGCCTGCCTGGGCCATCAGCGCCCTGGCTGCCGGCAGATCGTATTTGATCTGGAAGCCGGGCTTGCCGAACCATGGACTGGTGGGGTCAAGCTGGCCCTTGGCCGGTGTCGCCAGGCCATTCAACAGCTTGACAATGGCATCGCGGTCGATGGCCAGATTGGCTGCCTTGCGCACCCGGATATCGGTCCATGGCGAACCGGGCTGGGTGCTGAAGTGGTAAGGCCAGACGTGCGGCGTGACATTCTTGACCAGCTTGTACCCGGAACGCTGCAACTGCGGCAGGACATCTGGCGGCGGCGTCTCGATGATATCGACCTGGCCGTTCATCAGGGCATTCGCGCGCGTCAACGCATCGGGAATCGGCACCAGCACGATGCGGTCGGTCTTAGCCATGCGCGTCTTGTCCCAGTAGCCGGTGTACTTGACCAGGTCGGCGCGCTCGCGCGGCACCAGCTTGTCCAGCTTGAAGGGTCCTGTGCCCGAGGGCTGGGATGCGAACTTGTTCCAGTCGCGGCCAAGCTTTTCCCATTGCGCCGGGCTGGAAATCAGGAACCATGGCAATTGATAGGGAAACAGCGCATCGACATCCTTGGTAACGATCTCCACCGTGCTCTCATCGACCTTGCGGTAAGTGGCAATCGACGGGATGCGCGGACGCACCTGGGCGCTTTGCTTGGCATCGAACTGGGGCGCCTTGTCATTCAATACCTTGTTAAGGTTCCAGACCACGGCATCCGCGCTCAAATCGGAACCGTCATGGAACTTCACGCCCTTGCGCAGGGTGAAAAGCCATTTTTTTGCATCCTTGGGATCGGCTTTCCACGCCGTCGCCAGGCCCGGCACCAGCTTGCCAGGGCGATTGCCGATATTCGCTTCCCAGGCGATCAGCGGATCGTAAAGCGTGTGACCTGTAAACTGATATGCGCCGGCGCCGCGGTCCGGTTGCCCGGTCGTCAATGGAATGTCCGCCATGGATATGCCGTAACGGGCCACAGTCTCGGCGTGCAAACTTGTATGCAAACTGAATGCAAACGGCAGTGCAATCAGACAGCCAGTCAACTTCTTGCTAAGGGGTTGCATGTAATTCTCCATGTGAGTAAAACACGGTTCACATTGCATGGAGCGTGCCAGCGAACAATAAAAAGCGGATTGTTTTTTTTAACCTGCTGTTTTAACTGGCTTGTTTGATGAATTGCTTTTTTTCAGGCGCGCCAGGCGCACCGCAGACGTGGCAGAGGAGAGTTTCAATCTTGTATGCAATTGCACCAGAAACAAGGGCATTGGAGAGGCGACGCACCAAATCGGAGCCAGATTGCATGGAAATTCAATGTGACGCTGACAGATTCATGGCCAAGCACCAGCAAGGCGCGCAGTGCAGGGTCCATTGCCGGCATGCTTATTGCACTACTCATTTCGCATCAATTCATCGAAAGGACGCGTTGTGGATACTGCAAATGGTGTGAAGGGAAGTTCCCGTGGCGATATCCCGGCTGGATTCGCGCCTTGCGAAGGCCCCCACCACGCTGCATCGGAATGTACTTCCCTGCACTGCCCGCTGCATGTATGGGTCTGCGATTTGAATGGGAACCTGGTATTTGCCACGCCCCGCTCCGGGCCGCCAGTCTAGCGCTCCAGTTCAGGATAACGCCTGAAAATGCCTGCTTCGGAAAATGGCAGGCGCCGCTCCGAAGCCAGGTAGGCCCGGATTTTCGGACGCTGCGCTACGCGGTCATGCAGTTCGATCAGCAGCGGGCAGGCCGACTCCACGCTTGCCATCGCGCGCGGGAACGCATAGCGCAAGCCCTCGACGATCTGGAACATCGACAGGTCGGCATAGGTTAGCCTGGCGCCGACAAGATAACCGCTGCGGCGCGGGTTGCTTGCCAGGACCTGCTCGAAATAGCCGAGGAATTTCGGCAGGCGGCTTTGCGTAAAGTCCGCCGCGCGCCGTTTCGCCTCTTTTTTCTGCTCTTCGTAGTAAAGATTGACCGACAAAGGATGGTGGGTATCGTGCACTTCAGTGACGAGGTCGGCGACCGTCAGTTGCAACTGGTGCGTCCACAGGCGACCGGCTTCCGCCTTTGGAGCCAGTCCGAGCGCGCCGCCCAGATACAGCAATATATTGGCGGTTTGGCCGATGATCAGTTCGCCCGTCTTCAGAAATGGCGGCGCAAAGGAAAATCGCCCGGTCACGCCAGGCTCCAGCAGGCGCATCATGGCCGCCACCCCACCACCTTGCTTCGCCGGCAGGCGCGCCATATCAAGGTAATCGGCGCCGGCCGCTTCCAGCGCCAGGCGCACGAATTCGCCGCGCCCCTGGATGTCCGGCCAATAATACAGTTCGTAAGTCATCGCCCTCTCCCGCAAACCGATTGAGCCATTATCGCCAATCGCCGCGAAGACCGTGGTATCGGCATCAATTACTTGCGTCGATATTTATCATCAGCAATTTTTCAGGTAGTCTGTGGCCTTGCCTTACGCCGCGCGGCCAGCGCTGCCATCGATACAAGGAAACCTCGTGAAATCGACTCTCGCCGTCCCGGACCTGCCGCCGGAGGATGTCAAGGATTTGCTGGAACACGCCGTCATGCGGGCATTTCCGCGGCATGCCATCATCATCAATGAAGGCGACGATACCAACGGTGTCTATTTCATCGCGTCGGGCTCGGTCAAGGTCTTCCTCTCGGATGACGAGGGCAATGAAGTCGTGATCGCCAACATGGGCATGGGCGAATATTTTGGGGAAATGGCGCTGGAACCCGGCTCACGCAGTGCATCCGTCATGGCGATGGAGCCGGTACGCCTGGCGATTGTGTCCCTGGACGATTTTCGCGCATTCCTGCGCTCGCATCCGGATTTCATCTTTTCCCTGCTGGGCAAATTGATCCGTCGCACGCGCGCCCTGAACCGCAACCTCAAGAGCATGGCGCTGCTGGACGTCTATGGGCGGCTAGTGCAACTGCTTAACGACCTGGCCGAAAGCGTCGACGGCGAACAAGTGATTGCCGCACCTCTGACCCAGCAGGAAATCGCCAATCGGATCGGCTGCTCGCGCGAGATGGTCAGCAAGATCATGAAGGACCTTGCGGCCGGCGCCTACCTCGATATTTCCCGCAAGCGCATCGTCATCAAACGCCGTTTGCCGACTTCCTGGTAAGGGGGCGATACCAGTCGCTGCCGACTTGCCTGGCCACTTCGGCTTGCGCCTGCGCCTGGGCGGATGCATAGCCATATAGCGCAGCCAGGTGTTCCATGCGCTGGCTCACCAGGTCCGGCGATGCTGACGGCCTCGATTCGGCGGCATCGGCCGGCTGGCTGCAGCCCCGGCGCTCACCGCCTTCGCGGCGGTCATACAGAATGAAGCCTTCATCTGTCAGATAGGGCGGCGCCATGTGCTGCGCAACGCGACGGTCTTCCGAGCTGCGCTCCACCACAAAGCTGACATCGGCAAATGCTTGATCCATTTTTTTCCCCTGGCAAGTTAATTTTTTAACTAGGGGAAATATTACAGTTTGACAAAAAAACTCTCTGTAAGATATTGCACCGCAGTAATGTGAAAAATTACCAAAACGCGGGCCGCGATGCTGGCGCGCGGTCTCAGGAACGGGCCAGGCGGATGCCGGAAAACTGCCAGCGCGCACTCGCGGGGAAAAAGTTGCGGTAAGTTGTGCGGGCATGCCCGGCCGGCGTGGCGCAGGAAGAGCCACGCAGCACATACTGGTTCACCATGAACTTGCCATTGTATTCGCCCAGGGCGCCGGCAGCAGGCGCATAACCCGGATAGGGCGCATAGCTGCTGGAGGTCCACTGCCAGCAGGCGCCGAACAGTTGCGACAAACCCTCCTGGCGCGCCGCCTGCGGGTGCAGGGCGTCTGCCGCCAGCGCGAGGCCGCCGCCGGCGGCGACTTCCCACTCGGCTTCTGTGGGCAGCCGCGCTCCGGCCCAGCGCGCATAGGCATCTGCCTCGAAATAGGACAGGTGGCTGACCGGGGCATGCAAGTCCAGGGGGTGCAAGCCATGCAGGGTGAATTCCTGCCAGCCGGAGTACCCGGAATGTTCTCGTGCCTCCCCTGCTGCGCTCGTTTGCGGCGCATGCCAGTACAGGGGATGCGCGATGCGGCTGGCCTGGAGCCAGTCCCAGCCTTCCGAGAGCCACAGGGCCGGATTGGCATAGCCTCCGCCAGTCACGAAGGCGAGGTATTCGCCATTACTTACCAGGCGCGACGCGAACTGGAAAGGTTCGACGAACTGCCGGTGCCGCGGCAACTCATTGTCAAAACAAAAACCGCCGCCAGCATGGCCGATCTCGACAATGCCGGCCTCGCAGGTGCGCCATGCCAGCGGCACGGATTGCGGCGGCTCGACAACGAGCCGGGATGCGTAAGCCGGCATCAACGGGTTCTGCGCCAAAAGGTGCTTGAGGTCCGTCAGCATCAGTTCCTGGTGCTGCTGCTCGTGGTGCAATCCCAGTTCAGCCAGCTGCGACACCATCTGCGCGGCAGTCTCCTCGGACAGCAAGGTCAGCATGCGGGCATCGACGTGACGGCGGTAATCCATAACCTCGGACAGGGATGGCCGCGTCAGCAAGCCGCGCTGCGGACGCGGATGCCGGGGTCCGACATCGTTGTAATAGGAGTTGAACAGCAGCCGGAACTGCGGATGGAACGGGCGGAAGCCGGGTTCGAAGCGCTCCAGGATGAAGGTCTCGAAGAACCAGGTGGTATGCGCCAGGTGCCACTTGACGGGGCTGGCATCCGGCATCGACTGCGCACAGCAATCCTCGTTCGATAGCGGCTCGCACAGCATCATCGAACGTGCGCGCACGCTGAGGTAATGCTGGGCCAGCGCTTCGGCACCATGAAAGAAATGCGCCTCGGCTTGCATGTTCATGGTGTATGCACCCTGCTCTGTCAATGCGACGCACGCGCGTGACACACCATGAACCAGCCGCGCTCGTCGGTCCAGGTCCGCGGTGCAACGAAACCGGCTTCTTCCAGCATCCGCAGGAAGCCATCGCGCGTGTACTTGTAGCTGCTTTCGGTATGGATGCGCTCGCCCTCGGCAAAGCGGCGGCGGCCGTCGAGCCAGGCGACTTCGACATCGCGCCGGGCTTCCAGGTGCATTTCAACGCAGCTTTCGGCAGCATTGAAAAAGCCCCGGTGGCGCCAGTCGCGCAAATCGAAATCCGCGCCAAGCAAGGTATTCAGGTGCTGCAACAGGTTCAGGTTGAAGGCAGCGGTCACCCCCAGGGCATCGTCGTAGGCGGCATCCAGCACGCGCTTTTCCTTGACCAGGTCAACGCCGATCAACAGACCGCCACCCTCGCCTCCCTCGTCATGGCAGGCGGCGCACATGCGGCGCAGGAACGCCAGTGCCTGCCCGGGCGTGAAGTTGCCGATCGACGAACCCGGGTAGAAAAACAGCCGCCGCGTGCGCCCGACCGCATCGGGCAACTCCAGCGATTGTGAAAAATCCAGCCCTACGCCGGTCACGGGAAGTTCCGGATGGCGCTGCCTGATCTGCGCCACCGCCTCGCGCAGGAACTCGACAGAAATATCCACCGGCACATACTGGCGGGGCATCAGGGCATCGAACAGCCGGGCTGCCTTGGCGCAATTGCCTGCCCCCAGGTCGATCAGGGTAATGCCCGCCCCGACCACGTCGGCGAGGGCAGGCAAGTGCCGGGCAAATATCGCTGCTTCCATGCGCGTTGGGTAATATTCCGGCAATTCGCAAATGGCCTCGAACAGTTTCGAACCCAGCGGATCATAGAGAAACTTGGGGTGTACGGCCGCATGCTCGGCGAGCAAGCCGGCAACCAGTTCGGCACGAATGGCAGCATCATCCCTGTGAAATGCCTGGATGAATCCGGTCAGCAAATTTTCAGCGGGTCTCGGCATGGCGTTCGATCCGGTTGACACTGCGGGAGCAATTAACGTGCAAACTCAGCAATAGGTGGTACTTTTGGCTATCATAGCGGTTTATTCATTTCTACCGGTTGAGACGACACAAAAGCCTGGCCCTGCCTCAGCCACTCCTTTCACATTAACCTGACAAGAAAGCCATTCATGCTCAAGCTTCTCGCTTCCCCCTGCAAAAAAATGATGCTGACTCTTGCCCTGGCCATTGGTGCATCTGCCGGCAACCTTGCACACGCACAACAAGTCTTGCGCGTATCGGCCATCCCCGATGAGGCGCCGACCGAGTTGCAGCGCAAGTTCAAGCCGCTGGGGGAGTATCTTGAACAGAAAACCGGCATGAAGGTCGAGTTTACACCCGTTACCGACTATGCCGCCTCGGTCGAGGGTTTGCTGAATAAAAAACTGGACATGGTCTGGTTCGGCGGTTTCACTTTCGTGCAAGCGAACGTGCGCAGCAAGGGGCAGGTAGTACCGATCGTGCAGCGCGAGGAAGACGAGCGATTCAAATCCGTATTCATCACCACGCACAAGGATATCAACAAGCTGGAAGACCTCAAGGGCAAGACTTTTTCCTTCGGCTCCGAATCCTCGACCTCCGGCCACCTGATGCCCCGCTCCTTCCTTCTGGGCGCAAAGATCAACCCGGATACCGACTTGAAGCGCATCGCCTTTTCTGGCGCGCATGACGCCACCGTCGCGGCCGTCTCGGGCGGCAAGGTCGATGCCGGTGCGCTGAATATCTCGGTCTGGGAAAAGCTGGTCGCGCAAAACAAGGTGGACCCGAAGGAAGTACGGGTGTTCTACACCACGCCAGGCTATTACGACTACAACTGGACCGTGCGTGCCGACATGGACCCGGCACTGCGCAAGAAGCTCACCGACGCCTTCCTCGCGCTGACCAAGGACACCGCACAGGGTAAGGAAATCCTCGAACTGCAACGCGCCACCCGCTTCATCCCGACCAAAGCCGAGAACTACAAGGCCATCGAAGATGCAGCAAAAAACGCCGGCCTCCTGAAGTAAGCACGCCATTCGCACAGGGCTTGACGCCAGCATGACTGTTTTCTCTCTGAACAACCTGTCGGTGCGCCATCATGGCGCCGGTGCTGCGCATGCCCTGCACGAATTGAACCTGTCCGTCGCACCCGGCGAGCAGATCGCCCTGATCGGCCCTTCCGGTGCCGGCAAGACAACCTTGCTGCATACCCTTGCCTGCGCCCACCGGCCCGATGCCGGCACGCTGGAAGTATTCGGCACATCGCCCTGGGCGCTTTCCAATGCGCAGCGGCACGCTCTGCGCCGGCGGCTATTTTTGGCGCCGCAGACGCCGCCGCTGCCACCGCGCCAGCGCGTAGTCACCGCCGTGCTGGCCGGCCGGCTGCCGCACTGGAGCCTGGCCCGGGCCGTCAGCTCGCTGTTCAAGCCGGCCGAGCCGCAATTGGCTTATGAGGCGCTGGCCCACTTTCACCTGCAGGACAAGCTGTATTCCCGCGTCGACCGCCTGTCCGGCGGCGAGCGCCAGCGCTGCGGCATGGCGCGCCTGCTGGTTTCGGGCGCCGAGGCGCTGCTCGTCGACGAGCCGCTGTCGGCACTCGATCCGACGCTGGCGCTGCAGACGCTCACAGTGCTGCAGCAGGAAGCGCAATCGCGCAAGGCTGCAATGATTTGTAGCCTGCATCAGGTCGAATTGGCGCGCCGGCACTTCCCCCGCATCATCGGCCTGCGCGACGGCCGCATCGTTTTCGATGCCGCCCGCGACGACGTCACCGATGCCATGATTGCCGCGCTGTATCGCCACGCCAGCACCCCCCTGCACGCAGCCGACGACGACAGCGACAGCCAGCTGCAGCAAGCCCCCACCATCACCCGCTGCTTCTGATGTCTTCCGCAGCAACTTCGCAATACACCTCTGCGCCATACGCCGATCCAGCCTGGCGCTGGCGGCTGGCCATTGTCGCCATCGGCATCCTGCTGCTGTGGCCAATGCTGGTCGCCAGCGAATTCAAGCCCTGGATCCTGCTCGACACGCAAAGCCTCAGGGCGACCGGACGGTTTCTGTCCGATTTCTTCCCGCCGGCGCACTCGGCTGAATTCCTTGCCATGGTCGCCACCGCGACCTGGGAGACGGTCGCCATGGCGACTGCCGGCCTGGCGCTGGCGATCGCCGGCGCCATTCCGCTCACGTTCGTCGTCAATGAACAGCTTTCCATTTCACGCATCGGCGGCGGCCGCATGAGGCTGCCGGCATGGCTGTTGCGGCAAGCCGTGCGCTGGCTGCTGGTCGGACTGCGAAGCGTTCCCGAACTGGTATGGGCGCTGCTGTTCGTGCGCATCGTCGGTCTCGGCCCGACCGCCGGCGTTCTGGCAATCGCCCTGACCTATTGCGGCATGCTCGGCAAGGTGTATGCCGAAATCCTCGAATCCACGGATGCCCATGCCACGCAAGCCCTCCTGAAAGGCGGCAGTTCCCGCGTGTCGGCGCTACTGTACGGCACGCTGCCGCAAGCGGCCTCGGAGCTCGTGTCCTACACTGTTTATCGCTGGGAGTGCGCCGTGCGCGGCTCGATCATCATGGGCTTCGTCGGCGCAGGCGGACTCGGCCAAAGGATGGATGAATCCACGAAAATGCTGGCCGGCGGCGAAGTGTCGACCATGCTGCTGGTATTTATCCTGCTGGTGGCGTGCGCCGATGGCGTCAGCAAGCTGCTGCGGCGGAGGCTGGGATGAGCAGCGAGCCGCTGAAACTGGTGCCGCCGGCGCCGCCCCCGCGCGACTGGCAGACGCTGCTTTTGCTGGCGGCAATTCTCTTGCTGACTGTCGCCAGCTTCTTCACCCTGCCCCTGAAATGGCGCGACCTGTTCAGTACCAGTGCGCTGCAAACCACCGCAGAATTCCTGCACGGCTTCGCCCCGCCGGAATTGGCGCCTGCATTCCTGCGCAAGGTCGCCGGCGCCACCTTCGAAACGCTGGCCATGTCGGCGTTGGGCACCCTGCTGGCGGCGATCGCGGGGCTGGCGCTGGCGCTGCCTGCGGCCGGGCGTTTCGGCGCGTGGCCGCGCGCGGCCACGCGCATGCTGCTCAATGTCTTGCGCTCCGTGCCGGAACTGGTATGGGCGTCGATCCTGCTGATTGCGGCCGGACTGGGACCCTTCGCCGGCACCGTCGCCCTGGCAGCCCATACCGCTGGCGTGTTGGGGCGGCTGTTTGCCGACGCCATGGAAAACCTGCCGCCGCAACCAGAAGAAACCTTGCGCATCAATGGCGCCAGGCCAGCGGCCGCCTTCCTGTACGCCACCCTGCCACAGGCCATGCCGCAGATCATGTCTTACACGCTGTACCGCTGGGAAAACAATATCCGCGCTGCCGCCGTGCTGGGCGTAGTGGGTGCCGGCGGACTCGGCCAGATGCTCAAATACCATCTTTCGCTGTTTCAGATGCAGCAAGCCGCCAGTGTCATCGTTGCCATGCTGCTGCTGGTGGCCGCAGTCGATGCCGCAAGCTTCGCCCTGCGTCGCGGCATGACCCGCTAGGAGCACCATGCTGGAATTGCGCCATCTCTGCAAGGCCTATACCAACGGGCGCCAGGTATTGTCGAACCTGTCGTGGCAATTTGCACCAGGCGAATATGTCGCCATCATGGGTGAATCGGGCGTTGGCAAATCGACCCTTCTCAACATCATCGCCGGCCTGGATACGCCTGATTCCGGCGAAGTAGTCGTCGACGGCGTGACGATTTCCGCGCTCGATGATGATGCCGCGACGCGCCTGCGTGGCGAAAAGTTCGGTTTCATCTTCCAGGCATTCCATATCCTGCCCCACCTGAACCTGTTGCAAAACATCGGCTTGCCGCTGCTGCTCAACAGCTTGCCGCAGGAGCGCGCGGGACAAATGCTGGCGGCAGTCGGGCTGGATGGACGCGGCACGGATTTTCCGCGACAGCTGTCCGGCGGTGAGTTGCAGCGCGTGGCGATTGCCCGCGCGCTGGTCCACCGCCCCCGCCTGCTGCTGGCCGACGAGCCAACCGGCAATCTCGACCCCGAAACCGCGCATGGCGTCCAGCAATTGCTGCGCGAAGAAATTAAGGCCAGCGGCGCCACCGCCATCCTGGTGACCCATTCGCCAGCAGCAGCGGCCAGCGCGGACCGCGTGCTGGTGCTGGGCCGGGATGGCTTGCGCCCGGCCTGACATGCGCCCCCGTTCCCGCAGCAACTCCCTTCGGCGCCTGATGGGCTGGCTGCTCGCCGGCGAATGGCGCGCCCATCCGCTGCGCAGCGCAGTCGCCATTTTCGCCATCGCCGTCGGCGTGGCGCTCGGCTTTGCCATCCACCTCATCAACAGCGCCGCCCTGCATGAATTTTCCGCCGCAGTGCAAACGCTGTCCGGCCAGGCCGACTTGCAGGTCCGCGGCAGGCAGGAGTGGTTCGACGAAGCGCTCTATCCAGCCCTCGCGCAGCACCCTGGCGTTGCGGCAGCAAGCCCGGTCCTGGAACTCGACGCGGCCCTTCCCGGCCAGAACAGGCCGCTGAAGATCATCGGTGTCGACGTCTTCCGTGCCGCAGCGGTGACGCCAGAACTGATCGGCACCGTCCTCGCAGGCAACCGCAACGACACGCTCGCCGACGACTCCATCTTCCTGTCGCCCGCGGCGCTGCAATGGCTGCAGGTGCAGCCGGGCCAGCCAATCCAGGTGCGTGCCGGCACCGGCACGCTCACCCTGCTCGTGGCTGGCACGCTCACCGGCGCGCGCCCCGGCCAGCGCCTCGCCGTCATGGATATTGGCGCGCTGCAGTGGAGACTGCATCGCCTCGGGCAACTCTCGCGCATCGACCTCAAATTGCAGGCAGGCGCCGACCGTGCCGCCGTGCAGCGGCAATTGCAGCAGCAGTGGGCCGGACAGGCACTCGTCAGCCTGCCGCAGGAACAGCAGACACGCACCGCCAGCATGTCGCGTGCCTATCGCGTCAATCTGAATGTACTGGCACTAGTGGCCTTGTTCACGGGTGCATTCCTGGTGTTTTCCAGCCAGGCACAGGCGGTGATCCGCCGCCGCAGCCAGCTGGCGCTGCTGCGCGTGCTCGGCCTGACACGGCGCCAGTTGCTGCTGCAACTGCTGGCCGAGGGCGCCTTGCTGGGGACGGCAGGTTCCCAGCTGGGCCTGCTCGGCGGCTTTGCCGCTGCAGCTGCGGCCCTGCGCTACTTCGGCGCCGACCTGGGCGGCGGCTACTTTCCCGGCGTGCAACCCAGCGTCGCCTTCGCCCCGGGCGCCGCCCTGCTGTTTTTCCTGCTTGGCACCGGCATTGCGATACTCGGCAGCGCTGTCCCTGCCTGGGAAGCGGCGCGCGCGAAGCCGGCGCCGGCACTGAAGGCCGGCAGCGAGGAAGGCGCCCTGTCGCGCCTGGCAACGCCGTGGCCGGCGCTGGCTTGCCTGGTTATCGGCATTCTCTTTGCCCGCTTGCCGCCACTGGCGGGCTTGCCGGTATTCGGCTATCTTGCAGTGGCGCTCCTGCTGGTCGGCGGCATCGCCCTCATGCCGCGTCTGGCAGCTGTGGCCTTCGGCTGGCTGGCGCGTCGGGCAACGAAGCTCGGCGCGGGCGCAGCGGCCACGCTGGGCCTGGCGCGCCTGGCCAACGCCCCCGGCCACGCATCAATCGCCCTGGGCGGCGTGCTGTCGAGCTTCAGCCTGATGGTGGCGATGGGAATCATGGTGGCAAGTTTTCGGATCTCGGTGGACGACTGGCTGGCGCGGGTATTGCCCGCCGACCTGTACGTGCAGGCCGCCGGCAGCGGTGATACCGCCGGCTTCGACCTGACTGAACAGGCCGCTATCGCCACGGTACCCGGCGTCGCCCGCACCGACTTCCTGCGCATGACGCAACTGACGCTCGACCCGACCCGCCCGGACGTAGCCTTGATCGCGCGCAATATCGACCTGCAGGATCCGGGCAAGTCACTCGCCCTCATGGACGATCCCGCGCCGCTGCAAGCCATTCCCCGGGGTGCCGTTCCCGTGTGGGTGTCGGAAGCGATGGTCGACCTGTACGGCTACCGTCCTGGCAGCCGCCTGCAATTGCCGCTCGGTGGCCGACTACAGGAAGTCATCGTCGCCGGGATCTGGCGCGACTACGTGCGCCAGTTCGGCGCCATCCAGATGCGCGCGCAAGACTACCGGCGCCTGAGCGGCGACATGCAGGCTGAAAATGCCGGCCTGTGGCTTGCCCCCGGCAATACACCCGAGCAAACGATCACGGCATTGCAACGCCTGCCCTTCGGCCCAGCGCTGGAATTTTCCCAACCCGGTGAAATCCGCGCCGCCAGCCTGAAAATCTTCGACCGCAGCTTCGCCGTGACCTATCTCCTGGAAGCCGTCGCCGTACTGATCGGCCTGTTCGGCGTGGCTACCACCTTTTCCGCCCAGACCATCGCGCGCGCGCGCGAATTCGGCATGCTGCGCCACATCGGCGTCACCCGCAGCCAGGTTTTGCGCATCCTCGCCATCGAAGGCTTGCTGTTGACGTCCATCGGCATCGCCGCCGGATTTGCGCTGGGCTTTGCCATCAGCCTCATCCTGGTCTACGTCGTCAATCCGCAATCGTTCCACTGGAGCATGCAGCTGCATCTGCCTTGGGGATTGCTGGCCAGCGTCGCTTTGGTCCTGCTCGTTTCGGCCACGCTGACGGCAGTAGTGGCCGGGCGCCACGCGGTATCGGGCAATGCGGTGCGTGCAGTACGGGAGGACTGGTAATGAAAAAGATCATCGGCATCCTGGCCTGGCTGGCGCTGGCCGTCAGCACCGGCGCGGCATTTGCCGCACGACCTGTGCCGGCCAGCGTCGTGCCGGGCAAACCCTTTGCCTTCCCGCGCGACCACGGCGCCCATCCCGGGTTTCGCACCGAGTGGTGGTACGTCACGGGCTGGCTGCAGACGCCGCAGGGGAAGCCCCTCGGCTTCCAGATCACGTTCTTCCGTTCCGCTACCGACCATGACCGCGCCAACCCCAGCCGCTTCGCGCCGCAGCAACTGATCATTGCCCATGCTGCCCTGTCCGACCCCGGACAGGACAAGCTCCTGCATGACCAGAAGAGCGCCCGCGAAGGCTTTGGCCTGGCTTACGCCAAGCAGGACGACACCGACGTCAAGCTCGACAGCTGGCGGCTGCGCCGCGCCGCCGACGGGCGCTACCATGCCGACATCGCCGCGCGCGACTTTTCCCTCACGCTTGAACTTTCGCCCAGCCAGCCGCCGATGCTTCAAGGCGAAGGCGGCTTTTCGCGCAAGGGGCCGCGCCCGGAACAGGCCAGTTATTATTACAGCCAGCCGCAGTTGCAGGTCAGCGGCAGCGTGATGCGAGGCGGCCAGGCGCAATCCGTCAGCGGCACGGCGTGGCTCGACCATGAGTGGTCCACCAGCGTGCTCGATGAAAATGCCGCCGGATGGGACTGGCTGGGCGCCAACCTCGACGACGGCAGTGCCCTGATGGCTTTCCAGATTCGCGGCAAGGATGGCAAGAAATTGTGGGCGCATGCTGCTCTGCGCGATGCCGGCGGACGCGTCACGCAATACGCGCCCGACCAGGTTAGTTTCAATGCGGTGCGCCACTGGCGTTCGCCGCGCACCGATGCCCGCTACCCGGTGGCGCAAACCCTCGCGGCTGGCCCCCTCGCGTGGGAAATCTCGCCCCTGCAAAATGACCAGGAACTCGATTCGCGCCAGTCCACCGGCGCAGTCTACTGGGAAGGCGCCGTTACCCTGCGCCGCGACGGCAAGCCTGCCGGCCGCGGTTACCTCGAACTGACCGGCTATGTAAAGCCACTGAAATTATGACATCACCCGATCCCCGTGCCAAAGGCAGCCTTGCCACGCTGGCTGCACTGCTGCCCTTCCTGCGTCCCTACCTGCGCCGTTTCATCCTGGCCGGCATCGCCTTGCTGGTTGCGGCCGGCGCTACCCTTGCCATACCTTACGCGTTCCGGCAAATGGTCGACCTCGGTTTTGGCGCCGCCAGCGGCGCGGGCATTGCCAGCACTGCCCATATCGATCGTTATTTCCTCGCGCTGTTCGGCGTCGCCGGCATCCTCGCGCTGGCCACGGCGGCACGTTTTTACATGGTGTCGTGGCTGGGCGAGCGCGTCACCGCCGACTTGCGCAGCGCCGTCTACCAGCATGTCGTCAACCAGAGTCCGCAATTTTTCGAAACCGCAAAGACCGGCGAGGTGCTCTCTCGCCTGACCACGGATACCACCCTGATCCAGGCGCTGGTGGGCACCAGCATCTCGATGGCCTTGCGCAATGCCCTCCTCTTCGTCGGCGGCATGGCCATGCTGTTCTTCACCAGCGTCAAATTGTCTGCCCTGATTGTCGTATTGCTGGCACTGGTGGTCGTGCCCATCATCCTGTTCGGCCGGCGCGTGCGCAAGCTCTCGCGCGATTCGCAAGACCGCATCGCCGATGCCTCGGCGCTGGCCGGTGAAATCCTTAACGCCATGCCGACGGTGCAGGCCTACACGCAGGAAGGACGCGAGTCGCAACGCTTCGGCGTCACGGTCGAACGCGCTTTCATGACGGCCACCGCCCGTATCCGCGCCCGTTCGCAACTGACGGCGCTGGCGATCCTGCTGGTGTTCGGCGCTATCGTATTCGTGCTCTGGCTGGGCGCGAAAGCCGTGCTCGACGGCAGCATGACAGCAGGCGAACTGGGGCAGTTCATCCTCTACGCCGTCATCGTTGCCGGTGCCATCGGCGCGCTTTCGGAAGTATTGGGCGAAGCGCAGCGTGCCGCCGGCGCCACCGAGCGCCTGCTGGAACTGCTGGCGCTCAGCTCGCCGGTGCAAACCCCGGCGCATCCGCACGCCCTGCCGCAACTGGCCCAAAGCGGCGCCGCGCTGACGTTGTCCGATGTCGGCTTCAGCTATCCTTCACGCCCGCAAACACTGGCCCTGTCGCACCTCACGCTATCCATCGCACCGGGCGAGACGGTGGCCATCGTCGGTCCCTCCGGCGCGGGAAAAACCACGCTGTTCCAGTTGCTGCTGCGCTTTTACGATCCGCAGCAGGGACAGATCGCGCTCGATGGCATGGATATACGTCGGCTCGACCTGCAGGCATTGCGCGGCGCTATCGGCATCGTGCCGCAGGATACCGTGATTTTTTCTGCCGATGCGATGGAAAACATCCGCTACGGCCGTCCCGGCGCCAGTGACGAGGAAGTGGCCGCCGCCGCAAAAATGGCGGCGGCGCACGAATTCATCGAGCGGCTGCCGGAAGGCTATCGCACCTTCCTCGGCGAACGCGGCGTGCGTCTCTCCGGCGGCCAGCGCCAGCGCATTGCCATTGCCCGCGCGCTCCTGAAAAACCCGCCATTGCTGTTGCTCGACGAAGCCACCAGCGCGCTGGATGCGGAGTCCGAACGCCTGGTCCAGGGCGCGCTGGAGGCGGCGATGGAAGGCCGTACCACGCTTGTCATTGCCCACCGCCTGGCGACGGTGCAGCGCGCCGACCGGATCGTCGTCATGGAACACGGCAGGATTGTCGAAACCGGCACGCATGCGCAACTGGTGGCGCAAGGTGGCCTGTACGCCAGCCTGGCGGCGCTGCAGTTCGGCCAGGCCTGAACGGCGGGCGTCATCGCAGTTACGCTACAATGGCAGGCAATATAGCGGGCCAAGTCCGCCAGCTAAAATGCCAACCGAGATTCATCCATGCGCCAATACCTCGACTTCATGCGCCATGTGCAGCAACATGGCACCGTAAAAACCGACCGCACCGGCACCGGGACCCGTTCGGTGTTCGGTTACCAGATGCGTTTCAATTTGCAGGAAGGCTTCCCGCTGGTGACGACCAAGAAGCTGCACCTGAAGTCGATCATCCACGAGCTGATCTGGTTCCTCGCCGGCTCCACCAACACCAGGTACCTGAAGGATAATGGCGTCTCGATCTGGGATGAGTGGGCCGATGCCGAAGGCAACCTCGGGCCGATCTACGGCTACCAGTGGCGCTCCTGGCCGGCGCCGAACGGCCAGCACATCGACCAGATCGCCCAGGTGCTTGAACAGATCAAGAACAACCCGGATTCGCGCCGCATGATTGTCTCGGCCTGGAACGTGGCCGACATCCCACAGATGAAACTGCCGCCCTGCCATGCCTTCTTCCAGTTCTATGTCGCCGACGGCAAGCTGTCATGCCAGCTGTACCAGCGTAGTGCCGACATCTTCCTGGGCGTGCCTTTCAACATCGCCTCCTACGCCCTCTTGACCCACATGATGGCGCAGCAGGCTGGCCTGGAGGTAGGCGACTTCATCTGGACCGGCGGCGACTGCCACTTGTATTCCAACCACATGGACCAGGTGGCTGAACAGCTTTCGCGAACGAGCTTCCCGCTGCCAACATTGCGCATTGCACGCAAGCCAGAATCGATCTTTGACTACCGTTTCGAGGATTTTGACATTGTCGGGTACCAGTCGCATCCGGGGATCAAGGCCCCGGTGGCCGTATAAAGAGGCAAGTCAGCTGGTTCCGGCCTGTGGATTACCCACACTAAGCGTGGACAATACTGTGGACAAGTACCGGAGACAGGCGTTAAGCTTTTGTTTTAAAAGGATATTTAGGCGGCGATGAAAAATCAGGCAGTGCAGCTCCGGCTTGCACAAACAGCCGGGATGGTTCATATTTTGTGGAAATTCGCAACATCCCGATTACAACGATTTACTGTCGGAATTTACAGTAGAATAGGTGTAATCACCATTGCCGCCCGATACGTATCATGAGCAACACCATTTTTGAATTAAGAGATTCTGTCGACGTTTCTACCGGACGCCTGGGACACGTTCGCATGAAGCAGGAAAATTACAATCAGGAAGTCGCGATCATTACGGTCCATCCTGACGATATCCCGCAATTGATCGAACAGCTTGAAAAAGCCGGCAAGGAAGCACAACTCATCCGTGCTGAGCTGAACAGCCGTCCGTCTGCAAAAGAAGCAGAAAAGCCGTAACCAATCCCCTCTCCAGCACTCTCACCCGATTGCGTATTCCAGGTTGGCTCAGGCAGCCGACGCCGTAATTGCAACGAACAGAGACGTCAAGGCAAGTCCCATTATCGTAAATGCCACTTTTCGGGTATGGCTTTTTGCAGCCTCCAGCTTGCGCCAGCGCGGCTCATCCGCCTGTTGAATTGTATCCATGCTGCCTCCAGCAATTAAGTTTGTAGATTTATTGTAGGTCGTAACCAGACTAAAAACATTAATATTTAGCAAACTAATGTTTAATTGCAACATCTTTTCGCATGTTTGCACCATTGTTTCTGCCCTTTCTTGAATTTAGTCCTGTTTCCGCCAAAAAATAACTCTTCAGCAATAATCTGCCCTTTGTTCCTTTGATTTTTCTCACAGTCTTCTGTCGCCGGAGAATTAATCTTGATCAACCAATTACAAGTTGTGTACTGATTAAAATTAAGGAGACAAAAATGCATGTCGTTAGCTCATCCACTCCTAGCGGTTCTGAACGTTACGTGTTTACCCAGGCAGGCAAGAGTGAAAACACAGCAAAATCGCATTGCTGGTATTGCAATAAGCCGCTGCAATCCCACCGCACGTATTGCAGCACGGAATGCAGGGAAGCAATGTTTGAAGACAACGAGCGTGCCAGGGAGCGCCGCTTGATTTTTGGTTGCCAATGTTAAATTTCATTTGCACAAGGGCTTGCAAGCAACCGAAAATCTGAAAAGGAAAGCACTCAAACAATTTGTTTGCGGAACCCCTGCGAGGGCATGCAATTCCGTTGATAAATTACAAGTGGCACACCGGTCGAGGCTTTATTGTCAAAGGACTCACAACGCCGATCAGGAAGCGCCATGCCATTTTCCTTTCCTATCCCGGACTTCGACATGTTGCTGAAGTTGCATCAGGACGACCCGGAGGCCTTCGAAGCCCTGCGTACCCGCTTGTTACAAAACGCCGTCGACGCGGCACCGCCGGAAAGGCGCAACAGCCTGGAAAGGCTCCTTGGCCGCATTGAGGCAGCGCGTTCTCGTGCCACGCCTCAACAGGCCGCCATCCAGGCATTCGAAATGATGGCCGATTCATTGCAGGAATTGCGCCTTTCCTGGCAACAGGCCTGTTTTGCCATCAGCGAACTGCAAACGCAGGTCTTGCTCCAGAGACTACGTTAAGCTCGCCCTGTTTTTTACCAGCGGGAAATAAACCTTTAGAATCATTCACTTAAGAAATTTTCTACCCGCTTATCCACAGACTTGTTCACTGTTTGTGTGCACAAGTCAGCGCGGCCCTGCCACCGCAACCGGATGGCTGCCGGCAGGGCCAGGAATTGCCAGACACGCGGAAAAATCGTCGAATGCGCCGTACACTGATGGCGTATTCCGCAAATCCCCGCATAAGCCAAGTGGCGGAACACTGCCCGCTTTTCGCAGGGGTGGCGCTGCGCGCCAAGCAAAGTCGAACATTGCAGGCTGCACGAAAAGGTCGCGTACTGCGTGCCAACCGGCATAGTTGCGCAACAATGCGGATGTTACATTGTCGGTAGCGCGTATGACCCCATCATCGCGGCTGCGGATAATGCTATCAAGCAGGTTTCCCTCGATATCGGCGCTACTGACGGCAAACCCTACGGTAATGCCTGCAGTATCGATCAGCGTATTGTGTGCCACCCGGCTGGCCGCAGCGCGGTTGAGATAAATGCCATCGTCCGAACAGAAAGCAATCAGGTTGGCCTCGATGCTGCCACCGTCCTGCTCGGTCAGGCACTTGCGGTCGCGGCAGTACATGCTGCCGGTGCCGCCGCCGCCGAGCGACAAGCCGACGCGCTGCCCTGGAGCGCCGCGCAGCGCCCGTTCGCACAAGACGATATTGCGCTCGAAGCGATTGCCGCGGCCGGCTCCCTTGGCAAAGGCGCCGTAGCTGACGCGATTGCCATCTCCCTTGACGAAGTCGCTAATCAGATTCCCGCGGATGATCCAGTCATTGGCGCCAACAATATCGATCGGTGTCACTGGATTGGCGGTCTGACGCACGCTGGTATTGCTCAGGGTGTTGGCTTCAATAATGCCGTGGTCGGGATAATGCGTGCCATCGCCATTGACCTTGAAATGCGCATTGAAATCGGTGATGACATTGTTGCGCGCCATGAAATATGCCGCCTGTGTCGTGACATGGAAAGCATGTTCGCAATTGGTATGCTCAGGGCAAACGCCCTTGATCGCCAGATTCTCAAATATCCAGTATGGCGCCGATACCCGGAACCCTTCGGTAAGGTCGAACAGCAGGGTGACAGTGCCGGGCTGCTGCGCGCGGACTGTAATTGCGCCGGTAGCGTTGCCGGGCCGGGTCGCGTCAACGGAACGGCCATTGAAAAAATATCTGCCGGGCAGGAAGGTAATGACATCACCGGGACTTGCTGCCTGAATGGCATTGCGCGCGGCGACGGCCGAATCGACGAATACTACCTGGCCTGCTGCACCATCCCGCGGCAAACGGGCGTTACCGGTTTGCGCTGGCACAGCTTGCGCGCCAAGTTTGAGCGGTGGCAGCGCGAATGGGAGCTGCTCGCCGCGATCAAGCGACACCAGTGCGCGCTTGCTCCAACTGCCGAAATCCTCAATAAGGGGATTGTGGCCAAGCGAACGCCGCTCCAGATAGGGCCCCAGGCTGCGCGGGGCAACTTCCAGGTGATTTAGGACTACCGCCAATGCCAGCACCAGCAAGGTCAGAAGCATGACGCAAGCCCAAAAGAGCCGCTTGCGGGTAATAAATTGTACGGCAGGCATATTGCGTCGAAGCTCCCTGGCATTGCAAGCAAGGGGCACGAAAGCACCCCCAGATCCGGAGCACAGTGTAAAGGATCAACGCCTTGCTGGCAAAATTGCAATACGCTTTTGCTGTGGAATCACGCGGCGTGCGGCCGGAACGACCAGGGACCGATGACCAGCGGCTTGTCGGCCTGGCCAGAGTTGAGCAAGCGTCGGGCGACCTGCTGGATGCGATACTCGTGGCGCCTGTAAATTGCCGCCAGGTCCTGAGGATCGGCATCTTCAGACAATAGATACAACGCCTGCCGAAGAACGATGCACTTGCGCCGGGAAAAACCTTCTGCAACCGTAAACGCCACGCCTTCAAGGCCAAGTTCATTGCTTACATGATCGTTCAGCATCGCTATCCTCCCGAGTTTTACATCGAACTACACAGGGAAAGAATAAAAGCGAGCGCTAATCCATCGTTGCGGCTGATCAATGATTACTCCCGGTACTGGCAAGCGCCGCGAAAGAATGCTCAAGGAATATCCAGCAAGTGCTGCACGAAGGCGATAACGGCCTCCCGCGCCGAGGCATCATGGAACGTGCCATGCCCCAAACCAGGCACGACAAGGCTGGTTGCATCCGGCCGGCCGGCCATGTGATCTGCACAATTGCCATCAAGGGCAGCGCTGGGAAACCAGGAGTCGTCCTCATGGCGAAGTGTCAGTATGGGCGTGTCGAGCGGCAGGTAAATGCCATGCAACGCGGGCACGTTCCAGTGCGTACAAGTCCAGGAGGTTGCAATGACCCCGCGAAATCCGGCCAGAGGGGTGCGCACCGCTGCGATGGCACCCTCGCTATAGCCCATCAGCAGGAGATGTTTGCCGTCATACCAGGTTTGCATCCGGATCTGTTGACTGGCATAGGCGATTTCCTCAAGACGCATCTCATGCACCTGCGGATAAGGACCGCCGCCTTCCGTCAAATCGTCGCAGTTGACCGGGCGTCCGGACCTGGCAAAGCTGTCTGGCATCACGACCACCATGCCCAGTGAGGCCAACAGGCTGCCCCAGTTTGTATGTTCCTGCGATGCCATGCCTGCGCACCCATGCATGAAGATCAGCACCGGGTAAGTCTGGCCGTTCGGTATATCGCGCAGGCGGATGCGCGTCGCCATGCCAGGGAAGAAAACCCAGGCGCTTTCCCAGGTTTGCCGTGTCCCTTCGCCGAATGCGACGGGCAGCGTCGTGGTCGTGGCCGTTGTAGTGATCGTGGTCGTGGTCGTCGCGGCCGTGGTCGTCGTGGCAACTGGATTCGCCGCCGCCGTGCCATCCAGTGCGGCAAGTGGCACCGGGGCAGTTGACGCCCCCCCGCCGCAGCCTGGCAATCCAGGCAACAAAGCGAAAAAGACGGCAGCCAGCAGCATTCGACAGGCAAACCGCCATCCCGATTTCATCAACGACACAGGATGACGAAAGGAAGACATGGGCAAGAGGAGCACGTTGCCTTGCGCAAAACTGGCACGCAAGGCAGCGCATGCACAAAAATTCATCTTAGGAGCAGGATGGTGACAAGCGGGTTGATGCCCCTCATGAAGCGATCGATCCAATGAAAATAAACCTTGGTTCCATTAAATTGCAGTAAGGAAAGCTTCTTTTAAAAAATCATTCCACTGAGAATAAATTTCGATCTACAATCGCCTATCGCAATAACGATGGAAAACAAATGCTTTTTGTCGTGACAGTCATGGTCATCCTGATGCTTGCCCTGGCCAGCTTCTATCTCGTCTGGTCGGCCTCCGAGAATGGCGTAACAAATAAAGATCTCGATAATGTCTATTGTCATGATCAGGCATATATCGCCCAGGCCCCCCGCGAAGCCTGGAACGATCCGGATTGATCTTTATTTCCCTCATGCAATAATCCGCAAAATCCGGCAAGCAGGCAGCGCCTGTGCGGATGGATGACAAAGCTCAAACACGGCCATTTGAGTCTTGACTAAGGTGTAATCAATCACTTTTGGAAAGACCGACCGCCATGGACCAGCACGCAACCGTTCCAGAAGGGGTCGAGCGCATGGCCAGCCAGTGGCTGGGGACCCTGCACCGCGACTTTCCCTTTTACCATGAGCCGTACAACCAGGCACCGTCTGCCAATCTTGACCGCATTCTGAAGGCGGGAATCGGCAAGCTGACGGCCAATATCTCGCCGATGTCGATCTGGATGGCGTATGTCGACTGGCTGATGCATGTCCAGTATTCACCGTCCAAGCAACAGGAATTGCTGACGGAAGCAGCCCGAAAAATCTGGCGCTGGAATGAATATGAACTGGAAATTGTGCAAGACGATCCCCATGCCGCGCAAACCTCGGTCGTGCCCCTGCCCCAAGACAAGCGATTTGCGGATCCCGCATGGCGGCGCTGGCCCTTCAATGTCATTTCTCAGGGATTTCTGCTGACGCAGCAATGGTGGCATCGCGCAACCACCGATGTTTCAGGCGTATCGCTGCACCACGAAGAAGTCGTCAACTTCGTGGTGCGGCAGATTCTCGATATGTATTCGCCTTCGAACTTCCTTCTCACCAATCCTGTCGTGCTGCAGGAAACCTTGCATACTGGTGGACGCAACCTGGTAGCGGGATTGCAGAATGCACTGAAGGATATCGAACACACCGTCAACGATACGCATCCGCAAGCCAGGTCAAGCTTCAAGGTAGGTCAGAACCTTGCCGTCACGCCGGGCAAGGTCGTGTTCCGCAACCGTTTGATCGAGCTGATCCGCTACGAACCGACCACCGAGACAGTGCATGAAACGCCCATCCTGTTCGTGCCGGCGTGGATCATGAAATACTACATTCTCGATCTGTCGCCCAAAAATTCCCTGGTCAAGTACCTGCTGGACCAGGGCTACACGGTCTTCATGATTTCCTGGAAAAATCCTCTGGCTTCGGATCGCGACATGTCGCTGGAGGATTACCGCAAGTTGGGCGTGATGGATGCGCTGGAAGCGGCGCTTGAACAGACTGGTGCGCCGCACATCAACGCCGTCGGCTATTGCCTGGGCGGCACACTTTTATCGATTGCCGCTGCGGCAATGGCACGCCACCATGACCGCCGCCTCGCCAGCATTACGCTGTTTGCCTCGCAAGTGGATTTCAAGGAACCTGGCGAACTGTCGCTGTTCATTGATGAAAGCCAGATCACCCTGCTGGAAGCGATCATGTGGGACCAGGGTTACCTGGACACCAAGCAGATGGCGGGTGCCTTTCAGCTGATGCGCTCGAACGACCTGATCTGGTCGCGCAGGCTGAACCAGTATCTGCTGGGTCGCTCGGAACCGGAGAACGACTTGATGGCGTGGAATGGCGATGCCACCCGCATGCCGTTCCGCATGCATTCGGAATACCTTCGCAAGCTCTTCCTCGACAATGAACTGGCCGAAGGCAGCTATTGCGTGGATGACCAGCCAATTGCGCTGACCGATATCCGTGCGCCGATCTTTTCCGTCGGCACACTGACCGATCACGTCGCACCATGGCGCTCAGCCTTCAAGATCCATTTATTGGCAGATACCGAAGTCACCTTCCTGCTGACCACAGGCGGCCACAACGCCGGCGTAGTCTCGCCACCGGGACAACCGCGCCGCAGCTACCAGGTGGCGACCAGTCACCATCAGGATCCCTATATCGACCCGGATATCTGGCAATCCCGCACTCCACGCCATGAAGGATCCTGGTGGCCAGAGTGGGAGCGCTGGCTGCGCCGGCACTCGTCCAGGCGGATTTCCCCGCCGCCCTTTGACAAGATTCTCTATAACGCACCTGGAAAATACGTATTGCAGCCGTAAGGCGGAGGCAGGTGCCCCACCACTTAGCCTTGCAATTCGTCCACCTTGATTTTCAAAGGGATGGTTTTATCCTTGCGCCACACCTCGGCACCCACCGTCGTCCCCGGCCGGCTTGCGCCCACCAGCCGGGCCAGGTCGGCAGGATTGCGCACTTCCTTGCCATCGTAGCGTAACACCACGTCACCCGGCACGATGCCGGCACGGTCGGCTGGACCGCCTCGCTGTACAGCCGCCACCAACACACCCTGAGGCTGCTTCAGGCCCAAGGCGGCAGCGATATCCTGCGTCAATTCCTGCGACTGCACGCCGATTCGCCCGCGCGTCACCTTGCCGGTCTCGCGTAATTGACGGGAAATATCCAGTGCAATGTCGATCGGAATGGCAAACGAGATGCCCATGTAACCGCCCGTCTGGCTGTATATCTGCGAATTGATGCCAATGACATCTCCACGGGTACTGAATAGCGGCCCACCGGAATTGCCGGGATTGACGGCCACGTCGGTCTGAATAAATGGGACATAGCTGCCGTTGGGCAACAGCCTTCCCTTGGCGCTGACGACACCCACCGTCACGCTGTTTTCAAAGCCGAAGGGGGCGCCAATGGCCGCTACCCATTCGCCGGCTTCGAGGCGATTCGGATCCCCCATGGTTACTACGGGCAAACTGGTTGCATCAATCTTGATCAGGGCGACATCCGTATAGCGGTCATAGCCGATGACCTTGGCCTGGAATTCGCGCTTGTCGGTCAGCTTGACCATGACCTCATCGGTATCGGCGATCACATGGGCATTGGTCAGCACATAACCATCCTGGCTGATAATGAAGCCCGAACCCAGGCCTACCTGGGGAGCTTCGCCCATTTGCGGCAAGCCGCCAAAACGCCGGAAAAACTCATAAAAGGGGTCGCCCTCGCGCAAGCCGGCTACAGCTCCATTGCCGCCGCGCAAAGTACTGATGTTGACGACTGCCGGCCCCTCCCGTTTGACCAGCTCGACAAAATTTGGCAAGGCCAGGCCAGGTGCAGGCACGACGATCGGCGCTGCCTTGCCGGCGGGCTCGGACACGGGGGGTGGTGCGGGCGTGGGTTCCGGAGAACATCCAAGGAGCGCCATCGCCATGGCCGCTGCCGCGCAGCTTGCAGGAAAACCCGGGCGCATGGACATGCTGGCTCCTTGATTCGGCAATGTGGTGGGATACTGAGCATGATGACGCCGCAGGCGCTGGCGGGCATTCATCTGCATCAAGCGTGATGAGCGACATCTTGAATTTACATTCCATGCCATCATGTTCAGTCACAGGATGCCGGGCAAGGCCGGCACCGCCAAACCAATACAAGGCTTGCCATGTCACTGCACCTCGTTTGCCCTGCCTGCCAGGCTGTTAATCGCGTGCCACAGGAGCGCCTGTCCGAAGCGCCGGATTGCGGCCGCTGCCATCGACCTTTGTTTTCCGGACAGCCACTATCGCTGGCGACTGCTGAGTTCGACAGGCAACTGCAAAAGAGTGACCTGCCCCTGCTGGTGGATTTCTGGGCTCCCTGGTGCGGCCCTTGCCGCATGATGGCGCCAGCGTTCGAACAGGCCGCAACCCAGTTGGAGCCGCATTTTCGACTGCTCAAGGTCAACACCGAGGAAGAACAGGCGCTTGCGGCGCGCTATGCCATCCGTAGCATCCCGACCCTGGCCATCTTTCATCAGGGCCGGGAAATCCGCCGTCAACCCGGCGCCATGGGCGTGGCTGACATCGTACGCTGGGCCCGCAGCACGCCAGGCTGACGCCTGGTGCTTGAGAAAATTGACAGCAACACATGAAAAAGGCCGGCGCGGCATGTGCCGCGCCGGCCTGGCTGACTGCCAAAAATTTACTGGGCCTGCTTCAATTGATCGAGGATGGCCGGGTTCTCCAGGGTCGAGATATCCTGGGTGATATCCTCGCCCTTGGCCAGGACGCGCAACAGCCGCCGCATGATCTTGCCCGAGCGCGTCTTGGGCAGGTTGTCGCCAAAACGCAGTTCCTTGGGCTTGGCGATCGGGCCGATTTCCTTGCCCACCCAGTCGCGCAATTCCTTGGCAATCTGCCTGGCCTCTTCACCGGTCGGGCGACTGCGCTTCAGCACCACGAAGGCGCAGATCGCCTCGCCCGTGGTTTCATCCGGCTTGCCCACCACGGCGGCTTCGGCCACCAGCGGATGCGCCACCAGGGCCGATTCGATTTCCATGGTCCCCATGCGGTGACCCGAGACATTCAGCACATCGTCGATGCGCCCGGTGATGGTGAAATACCCCGTGTCCTTGTTGCGGATCGCCCCGTCGCCTGCCAGGTACAGCTTGCCGGCAAACTCTTCCGGGAAATAACTCTTCTTGAAGCGCTCCGGGTCATTCCAGATCGTGCGGATCATCGAGGGCCAGGGCCGCTTGACCACCAGGATGCCGCCCTGGCCATTGGGCAACTCATTGCCGGTCTCGTCGACGATGGCCGCCATGATCCCCGGCAAGGGCAGCGTGCACGACCCCGGCACCATGGGCGTGGCTCCCGGCAGCGGCGAAATCATGTGGCCGCCAGTCTCGGTTTGCCAGAACGTGTCGACGATCGGGCATTGCTCGCGGCCGATGTGCTTGTAGTACCACATCCATGCTTCCGGGTTGATGGGCTCGCCCACCGAGCCCAGGATGCGCAGGGAAGACAAGTCGTACTTCGACGGATGGATAGCGGCGTCGGCATCGGCCGCCTTGATCAGCGAGCGGATGGCCGTGGGCGCGGTATAGAAAATGCTCACCTTGTGGCGCGCGATCATGTCCCAGAAACGCCCGGCGTTCGGGAAGGTCGGCACGCCTTCGAAGACCACTTGCGTGGCGCCCACGGCCAGGGGCCCATAGGTGATGTAGGTGTGGCCGGTGACCCAGCCGATGTCGGCGGTGCACCAGAAGATGTCGGCCGGCTTGATGTCGAAGGTCCATTTCATCGACAAGGCGGCCCACAGCAGGTAGCCGCCGGAAGAATGCTGCACGCCCTTGGGCTTGCCGGTGGAGCCGGACGTATAGAGGATGAACAGCGGATGCTCGGCATCGACCCATTCCGGCTCGCACGCCTCGGCCTGGTCGGCCACCAGCTCGTGCAGCCACAGGTCGCGCCCAGCGTTGACGGCAATATTGCCGCCGGTGCGGCGATAGACGATGACATTTTTGATGGAGTCGCAACCGCCCAGGCCCAGCGCTTCATCGACGATGGCTTTCAGCGGCAGTTGCTTGCCGCCGCGCAGCTGCTCGTCGGCGGTGATCACGGCCACCGCGCCGGCATCGATGATGCGTTCCTGCAGGGACTTGGCGGAAAAGCCGCCGAACACCACCGAGTGGGTGGCGCCGATGCGCGCGCACGCCTGCATGGCGGCAATGCCTTCGACCGACATGGGCATGTAGATGACGACGCGGTCGCCCTTCCGGATGCCCAGCGATTTCAAGCCATTGGCAAGCTTGCAGACGCGCTGGTGCAATTCGCGGTACGTCACCCGGGTGACGTCGCCGCCATCGGCTTCGAAGATCACCGCGGTCTTGTCGGCATTGCCATTGGCCAGGTTGCGGTCGAGGCAATTGTACGAAACGTTGAGTTCGCCATCGCCGAACCACTTGTAGAACGGCGCAGCCGATTCATCCAGGGTTTGCGTGAAAGGCTTGTGCCAGTCGAGGTTTTCGCGGGCGAGCCGGCCCCAGAAACCGGCATAGTCCTGCTCGGCCTCGGCGCACAGGGCGCGGTACGCGTCCATGCCGGATATCGCGGCATCTTTTACCAGCGCCGCCGGCGGGTTGAACACCCGGCTTTCCTGTTTGGCATTTTCAATCTCGGCCATCGTCATCTCCTGCAAGCTGTTGTTGTGGACAAAATTACATTATTTATTTCCTATTATTGTATCTCTTGTCATTTGATTTGCGCGGCTATCCGAAGGAGTATTGTTCTTCAATAATTCTATTCGGCCATTCGACGGCCTATCCCGGCATAACTGCGTGCAAGGCCAGGCCAGCGCCGTGTAAAATGTCGGGATTCATTTTTTGTCTCCTAGCATCATTTCGGAAAGAAAGCATGTCATTGAAGGAAGATCCCGAAATTCGGGCCAGCCGTCCGATCCGCCCCTTGGCCAACCTGATTTTCATGAGCCGCTGGCTGCAGCTGCCGCTCTATCTTGGCTTGATCCTTGCGCAAGTCGTGTATGTATTCCATTTCTGGGTCGAGCTGACCGACCTGATCGGTGCCGTGTTCGGCAATGCCACTTCGCTTGAACACATTCTTACTGCGGTTTCGGTCGACGGCACGCCCCGAGGCACCAAGCTGACCGAAAGCACCATCATGCTGGTCGTGCTGGGCCTGATCGACGTGGTCATGATTTCCAACCTGCTGATCATGGTGATCGTCGGCGGCTATGAAACTTTTGTCTCGCGCATGCACCTGGAAAGCCATCCGGACCAGCCGGAGTGGCTCTCGCACGTGAATGCCTCGGTGCTGAAGGTCAAGCTGGCCACCGCCATCATCGGCATTTCCTCGATCCACTTGCTGAAAACCTTCATCAACGCCGGCGCCTATAGCGACAAGGTGCTGCTGGCGCAAACCGGCATCCACCTGACATTCCTGGTATCTGCGCTGGCGATTGCCTATTGCGACCGCCTGATCTCGGGCACCCACGCACCGAATTCTGAACATTAATTCTTTGAAAGCACGCTCATGACTATCATCAAGCAAGAAGACCTCATCGAATCGGTTGCCGCTGCCCTGCAGTACATCAGCTACTACCACCCTGCCGACTACATCCAGCATCTGGCACGCGCCTACCAGAGCGAGCAAAGCC
This sequence comes from Janthinobacterium sp. 17J80-10, assembly GCF_004114795.1. Taxonomy (NCBI): domain Bacteria; kingdom Pseudomonadati; phylum Pseudomonadota; class Betaproteobacteria; order Burkholderiales; family Oxalobacteraceae; genus Janthinobacterium; species Janthinobacterium sp. 17J80-10. Next base: position 1,661,849 of record NZ_CP035311.1, on the reverse strand, counting down.
CTGCCGCAAAGGATGCGATCGCACAAATTCTCACCAACTCGAAAATGTGCGCCGAAGGCCACCGACCAATTTGCCAGGATACCGGCATCGTCAATGTCTTCCTGAAGATCGGCATGGAAGTGCGTTTCGAAGGCTTCAAGGGCTCGATCACCGATGCCGTCAATGAAGGCGTGCGCCGCGGCTATGCCAACTCGGACAATGTGCTGCGCGCTTCCGTCGTGGCCGACCCCCTGTTCGACCGCAAAAATACCAAGGACAACACGCCGGCCGTGATCCACATGGAAGTCGTGCCGGGCAACACCGTCGACGTGCAAGTTGCCGCCAAGGGCGGCGGTTCGGAAAACAAATCCAAGTTCGTCATGCTGAACCCCTCCGACTCCGTGGTCGACTGGGTCCTGAAGACCGTGCCAACCATGGGCGCCGGCTGGTGCCCGCCCGGCATGCTGGGCATCGGCATCGGCGGCACCGCCGAAAAGGCCATGCTGATGGCCAAGGAATCGCTGATGGACCACATCGACATGTATGAGCTGCTGCAGCGCGGCCCGCAAAACAAGCTCGAGGAATTGCGCATCGAGCTGTATGAAAAGGTCAATGCACTGGGTATTGGCGCTCAGGGCCTGGGTGGCCTGACCACCGTGCTGGACATCAAGATCAACATGTACCCGACCCATGCGGCGTCCAAGCCGGTCGCCATGATTCCGAACTGCGCGGCGACCCGCCACGCCCACTTCGTGCTCGATGGCTCCGGCCCCGCCTATATCGATCCGCCGTCGCTGTCCGACTGGCCGGATGTGCAATGGCTGCCGGACACCGAAAAGTCCAAGCGCATCGACCTCGACACCCTGACCCGCGAAGAAGTCGCTTCGTGGAAGCCCGGCCAGACCCTGCTCTTGAACGGCAAGATGCTGACCGGCCGCGACGCCGCCCACAAGCGCATTGCCGACATGCTGGCCAAGGGCGAATCCCTGCCGGTGGACTTCACCAACCGCGTGATCTACTACGTCGGCCCGGTCGATCCGGTGCGCGACGAAGTGGTGGGCCCGGCGGGTCCGACCACGGCCACCCGCATGGACAAGTTCACCGACATGATGCTGGAAAAAACCGGCCTGATCTCGATGATCGGCAAGGCCGAGCGCGGCCCGGTCGCCATCGAATCGATCAAGAACCACAAGTCAGCCTACCTGATGGCAGTCGGCGGCTCGGCCTACCTGGTCTCCAAGGCCATTAAGAGCGCCAAGGTCGTCGGCTTTGCGGACCTGGGCATGGAAGCGATCTACGAGTTCGAGGTCAAGGACATGCCGGTGACGGTTGCCGTCGACTCCAACGGCATCTCGGTGCACAACACCGGGCCGAAGGAATGGCAGGAGCGCATAGCCTCCGCCAAGCTCATCGACATCCCCGTGATCCCGGCCTAAGCCATTCCCACCGCACGAGCCGACATGAGCCTGCCAGCGCCGATGGATAAAGACAGGAGTACGGGCTTGCAAGCCCGTACCGCCGCATAGGCAGGCTGCATGCAGCCCGAAACCCCTATGCTTGCCCCAATCGGCGTTTTCGATTCCGGCATCGGCGGCCTGTCGGTGTTGCGCCATATCTGCGCGCATCTGCCCGAAGAAAACCTGCTGTATTTCGCCGACTCCGGCTTTGCTCCCTATGGTGGCAAGCCGGAAGAAGTGATTGTGGCGCGTTCTCTGGGCATCGCCGCCTTCCTGCTGGAACAAGGCGCCAAGGCGCTGGTGGTAGCCTGCAATACCGCCACGGCCGCCTCGATCAAGGCGCTGCGCGAGCGCTATCCCACGCTGGCGGTCGTAGGCGTCGAGCCGGGATTGAAACCTGCCGCTGCCATCAGCAAGAGTCGAAAGATTGGCGTATTGGCAACCGAGCGCACGCTGGCCAGTGAAAAATTCCGCCAATTGCGTGAATACACCAGCGCCGCCACCGATGTGCAATTCCTGTCCCAGGCTTGCAAGGGCCTGGCCGACCAGGTCGAAAAAGGCGAGTTGCATTCCCCAGCGACGATGGCCCTGCTGAACCAGTATGTCACGCCGCTGCTGCAGCAAGGCGCCGACACCCTGGTACTTGGTTGCACCCACTACCCCTTCGTCCGTCCCGCCATCGAAAGCCTGATAAAGCAAGTCTCGCCGGGGCCGGTCGAGATCATCGACACCGGCGCGGCGGTGGCACGCCAACTGGGCCGGCTGCTGAACCAGCATGGCCTGCGGCGCCAGGATGCGGCTACGGGAACATTGCACGCCTATACCACCGGTAGCCAGACCACGCTGGCCCAGGCATTCGAAACGCTTCTGCACCTGCGTCCGGAAGTACTGGCAATCCAGTCTCCGGAAGGTGTCTGAACCCCGTAAATTTGGGGTTGCGCGTGCCGACCGAGGAAATCGCACAGACAATTTGCCAGCAGCCGACAAATTTTGTATAATGATGGGCTGCCGGGATACTAGTTATCGCGGCACTGCTTTTTCAGTGGCGGCTGTAGCTCAGTTGGTAGAGTCCAGGATTGTGATTCCTGTTGTCGCGGGTTCGAGCCCCGTCGGTCGCCCCACAGAATTCGAGCAAACAGCCCATCTTCATTGATGGGCTTTTTGTTTTCTGAAGTTTGGCCCATGTAGCTCAGTGGCAGAGCACTCCCTTGGTAAGGGAGAGGTCGGCAGTTCAATCCTGCCCATGGGCACCAGCCTCCCCCATAGTCCTCCAAGCGTCAATCCCAATGCATCAATAATCAAACGCGCTCCGATAGGGAATGCTGTAGGTATTGCTGCGCGCAAGAATGGCGCGATCGATATCCTTCCCGCCACCCGCAGACATGTCCTTGATGCTGTACTGCAGCCGGGTTGCCGCATGCAAGCTTCTTACAAAGGGAACGGCCTCGATGTCAAAAGCAATCCCCTGCACGCCCGCCTGCTCGATGACAGGCAGGATCTCGCGTGCGAAACGCTGGCAAACCGCCTGCAGGGTATCGCGCGCGCATCCGGCGCCCAGATCCGCTGGCAGCGCGTAAAACAATTCATAGCCAGCCTTGGCCAGGCGCTGCAATCCCTGCCTGTCCACCCCGTCAAAATGCGGGATTTCAATCACTATCCGGTGACGCTGGTCGGGCAAAAACAGGCGGTCGAGTTGTGCCTGCAATACGGCCAGATTGCGGCTGTCCGGATTGCGAATCGCCAGCAACATGTGCCCTTCCAGAGGTGGGCCGAAGGCAATCAAATCCTTCAGTTGCAAATGATTGTTGGCCTGCGGCGGTCGATACACATACAGCTTGTCGGCTTCGGCATCGATGGTGATATCGATCTCAACGCATTGGAATATGCTCGCGGCTTCGCGAAATTTCAACAGGCTGTTGGTGCGAGACGAGCAAAGCTTGTTTTTTTCCGGCCCGGGAAAGGCATTGTAGAGGCGCCGCTTGCGAAAGTAGTCATGCCCGTGGTTAAGCAAGTCATGGCGCTGCGAAGCATCTTCATCGTCCACGGCAAGGATGAACTGGTTGCCGCGAATATCTGTTCGACGCAAGGCGTAACGCTTTGGCGCCTGCATGTCCGGCCTGAATACCGATAATAATTGCCGCTCCTTGTAATCGATGCCGGCGAGGTCAATGAGGGTATCGCTCAGCCACTCAATGCTGTAGGGCTTGGTGCGATTTTCCTGTGCGGCGCGATACAGGTCTGGATAGGCCTCCCTGGCCGCCGAATTAAAGTAAATGAAAAAAGGGATTTCAATATGGCGATAACTGTTTCGCCGGGAGTCATGGCCGGTGCCTTCGTAGATTTCCTCACCATGGTCGGCAAAATACAAAAAGACTACGGGCAACGTGCGCTGCGCAATATCATCAATCACTGCGCGCAGGTTTTTGGAAACGAAGGACATCACCGAGCCATAACAGTCGATCGATTCCATGCGCTCGTTCAGGTCGCCAACATACATGTCGCCAAACAGGGCATGTTGCGACAGGGTTGGCAGAAATCTCCCTGAAACTGTGTGTTCTTCGCGCGGAATATTCTTACAGTAATCGGCATGGCCGGCATAGGAATGCAAAAACATCATTTGTCGCGAACGCTCCAGGTGCGATGCCTCCTCCAGATACGCCGCGACCAGGGCACGGTCGGTTTTTCTTACGCCATTGAAGTACATCCGTTCGGCCCCATTGAGCACTTTCAGATGCTGGCTGTGTCGGCCGAACAATTCGGAATTCCAGTCCCAGCGCCCGACCAGATTTTGATTGGAAATCCAGTGCGTCTCCATCCCCCCTTTCTCCAGGACAGCCAGTGTGTTGGGGCGGCGCAAATCCTTGATCAGCAAGAATTGATCGAGGTAAGGATCCTTACTCATGGTGAACGCGCGATACAGGGATGGAAACGTATGCGAAAAGGATGTCACCACATCCGAGAAAACGATCAGCTCGTCGCGAATTTCCTGAAGTGGATCAGCTTGCGCATAAGCAGGCATGTAAAGGGGGAAATTCTCGCGCGACGTCGATTCGCCAATGTAGACGACCACATTGGGCGCTTCTCGCGTGCGGCCCAGTGCTCCGACGGCGCGGGCAGTTGATGACTCCAGGCGTTCGCGGAAGTAATCGATTGAATGATAATTTACTGCCATCTGATAAAAAAAATGGGCAATTGTCAGGAGATATACGAGGGCAATGATCTTGAGGGCCAATCGGATGTCTCGCAATCCTGCCGTGCCGCCACTTTTCCGCACTAACAGAGCATATACGGGAATCAATAACAGGGGCCCAAACAGGACAATGCATTCCTTGACCGAAAGCTTTACGAACGAAAGGTAGGATTCGATGAAATCGCCCCCCTCCTGGGAATTGGCATGCATGATTTCCGCCATCGAATCGGAACCCATGTTATCGAATTTTCCTTTCGCCACCACAGTCAGGATGAAGGCAAGCAGAAAAAACGTAAGCAATGACTTGCTACGCTCAAGCCGGTGAAATCCCAGCGCGCTGACCACCATGAGCAGGACCAGGCCCAGGAGCAGCAAAAAGCCGACCTGGTCCACTTTGTTAATAACATGAATGATTTCCTCGCCGTGGTTAAGCCGGTATAGATACGACAGGAACCCCTGAAGAAAAAAAGCAATTGCAATCAGCAAGGACGCGGCGAGCGCAGTGATCGTAAAAAAATGGTTCTGAATCGTTCGCATGGCGTACCGGCTGCGGCGCACAGGAACCAGCGCTGAATTCTGCGAGTTCCGCAACACTTCATTGCGAAATTGCACGTCAATTTGCGCCATTAAGTTTGTCCCTCCTTAAAGGCTTTTCCAAAAACGAGCGGAACAGATCAACAGGGGAATTGGCAATTATTTCCCTTAATCGCCAGCACGTAGGAGATGACGATCTTCGTGCCGTGCATACACAACGGCGCAGCTTGTCATCGTTTCGTCATAATCGACCGACGTGTTGCCGGATTGTTCGGCCCAATAGCTCTATTGCTTGCGTCAGGTCGTATAAAAGCAAAATAAATGCCGCAAAATAAAGGCATGTTCTGCATTGCCCGGCCCGAAGGCCGTGCCGCCCAAGATGATTTCCAGAGGAGTCCTGCGCATGTCCGAGCTCATTTCTGTCGCCTATCGAGATGCCTGCAAGGCAGCCGAGGTACTCAATGCCATGCAGCGCCTGCAAAACGAATATCTGATCGACCTGGAAGATGCCGCCTATGTCACCAAGGATCGAGAAGGCAGGATCCGCCTGCACCAGTCCGTCAATATTCCGGTGATTGGGGCAGTCTCCGGTACTTTCTGGGGCGCCCTGATCGGCATGATTTTCCTGAATCCTCTGCTCGGCGCTGCCATCGGCGCCGGCAGCGGTGCCCTGACAGGTGCCATTGCAGACTATGGGATCAATGATGAATTCATGAAGAATCTGGCAGCAGAGTTGCGTCCGGACAGCTCGGCCCTGTTCATCCTCGCGCGCCGCTATACGCCTGACAAGGTGATACACGAGCTGTCGCAGTTTGGCGGCACCTTGTTGCGCACTTCGCTGACCGCGCAAGCCGAAGCCACACTGCAGGATGCACTGGATGGCAAGCCGCTGCCTTACGCCGACGCACAGACCGGCGGTCCGGCGCCACAGCCAGGCAATGCGCAATCCACCCCACCCTGATCGAGCGCAAGGCAACGCCGGGAAAACCAGTTGTAATGATGTGTGTGAGCACGGTAGCTGTTGCGCCAGAAAATCACCTGCCAGTTTTAATCGTTCGCCGATTTTTTCCACCAGACAGACTCAAGGAGCATCTCCATGAATCCAGAGTACCCTTCTTCCTCGACGACTTCGTCAGATTTGAATTCGCCCTATTTCGGCAGTAACGCGGACGACTTGTCCCAGCCGGATTACGATGAAAGCGTCTCCGGAAAAAGCGGCATCAAACGCGCCGGCGCCTCGCTGCGAACCGAGCTGGGCAACCTCAAAAGCGACCTGGACACCTTGCTGGGTCGTGCCACCAACCTGTCCGATGCCGAGTTGCGCCAGGAATATTCGCGCCTGATGTCCAAATTCAGTTCGTTGCGCGCCGCCGCCAAGGGCGTGGCAACCCAGGCCGGCCAGCAGCTCAACCGCGGCATGGACGCGACCTCCGGCTATGTGCGTGAAAAGCCGTTGCAGTCGGTCGCCGTGGCAACGGGAGTGGGAATGGTGCTTGGCATGCTGCTCCATCGTCGCTAATGCCGGGAATGGCCATGTTGAGCACCCTGCGCAAATCCAGGAAGCTGTATGCGATCGCGTTGCATCGGCTGCATGATTACAAGGAACTGTTGCGCATTGAAATGCAATTGCAGGGACGAGGCGTCGGCGTACAGGTTGCCGCCTATGTTTTGACCGGCCTTCTGGCTTTGCTTGCCATCACCTTCATCGGCGTAGCAGTCATCGTCACCGCGTGGGATACACCCTACCGCAGTGAGGCAGCCTGGCTGGTGGTTGCGCTGTACTTTTTACTGGCCGCGGCATCCCTGTACTTTGTTCGTCACTATCATGCTGAATCTGCTCTCACAACGCTTAAAAGTGAATTGCAGCGCGATTACAACGTCCTCAAGGAGAGCTTGTGAGTTCCCACCATTCCCTGACCGATGAAAAACAAGCGTTGCTGGAGCGGATGCAGGCGAGTCGCACTGCCTATCAACGCATGCTGCTGGGCCAGGATGAAAAAGAATTGCCGCTTGCAGAGACTCTCGCAACAAATAATGTCTTCCCGAGGAGTAAAACCATGCGATGGATTCGGGACCACCCTTACCTGACACTTCTAGGGCTGACGGGTGCAGTGCTGGCGACGCGCCCCGGGCCGCGCCAGGCTGCCCGTTCCCTGGTACACAGGGGCAGCGGCGCGGCGCTGGCATTTTCGCGCAACCATCAGGCGATCCGATCCGCCATTGGCATTGCCGCCATGCTGGCCCGCGCAATTGCACAGCGCCGCATACGATGACGCAGTACTTTATGTAACTTGATAGGCTGGCCCGCAGTCTGAAGCCAGCACCCCACTTGCCACGAGGATAAAATGAAAAAAACGCTAATGCTGTTCTTGAGCACTATGGTAATCCTGACGAGTCTGAGCGCCTGCAACACTGTCAAGGGCTTTGGCAAAGACGTTGAACGCGGTGGCGAAACCATCCAAAAAGGTAGTGACGACGTGAAAAAATAGTACTGGCATGCCATGAGCAGCATGGCATGCTGCAATCTTCAAGGCGCGTCTATTCGTCTATTCAGAGGGCACGCGTTACCCTCCCCCTTACTTTCCGGTGTCTGCATCACCGCCGGCACTTCGCCGGCCAGCGTCATAACGCTTTTCTGCCGTAGCGGAACGCTCACCAGTGCTCGGCCATGCGAAGGTAAGTTGTCGTAAATGGCCTTTGTCACCCTTTACCAGAACAGTGCGATCGATCGCTTTTCCGGCGGTTTCAGCATGGATGCGGTAGCCGCCTGCTGCGGGCAAATCCACAAGCATGATTGGCCCATCGCAAGTCGCCTCCAGCAAGGTTTTGCCACGCGCATCCTTGATTGCCACCGCGACATCTGCGACATAATTACCGCTCTTCTCGGCAAATGTCATCATCAAGTCGTAGTCCTTGGCAGCAATTTTTTTCATGTACGCTGACTCATCTTCACTGACGCCCCCGCACAGATATCTCACACCATTTTTTGTCTGTGGCTTGATGCCAACGTCACCGGCAGCATTTGGCCGAGACTGGACAATCGCAGGAGTAATCAGTTGCCCGGTGCTTTGGGAAGCCCCGGCTTCATTGGCAGAACTTCCTGAAGACATTTCAGCAGGCTGCTGCGGAAAGGATGTCGCCGGCGTGACGCGCGTCGCAGGCACCGTGTCACTTCGCATGCCAGGCATGGGCATGCGAGACGATTCTGGCAGTGGCAGTGGCTCTGGCCGGGTCGTTTGCGCCAAGGCCGTTGAGGAAAGCATGCCCAGCGCAACCAGCACTGTGCTACATGATTTCATGACGAATCCCTCCTGAAAAAAACTGTAGCGAACTCTTTTTGCGCAACATGCTGTTCACACGCCGGGCGAAGGGCCAACCGCCGGGGCATTCACGGGTGCATAAGGCAGTCTGCCGCTTGCCACCTCCTGTTCGCCTTCGCTGAGCCAATCGGAAGCGTTCTGGAGGTACTGGATGACTTGGGCATCGTCGGGCGACCCAGGCTCGTCATAGCATTGCCCGACTGAAGCAATCCACTCCGGCACCTGAAGACAGAATAAGGCATCCACTTCCGCCTCAAGTTCGGCAATGGACTCTGCCGTTGCCACAGGCACGGCAACAATGATTTGGCCCGGATGCTCGTGGCGCAGCGCCCGTACCGCAGCCAGCATGGTCGCTCCGGTCACAAGTCCGTCATCCACCACAATGACAACTCGACCCTCGATATCAAGCGATGGCCGGATCCCGTGATAGGCACGTTCACGACGCTTAATTTCTCGCAGTTCCTTATGCGCGATGGCATCAATGGCATCCACGGGAATGTCCATCAAAGCGATGGTCTCTGGCCGAAGCACACATACGCCCCTGCTACTGATTGCGCCAAGAGCGAGGTCTTCATGGCCAGGCACTCCCAGCTTGCCGACCAAAAAAACATCCAGGGCGGCGTGCAGCGTTTTGGCGATGGAATACGCGACTGGCACGCCGCCACGCGGCAAGGCCAGCACGATAATGTCATGCCGGCCGGCATACTCCTTAAGACTACCCGACAGTTGTTGCCCCGCTTGCAGACGGTCGGAAAATAAACTCATCATGTGGCGCCACCCGGAAAATTTCATTGAAGAAACGGCGGAAGGAAAACTGCTTAATGCCCCGACTCGTCTCCTGACAAAACACGTCCTCGTTCGAACTTCGACACTTGTCCGGCATGCTGGTTCTACAATGGTGGGAGCAACGCCTCTGAGCAGCCGTGGTAGCTGCCCCTGGCTAAACCTGCAATCTCCCGCCTGGGCCTTCGGCGGGATCAGGTTGCATCGAGGACGATGCCTTGCGAACTGGGCGGATGTAATGATAGATTGCCTTTTGCACTTCACCCATGTTCCTGCCAACCTGCATTTTCGGCTTGACCGGGTCTGCGGGGGATGGCGGCACACCCTGCCTCTCGCAAGCCGATAGCGTCAGTACGAGCATGGTGAACACTCCCAGCCGCGCTGCATGGGTCACCATCCCACAGGTCAACATCCTGTTGGCGAGGGGCGTATCCCGAGCACTGTTTTCCATGGTTATCCCCGGTCAAATTTACTGCAAGCAAACGCACTTTATTCATGCAAGCGGCATGCCCGTATCGTCCAGCAATTCGCGCACCCGCCGCATCACCAGCGTACTTGCGGACGAGTGTCTGCAGCCTGGCTCAGCCGCAGCAGAATCCACGCTACGGTGCCGGCGGCGGTCGAGCGGTGCCCAACGCCGCGCGCCGCCATCACGAGACAGCGCCAGGCTAGGCGTGTGCAATGCAGCGGCAATATGGGCAATCCCGGTATCGTTGCAGATCACCAGGCGGGCTTGGGCCAGCAGTGCTGCAAATGCGCCCAACCCGAGGGTGCCGGCCAGGTTCAAGGCGGGACCGGCCATGTGCGACTGAACCGCCGCGGCAATGCCGCGCTCCTGGGATGAGCCTACCAGGACGACTTGCAATCCTTCCGCCGACAGGCTGTCTGCCACTTCGGCGAAATGCGCAGCGGGCCAGCGCTGGGCAGGCAGGCGTGCGCCTGGGTGAATGCAGACATAGGACCCAGCCGCCGGCAACGCCGAATGGCCGGCGCGCAGTGCCTGCCAATCCGCCTCTGCCAGTGGAAACTCAAGTTCGAGGCTGGATACCGGAACGCCAAGAAACGCCATGAGACGCGCCAATCGCAGGATGTCGTGCTGGCTTTCGTCCCAGGGCATGAAATGCAGGGGATCCGGGCAGTAATCGCCCTGCCGGTAATAGCCTGCGTTTCTCGCAGCATTGAAAGTCCGGATGAGAGGATTGGTCAGGGCGCCGCTGCCATGCATTTGCAACACGCAATCGAATTTCTGCTGCTGCATGTCGGCGATAAAGCCAGGCAAGCGCGGCAAGTCCACGGGCTGCCCAGGTAAACCCGGAAATCCCGGAAAGGCTACATGACTGTCGATATACTGTGAAAATCGCTTGGCAAAACTGGATGCCCAGGGCAATCCGATCAATGTGATGTCGGCGGCAGGCAAGGCCGTGCGCAATGCCCTGAACACGGGAACGGCACATAGCATCTCGCCCAGATGCATGGCTCGGAATATCGCGATTTTTGGCCGCGCGGATGCCGCGCAAGCATCAAGCAGACGACAGGCATGACCTCCCGCATCCATGCAAACCCCCTTCAAGAGCTGACGTGTTCGTTGGCTGCACTGATTGTGACTGTGCTCATCATAACGACTCAACGACTGTCTGCTCTCGAATGCCGCAAACCGGCTTCGCATGACGGCACGGCCTGCCTGGCGCGAGGACTAACGGCAGTCCAAAAAAGCAGCAGTGGTCGGTAATGATGCGTTGTAGTTACTACCGCCCGCGGTAAAAATTCCCATCCGCCTGATATCAATCCGCCTGCCTTACTGGGGCGATCTGGCATTGGGTGCGCCGGTTATGGCGATGAATCGAATGTCCCAGCAGGGCCGCCGTGAAATTGAAGGCATTGGTCCAGACGAAAACCCAGTTTTCCAGCAAGATGCTGTAGGCAACGAAGCCCAGCGAAGCGAGCATTTGTCCGATGAAAAACCAGTTTGCAACCCCCGCACTACTCTTGGTGCGCCACTGCGTGTAGACCTGCGAAGAGATGGTCAGCGCAAGGACGATTGCGCTGAGCCAGCCAACTAGTTCCGTCATGATGCACAGTCCCTGCAGGCAGGAACATGTCTGCCCACCCGCCATTCCATTGATGACGCTGGATGAATTGCCGCGAGTGCCATGCGCTACTCCTCCTGAATTTCCAGGCGTCTTGCCAAGTCCGGGGCGGAAGCAATCTTGAAGGTAACTTCGAGTACGCCGTCCTGCATCCTGGCCACACCTGACTGTGAGTCCACACCGGCAGGCAAAGTGATCGCACGAAAGATCCGCCCATATTTGCATTCGCCCAGCACTTGCTCTTCAAGCTCAGCCCCATACGTTCTGCGGCGATCGCCCTCGATTGTCAACTGGCCTCGAGCGACTTCGATATGCACGTCCTGCTTGCTCACACCAGGCAAATCGACGCTGATGTAGATTTGGCCGGCATCCTGGACAAGATCAACCGTCGGCACCCAGGCCTGCGGCGCTGCTGCCAATGCGCCTGCACGAGCGCGGCCAATTTTATTTAGCGGGGCTTCGCCCGGTGACACGGTTGTTTCGCGCTGGCCGTCCGCACGCACTTTGCTTTCAATCATTTTTTTGAAGCGTGCCAAATCTCCTTCGTCATGGGGGAGATAAGCATTCTGCCCTCCGGGCTTGTCCATACTCTCCTCGTCGGTTTCCATGGAAAGGCAAATCCGGGTTTTTTCGGGCTCCAGCGCTTCAAACAGAACCCTGCCTTCGCTGCGCGGACCGTTGGTGTTGCGCCAGGCAATGCGCTGCTCCGGAATATGCTCGGTGATTTCGGCATCCCATTCCATTTCCTTCCCGCCCCTTTCGGCGCGCCAGTGCAAATGGGCAGCGTCCAGCTGATGCACGGAATGTACGCCTTTCATAAACCGGGGGAACTCTTCGAACTGGCTCAGTTCGCGATATGCAAGGCTTACCGGCACATTCACCTCGATCGATCGTTCGATTATGACCATGGATCGCTCCTCTCGCCTCAACCCCCTGACTACTTTTATTAGACTGGAAAGCGTGGCAATTGTTTAAGCGACGGTTCCCCTCCGACAAACACGCGGACAATTTTCTTTTTTCGTGCAAGAGGCGCGAATTGCCACCTACATCAAGCTGTCGCCACACATGCAAGTGAAAAGCCGGAACGAGAATTGCTATGTCCAGTCATATGGAATCAAGGCAGCTTTTTCAAATGGATCATACGTATGGCGAAAATCATTGCCTTCCCCGGAAAATCCTGTTGCCCCCGCAATACCGGCAAGCAGAAAAAAATCCGCGCCGCCCAGCCTGCCAATGCCTTGCTCGACAGGGCCTTGAACCAGCCAGCTCGCGCGGCCTCCATTCAGCCCATCTGGAATTCGCGCAAACGCAGTATCGTCGTCTCTGCCGTGGTGCCTGCGCACGGCAACCCGGGGCTCCTGAATCGCTGTCTTGCTGCACTCATGCGTCAGACACTGCCGTTTTGCCAATATGAAATCATCGTGGTCGACAGCGCCCCCAGTAATGCCAGCCGTGAAGTCGTGGAAAATCACTTGAATCAGTTTGGAAACAAACCCTGTCTCATTTACCTGCCTGTCGATACAAAGACGGGTGCCGCCGCGGCACGAAATCATGGCTGGCAAATTGCTCGCGGGGCGATTGTTGCGTTTACCGAAGAAGACTCCATTCCCGATGCAGACTGGTTAAAACAGGGTTTGCGCGCATTTGACGGCACCAAGCAGGCAGTGCGAGGAACAAGCCTCAACACATTTTCCGAGGTTACGAAAGCACATGAGGGAGCAGACAAAACTCGGGAGAGCGCCGAGTTTGCCAGCTTTAACTGCTTTTGCCTGCGACGGGTGCTGGAAGACCTGGGCGGTTTCGATGAACGCTTTGGCAATGCCGGACGCGATGATGCCGATCTCTATTTACGCTTGCTGGAAGCCGACGCGGCAATTGGCGAAGCACCACTCGCTGTAGTCCAGCATCCTGCTGAAATGACTTATTGGGCATCGAGTCTGCAGCAACAGAAAAACACCCAGTTCGAGGCACTGCTTTACAGGAAGCATCCTCGCATAAAACACAAGAGAATTCGACGGCATATGCCGTGGCACTATCCTGCGATCGTCATGGCGCTTCTATGCATTTCCGGTGCATTGATTCTGCACAATATCTTTCTATTTCTCCTTGCCACTGCGACCTGGACGTTGCTTACGGCGCATTTATGCCTTCAACGCCTGAGAGGCGCTGAAAAATCCGCAGTCAACATCTTCGGCATCATTGGGACTTCGCTGTTATTACCCCCGATAGGCGTGTTCTGGCATGTCGTGGGGGCGCTGCGCTTCCGACTCGTATTCCTGTAGATGTCGAGCCGCAAGCGATTTTCGATGCCCGCTATTCCTTCTTGATGATGCTGATTTCACCGTCCGGTTCGAGATGCGCCAGTTTTACTTCTTGCAGATCGGCGACTCCCTGCTCTCGCAATTTGGCCCATAACTCGTCGTCACTGATTAATTCCCGCCGCAAATTCCGCCTAATCAATGCGCCGTTTTTAATCAGGCAAAGAGAAGAAGGTACGGCAAATTTGCGCACAAATATGAAACGGTAGCTCAGCCAATCCAGCAACATATTCCAGCCGATTAAGGTGGCAACCAATAACATCCCATCGCTGACGGAATGGGTATCTCCCGCCATGGCATTCTGGGATGCATCGGCCACAATCACCAGTAATAGAATGTCGGCAATCCCGACGTTGCCGACGTCACGGCGTATTAAAAACCGGAAAATAAAAAAGAGAAACCAATAGACTGCCGTGCCCCGCACGATGATTTCGATAGCCGGGGCACTGAGGTGAAATAAAGCTTGCCAATCGACATGCAACCAGGAATTCATAGGTTTTTCCTCTATAGAAAAAACCAAGCAATTCCCATACCGCTATCGGATTTCTAAGCGCATGCCTTGTTCGAGATGCGCACCTGGCACGTTGAGCCCGGCCTTCAATGAGGCTGCAATGGCCTTTTTATCCGGCACCGGGGCTGGCGGTTCCGGAAACTGCAGAAAAGCCAGGGGCAAATCCGCGGCACAATCGACAACCACAGCAGGTGGATTTTTCCGGACAGCGATTGAAAATAGCGCCGTTGTGACCCGGTCCCGCTGGGCACGCTGCATCAGATCCAACAGCAACTTGCGTCCGCGCACGGCGGCACGCTGCAAGCCGGCGTGGCGCGCCGCCAAATCCTCCATGGTACGCAAGACGCCGCTGTCGGCACTCTCGATATTGCGCACCATCTTGGCCAGATTTTCCAGATGGTCGTCAAGCCGGCCTGACTCTGCTTCCAGGGTATCCTGAATGACTTGTGGATCTTCATGCTGCTCGGCGAGCGATTCGGCCAGACGCCGATAGTGCGCAGCCAGCTCAAATGCCTCGAATACCGGATTCATGCATGCTCTCCATACTCTGCCTCTTCAGCTTCCAGCGCCGCCTTGCGTTCATCCTTGATGCGCGTAAGTTCAGCTATCGCCGCCGCATCCGGAAGTGCGTTGGCCGTGCGGTAGGCTGCGGCAAATACGTGATACAACTCATCGAGATCGCGCGCACGCCTGATGGAATTGGATAGGTCCGCCAATTGCTCGTCGCCCATCGCTGCCTGTTCCACTTGTGGCTCTTCCTCACCGGACTGCAACCACGCCAGCAAACGCCGCCCGACTTCGACGTCAGGCTTCACAATCTGGCCATCGAACAGCCGAGTTCTGTCCTTGCCGATGTAAGCCATGTGCTGAATATCGAGCTCCATGAAAATTGTAAACTCATAGTCGATGCCATCACGCATGATCGGCGCCAGTCCGATCTTGCGTACCACCTGCTTGCCGGTGCGCTCATCCTTTTCCTGCACATATTCTGTTTTGGCACGCATCGTTGCAATGATATGGCAGCGGCTTTGCAACAGGGCTTCGACGAGTGCATTGTGTTCGGGAGTGACTTGCCGCCAGGCCTGCCAAGAATTGCCGGAACGGTCGGCAATCTTGCCTTGCCGGTCCAGCGAGCCGCCTTCGCCGCTCCAGGCGTGCGTCAGGCTGTCGATGATAATGGTCGTCACCCCGGCCTGCTCCATTGCACGGATTGCCTCGATATAGCGCCCTGGGGTAAAGGGCGGTGCCAGGCGCAATACGTCATAGCCTTCCGGCAGCAAATCCGCATACAGGTCGCCACTGCCATGCTCGGTATCGATCAAGCCGATCCTGCCGCCCAGTCCTGACGCAATCAGCAAGGCAGAATAGGTCTTGCCGCTACCGGCAGGACCCGACATTCCAAGACGCAGTTTTGCGCGACGTTTGGTTGCACGGTGAATTTCGAATTCGCTCATGATCCGATATATCCTTTCAAAACTTTCGTACTCGAATTGCTCAAGACGGCCAATTTGCGCAAACCACTGCAAACCGCCATCTCCAAAATCCTGAATGTCATCCATAGGCAGATGCAAGGTTTGGTACGAGCTAACAATCAGCTCATTTAGGTAGCTTTTACTGTTGGCGAAAGTGCGAAAAATTAATTTTATTTCGGAAAAATATCCAGGCGTAATTGAGAAAACACTTGCCGTGCCGGCAAACTCAACGCCCTATAAGGTAGTAAATCTTTGACATAATCAGCAGTCAATCGTTCCTTCTGCAAGGCATCCAGCAACACCTGTTCACGGTGGACAGGATCGGTGCCCAGCGAAGGTGTCCAGGTAATTTTTTCCTGCGTGCAGCGCGCCATCAACACAGCCTGTGTATAGCATTGCACGAAAATCGCATGGGCGGTCTCGCGCTCGGTATTGAGCAGCCGACTTGAGACCTTGCCCCAGGCTTGCGCCATTTCTTTTGTCCAGACGACCGATTCCGCTTCGCTAAGGGGGAGCATGCGCCAGGCGTCTTCTGCGGCGGGACGACCATCCTCGACTCTGGTCAAGACCTCGCCAATATTCAAGCCTCGCGGCAATTCCGCACGACAACGTGCCAAAGCAGCCAGCACAGCTTTCCGATCCAGGGCAGCCAGGTCATTGGCCAGCAGAGCGGAGGCTGCAGGAGAAAGCGGATGCCCACATAATTCCGCAGTCGCCGAAATTGCCTCCATCAATTCAGGCGCTGTCGGAAAAACTGCCTGCCGGGTGAAAGGGCGCCTGGGTGTAAAAGTGTGTCGCATATCGATTTACTCCATGAAGTAAAAGTAAAGTCGCCAACGTCTCGCGCAACGGAACCGACAAGATGCGTCCGGCTTGTAAATGCCTCGACAGCCGTACTGATCCTGGCACTCCTCCAAAGGGATGCAGCCCATTCACTACCAATTTGGTTGTGAATTATCAACATAAAAAAACAACTGTCCGTTTAAAATATGAGCGGCTGGAAAGGTAAGTAATAACTTGAGAAAGTGACACTTGCCAATACCTCAGCGTCATGCCGTCAATCTATAAGCGGGAGGGATTATGCTTCTCGACAGCGCCCAAATTCGACACCGGAATTTCATGAAATTGTTTAACGATTTCATGCATAACAATCCGGGAGAACCAAAACACGGCATGCTGAAACTGTTTGCACACCATCTCGGGCTATCGGAACGCTACCTCAGTCATATCAAATGCAATCGTAAAAACATTGGTGGCAATCTTGCGCGCATCATGGAGACACGGCTCCGTTTGCCGCATGGTTGGATGGACCGTGAACACGATCCTCTTGTCTTACCACTGGATGATAAAGAAAAAATCTTTGTCGCAACTGCACTGGCATATTTTCGCGCCCAACCGCATGAAGCTCGTAACAGTTTGATTCGTCATTTCCAACAACAGTTTCAGACCGGCGAATAAGCAACAAGACGCATCAAAAAAATCATAGCACAAAAATGATTTTAACTGTATTTACATACAGTTCTTTTTGGCCGCACTCAATGCTTTCCTGGCTACACGATCAATCCCGCCAATCCGATGCGCGTGCCATTTGGATAATGACAAGACCAATCATCACGGCGTAACATCCTTCACCCTGTAAAACCAGGTACGTTTTTTTCGTCGACCGCCCTCAGCATCCTTTCGTCTTCCGCGTCCGGTAGTTGTTCTGCCAAACCATATTCTTGCAGCCGGTTATAGAGCGTCTTCAAGCTAATGCCCAGAACTGCTGCTGCATGTTTCTTGACCCCATCGCACAACTGCAAGGTCGCAAAAATTATTTTTTTGTCGACCTCTGCTAATGACGTTCCCACTGGAATGGCTAAAGTCAGATCAGCATTGGACACGTGGTCCGACATATCAGGTGAAAGAGCGGCGACCCCGATAAGTTGGTCGGCCAAAATGTAGGCCCGCTGAATATGATTGCGCAATTCACGCACATTCCCTGGCCAGCTGCGCGTAACCAGGTTGGCCAAGGCTTCCGGTGCCATCACCTTGGTGGTGCCATACGTTAGATTGAGTTCATCCAGAAAATGTTGTACCAACAGCTCCATGTCTTCGGTACGTTCGCGCAATGGCGGAAGATAAAGGGGAAACACGTTCAAACGATGGTACAAGTCTAGACGCAGTTTCCCTTCAGAAACGGCCTGCTCTGGATCACGATTACTTGCAGCAATGATGCGGACATCCGAATCAATTTCCAGGTTGCTCCCGATGCGCATGAAAGAGCCGCTCTCCAGAACCCGTAACAGCTTGACCTGCAATTCCGGCGGCATTTCGGTAATTTCATCGAGAAATAAAGTCCCGCCGTTAGCGCGCTCGAAGTACCCTTTATGTTGCCGTTCAGCGCCAGTGAAGCTACCCTTCTCGTGACCAAAAATCTCGCTTTCAATCAGTTGCGGTGAAATGGCACCACAATTCACTGGCAAAAATGGCGCGTTCTGCCGCAAGCTCAATGTATGGATCGTCTGTGCAGCTAGTTCCTTGCCGGTACCACTTTCACCCAAAAGCAACACCGTGGCGTCCGTCGGGGCAACACGTGCAACATGATGGTAAAACTTTTGCATGGCCGGCGCAGTGCCCAGCATGCTGCCAAACCGTCCTACGTACAGCATTGCAATGTCAGGCTTCAGCCTGACGCTTTCCGAAATCGGGGGTAGCTCACTTTCATTTTCGAAGGCTAGTACGTGTGGCATAACGTCATTTCCTCCGTGTTCACACCGGCTTCCGGTACAGCGGCTGCCATACCGGGCCGGAACCAGAATGTATTAATGCTTTACAGTCATTTTATTTTCCACACTCTTGACGCCATCGATACCGCGCACAATGCTTGCAGCACGATCACGCTGCCGGTCATTGTCAACCATGCCGCTGAGCGAAACGATGCCGCGATTGGTTTCAACGTTGATATCAGTGCCCTTGACTGTCGTATCTGCCAGTAATGCCGACTTGGCTTTGGTAGTGATGACGGAATCATCAATCGCTCTTTCTGCCGAACCACTTGTACTTGCCCCGGATGATCGCGCTCCCGAGGACATGGATTCCGATCGTGGCGATGACGTTGCACCGGAGGACTGCGTCCCGGTCTGATCAGCGGCACGACGGTCACACCCGGTCATTGCTGCTCCCAAAGCAAAGACCAACAATAAAGTTTTTGTGAAATAGGAAATCTTGTTCATTTTCAATCCTTTCCTTGTTTTTGGATGGTCGTTCCTAGACTCCATGACATGTAATAAGTTCTTGGCAATTCATATTGACAACAGAACTCGCATGCAGCGGGGAAATTTTGTCAAAAGCCAACGACTACTACCTATGCCAGCGTAAGGAAGCGTTTGCGCTTAGATAAAAATCCTGGCGTGGCTACGCATGCGGCAGCAGTGAAGCCATAGTGAAGGATGCACTTGGGAAGGCGAGTGAGGGATATCAATCCGGAGGCGATTTATGACGAAGCGATCGACATGCTGATGAAAAGATATTTCATCAGCATAATGAAGTTTCGATCTCGCCATACTTTGGCTTCTCACTTTCCTTGGCGTGCCATTCCCGTGCAACGAATCATGATGGCGACAGTCTGCTCGCAGGCAGGAAACTACTGCATTGGCGAGCGGTCTTGAATACAGTATGTCGGCTTTATCAATACCGCGATTAAAAAGCTGATTGAACATGTGACTATCTGCATGCCGAGCAGAACTGGCGAAGAACTTGCAATTGGACATTGCGTCGCAATCGCGATTTCATTTCCCGCGTTCAATTGTCGATTGGAATGCAGCCTTGAATTTATTGACGCATGATCGATATGCGCGATTACTCCGCTGGCTCGCCGCAAAGGGCGAGCCAGCGCCTGGAAGGGATGCGATGGAATCGGTATCTGAACTCGGCAAACTGCTGATAATTTCCCCGCATGGCGATGACGCCATATTTGCATGCGGCGAGGTAATGGCCAGTCGGCGTGGCCTTATCCTCGTATCGCTTTTTGCAGGTCTCCCGTCACCTGCATTGCCGCTGACGGACTGGGACGCAGCAGGCGGGTTTTCCAATACACACGAGGCTGTTGTCCAGCGGCGCGAAGAACACGGGCGTGCCGTCGAGCTCTTGCATGCCACGCCGATATTGCTCGACTTCCTGGGCAGTCAATATAGCGACCCTCCAGGCGCAATCGGGCTGGCCGAGACAATTGCCGCAGTGCTTGACGAGGAGAATCCTGATAGCGTCATGCTGCCTGCGGGGCTATATCATGCGGATCATATCCTTACGCATCAGGCCGCGTTGATGGCACGAACACGCGATCCCCAGCGCCAGTGGCTGCTTTATGAAGACAGCTTTTATCGACGCATGCCGACGCTCCTGCAGCAGCGCCTGACCGGGCTGGTTCATTTTGGTATCGAAGCCACGCCTGTCGCCTTCGATACTCACGCCCAGGCTGAACGCAAGCGGCACGCGGTGCAATGCTATGCCAGCCAATTGCGTGCGCTTGCCGCACCTGGGCGTCCGGGACACAGTGACATCTTTGCGCCAGAGGGGTATTGGCGCCTAAGCGCTGCTTGACGCCGGACGCCAGTCATTCTGCGAAAAATGGCTTGGCCGAGGCGGCCCGTCAGAAGCGCTAAAGAAAATACGCCCACATGCGTGCCAGATTTTCGCGGATCCGGTTAACCATACTCCGCTCTTCCCAGCGCGCTGGATCCACTTTCTCGGATGCCGAGAGATCCGCTGCGAAGGCCCGCTCCATTTCGTCACCGAATGTCTTTCCCAAGACAATGGTATTGACTTCATCGTTGTGCAGGAAACTTCGGAAATCGATATTGCTTGACCCTACAGTGGACCAGACACCATCGATGACAACCGTCTTGGCATGCAAAAGCGCGCCCTTGCGTTCGTAGATCATGACGCCAGCCTGGAGCAACTCCGTGTAATACGAGCGCGCTGCATACAAGGTGCTCCAGACATCACTGACGCTCGGCAGGACCAGACTTACCGTGACGCCGCGCTGGGCCGCGTTTTTCAATGCATCTACCGTTTGCGGGTCCGGCACAAAGTAAGCCATGGTCATGTGGATACTTTTGCTGGCATGGAGTATCGCTGACAAAAGCTCGATATAGATCAGATTCACTTCGTCGCGGGGACTGCTGCCGAGCGTGCGTACCACGGTGATTCCCTGCGGGGCAACCGCAGGATAATAATTTTTTCTCGCGAGCTCAGGACACTGCTGGCGTTGCCAGCTATCGAGAAACAGTTCCTGGAATTCCTTTGCTGCCGGCCCTCGCACTTCGATCTGCGTATCCCGCCACGGATGCGGTGTGCCCGTGCGTTTTGCTCGGACGGTCGAGCTGCGAGAATAAACGCTACTGATATTGATGCCGCCGGTATATCCCACTTTCCCGTCGACCACCAAAATTTTTCGGTGATCGCGGTTATTCAGCGAGAATATTTTTCCCCGCAAAGGATTTACCGGATTGAATTCACAGACATTAATCCCCTGCTCACGAAGTTCCTCAAAAAATTCCTTCCTTGTTGACAGGCTGCCTATGCTGTCATACATGAGATTGACCTGGACACCTTGCGCCTGTTTTTCTACAAGTAATTTCCCCAGCCTCTCACCGATTCCTTCCTCGTCATAAATATAAGTTTCCAGGTTGATGTGGTCTTGCGCCGACCGGATTTCCTGGAACATGGCGTGATAAGTTGACGCACCATCGACCAGGAGGCGTGTGGCATTTCCTACCATCAATGGCTTGGAATGAATTTCTTGCATGAACGCAAGATGTCGTTCGAGAAGATCCGTCTTTCCTTCTTGTTGCAGGCGTCGCAGAATCTCCGCACTTTTTTGCGGTGACAGCAAACCGGCGGAGCCGGCAACGGCGAAGGCGCCGTTGCCGTTGCCGTTGCCGTTGCCGGCATGGTTCAACTGATGGATATCGGGGAGCGTTGCGCAGCCTGAAATACTCGAAATCAAGAGAAGTAATACAGTTAGACGCGGTCTTATTTTTCTGAATGGATACATTATTCATCCCTTCCCCATCGCGCAATATTCAACGCCTTATGGCGCTGCTACATATGTCGACGCGTTGCCATAACCATTGTATGCCCACCGGCCCTATGTAGAAATTATCGGCTTACGGGTAAATTTTTCCATGATTATTCGTAGCGACAACAGCTTATCTGGAAAAACGGGTTTTATGCAGGCGCGCGTCACCATCTTCGATGGCATGGCACTTGCGACAAATGCCATTTTGCCTTTACAAGGAGAACAGCATGACCAGGAAAAGCACGGAAGCGCCACATGAAAAAAATGCGATTGAGCTTTTAAAGTCGGATCACGAACAGGTATTGCAACTGTTTGCCAAGTTCGAAAAAGTAAAAGACAAGGAAGATGAAACCAAGCGAGAGCTGGTTGAACACGCATGTTCGCAATTGACGATTCACGCCCAGATCGAAGAAGAACTTTTCTATCCCGCTTTACGCGATGTCCTCGATGAACGAGATTTTCTCGATGAAGCCTTGGTAGAGCACGACATGGCCAAGCAACTGATCGCAGATCTTGAGTCCATGGAACCGGACGAAGATTTATATGATGCAAAATTCACCGTACTGGGTGAATACGTAAAGCATCATATCGAAGAAGAGGAGAAGGAAATTTTTGCCAAGGCCAAAAAAGCAGGGCTGGACATGGATGCTTTAGGGGCGGACATGCGGGATCGCAAACACGAACTCATGAAAGAACTGGGCCTGGATATCGACGAAGAGGAAGCGCAGATCAGCGGAGTCCTCCAGAGCAAAACAAAGGCCGGAAAAAAGCCGGCGCGCCATCCACGTGCCTGAAAAAAATGGCGCCGCATGTGCGGCGCCAGCAGAATTCATTTTTATCGATTCCGCAAACGCTATTGCTCCCAATACGTCCGAATTGCGAGTATCTTCCGTGCCACGCCGGCAGACGGGATGAAGAAGCATTTTCCTCGCTCAGGCAGCAAGCGGGGGCATGCGCTCCAGCGCGTCGACCAGCAATTGCGGATCTCCCGCCGCCAGGCGGCGCGCATCGGACAAAGTCTGGCGGAAATGCCGTGCACCCGGCATGCCGGTCGTCAGGCCGAGCATGTGGCGGGTAATGCTGTTCATCCGCAATCCCTTGCCATTGTCGCCGTAGCGCGCCAATTGCTGGCGGATGTAGGGCAGCATCGCTTGCACAATGTCGGCGCGCGACTTGGGCGGGGCCGCATCGCCGTAATAGCGGGCATCGAACTCCGCCATCACGTAAGGGTTGTGGTAGGCCTCGCGCCCCAGCATGACGCCATCGACATTGAGCAAGTGGCGGTCGATTTCCGCCAGCGTCTTGATGCCGCCGTTGATGATGATTTCCAGGTCCGGGAAATCCTGCTTGATGCGGTAAGTATATTCGTACTTCAAAGGCGGAATCTCGCGATTCTCCTTGGGGCTCAAGCCTTTCAGGATCGCGTTGCGCGCATGGACGATGAAAGTGTGGCAACCGGCGTCGGCTACCGTGCCGACAAAATCGCGCACGAAGTCATATGACGCCACATCATCGATGCCGATGCGGTGCTTGACGGTGACATCGATCGACACCGCGTCGCGCATGGCCTTGACACAATCGGCCACCAGTGCCGCCTCATTCATGAGGCATGCGCCGAACGCCCCCTTTTGTACGCGCTCAGAGGGGCAGCCGCAATTCAGGTTGACTTCGTCGTAGCCCCACTGCTCTCCCAGCTTTGCGCATTTTGCCAGGTCGTCCGGCTCGCTGCCGCCCAACTGCAATGCCACCGGATGTTCTTCCTCGTTGAAATTCAGGTGACGCGCGACATCGCCGTAAATCAGCGCCCCGGTCGTCACCATTTCGGTATATAGCCAGGTATGGCGGGTAATGTGACGATGGAATACGCGGCAATGGCGGTCCGTCCAGTCCATCATGGGCGCGACCGACAGGCGGCGGGGCGGGAGGGTCTTGTTCATTTCAATTTCGGCATCAATGGCAGCACGGCGGCATACCGGGCGGCGGGATCCCCGAAGTATACGGAAAATTCGCCTCGGCTGTGCGGCTGCCGTACTATGATGGCATTATTGAACCCAATTCGATGGATGCCCGCCATGTCAAAGTCCTCCGATACGCTCGATACCAGCCACTTCTGGATGCCCTTTACGGCCAACCGGCAATTCAAGAACAAGCCGCGCATGCTCGTAGCTGCGTCCGGCATGTATTACTACAGCGACGACAACCGCCAGATCCTCGATGGCACCGCTGGCCTGTGGTGCGTCAACGCAGGCCACTGCCACCCAAAAATCACCGAAGCGATCCAGCGCCAGGCCGGCGCCATGGATTATGCCCCGGCGTTCCAGATGGGGCATCCGCTCGTTTTTGAAGCGGCAAGCGCCCTGGCTGGCATCGCGCCGGCCGGCCTGAACCGCGTATTTTTCAGCAACGACGGCTCCGAAGCTGTCGATACCGCCCTGAAGATCGCGCTGGCATACCACCGGGTGCGCGGCGACGGCCTGCGCCACCGCCTGATCGGCCGCGAGCGCGGTTACCACGGCGTCGGCTTCGGCGGCATCTCCGTCGGCGGCATCGCCGGCAACCGCAAGCATTTCGGCCCCGCCCTGCCGGCGGTCGATCACCTGCGCCATCCGCTGGACATCGCGCGCAATGCGTTCACCCGCGGCCTGCCGCAGGAAGGCGCGGAGCTGGCAGACGAACTGGAACAGCGCCTGCTCTCCCTGCACGACCCGGCCACGGTGGCCGCCGTCATCGTCGAACCGATCCAGGGCTCAACCGGCGTGATCCTGCCTCCTGCCGGCTACCTGCAAAAGCTGCGCGCCATTTGCGACAAGTACGGCATCCTGCTGATCTTCGACGAGGTGATTACCGGATTCGGCCGCCTTGGCACCAGGTTCGGCGCCGACTATTTCGGCGTGGTGCCCGACATGCTGGTGTGCGCGAAAGGCTTGACCAATGCCGCCGTGCCGATGGGCGCGGTACTGGTGCGCCAGGACATCCACGATGCCTTCATGGCAGCCGCGCCGGAGAATGCCATTGAATTCTTCCACGGCTATACCTACACGGGTCATCCGCTAGCTGCCGCCGCGGCGATCGCCGCCATCGACGTCTACACCAGCGAAGGGCTGTTCGAGCAGGCCGCCGCCTCCGCGCCCTTTTTCGAACAGGCAGCCCACAGTCTCAAGGGCCTGCCGCATGTAAAGGATATCCGCAATCTCGGCCTGGTTTGCGGCATTGAACTGGAAAGCATTCCTGGCAAGCCGGGTGCGCGGGCGTTCGATGTCTTCCTGAAGTGTTTCTGGGAGAAAAACCTCTTGATCCGCACGACGGGCGACATCATTGCCTTGTCGCCGCCGCTGATCGTCAACCACCCGCAGATCGAACAGCTGTTTGGCAAAATAGCGGAAGTCTTGCGGGACCTGTAGCGCAGCCGGCGCGACGGCGCCGCCCCTGCGCTATTTCAGGCTGCCGAACACCTTGCCGATGATCTTGCTGCCGGAACCGACCGGATCGCGGCGGATGGCTTTTTCTTCTTCGCCGATCATGTAATACAGGCCGTCGAGCGCTCGCTGACTGACGTAACCTTCCACCGTGGATTGCTGCTCATTGACCAGCTTGAATTTGGAAGCCTGGGCCATGGTCGCATTGTATTGGGCGGAAAGGCCGGAACGGTCGGTGATGCCCTTGACGATCGGCAGGAACTTGACGGCCAGCGGCCCCGAAGTTTTTTCGCGGAAGAAATCGGTGACCGAGGTCTCGCCACCTGACAGGATATTCTTGGCATCCGTCACCGACATCGATTTCACGGCGTTGACCAGCAGTGGCTTGGCCAGAGGCACGGCAGCCTCGGCTGCGCGGTTCATCGACACCACCAGGTCGTCCAGCTGCTGGCCGCGCCCGCTCATCTTCAGGAGAGGACGGGCCTGCTCCAGCACGCCGGGCAACTGGATCTTGACCTTGTCATTGCCCAGGAACCCATCGGTGACGCCCAGCTTCGCCACGGCCGCCACCGAGCCTTTCTCCAACGCCGCCTTCAGGCCGCTGCTGGCTTCCTGGTTCGACAGGTCCGACAGGGAAACGGCAAAGGCGAGCGATGCCGTCATGCAGAGCATCGGCAGCGTTGCCGTCTTGAAGGTAAAGAAGCGGGACATGGGACGTCTCCTCGAACGTAATGGGAAAAACAGTGTAACCCAATTCCGTCTCACAAAAAAACAGGGCCGCCGCATCCTGCGATGCGACGGCCCTGCTGGTTCGGCGAAGTGGCTTACGCCGCGTCGCGCGATGCCTTCTTGCGCTCATGCTCTTTCAGGAAGCGCTTGCGCAGGCGAATGCTCTTGGGCGTGATTTCGACCAGTTCGTCGTCCTCGATGAATTCGACCGCATACTCGAGCGACATCTGGATCGGCGGCACCAGGCGCACCGCTTCGTCGGTACCTGACGAGCGCACGTTGGTCAATTGCTTGCCCTTGATCGGGTTGACCACCAGGTCATTGTCTCGGGAATGAATGCCGATGATCATGCCTTCGTAGACCGGATCGTTGTGCACCACGAACATGCGACCGCGATCCTGCAGCTTCCAGATCGCGTAAGCCACCGCCGCGCCGTCATCCTGCGAAATCAGCACGCCGTTGCGGCGGCCAGCCATCTCGCCCTTGGAGGTATCGACTGGCGCATAGTCGTCGAACACATGGCTCATCAAGCCGGTACCGCGGGTCAGCGTCATGAATTCGCCCTGGAAACCGATCAGGCCACGGGCCGGAATACGATACTCCAGACGCACCCGACCTTTGCCATCCGGTTCCATGTTTTGCAGGTCGCCGCGACGACGACCGAGTTCTTCCATCACGCCGCCCTGGTTGTTTTCTTCAACGTCAACGGTCAGGTTTTCGTATGGCTCATGGCGCACGCCATCGACCATCTTGAACACCACGCGTGGGCGCGATACCGCGAGTTCAAAACCTTCCCGGCGCATGTTTTCGATCAGAATGGTCAGATGCAGCTCGCCGCGACCCGACACTTCATAAGTCGAATCGTCATTTTCCGCTTGCACCACGCGCAAGGCCATATTCGATTTCAATTCGCGTTCCAGACGATCGCGGATTTGACGAGTAGTCACGAACTTGCCTTCGCGGCCGGCCAGCGGCGAATTGTTGACCATGAAATTCATGGTCAGGGTCGGCTCGTCGATTTTCAGCATCGGCAAGGCGTTCG
The DNA here is from genome assembly GCF_004114795.1 of Janthinobacterium sp. 17J80-10. Classification (NCBI taxonomy): domain Bacteria; kingdom Pseudomonadati; phylum Pseudomonadota; class Betaproteobacteria; order Burkholderiales; family Oxalobacteraceae; genus Janthinobacterium; species Janthinobacterium sp. 17J80-10. The sequence goes on along the minus strand of NZ_CP035311.1, from coordinate 1,634,950 downwards.
GCGCTTCGGGTGCGCAAATCGTGGAGCCGATACCGATGTCTTCGATACCGTTGATCAGCACGATGTCGCCAGCCAATGCCTCATCGACCAGTACCCGGTCCAACCCACGGAAGGTCAGCACCTGGTTGATCCGGGCCTTGGTTGGCTTGTCGTCCGGACCGTTCATGAACACGACATCTTGCAGGCCGCGCACACGGCCGCTCAGGATGCGGCCAACGCCGATCTTGCCGACGTAGGAAGAGTATTCCAGCGAAGTGATTTGCAGTTGCAGCGGACCATCCGGATCATCCTGGCGCGCCGGAACGTGTTCCAGGATCGCTTCGAACAAGGGCTTCATGTCGCCGCCGCGTACGTCCGGCGTCAAGCCGGCGTAGCCGTTCAGGCCGGATGCATAGATGATCGGGAAGTCGAGCTGCTCTTCGGTCGCACCCAGCTTGTCGAACAATTCAAAGGTCGCGTTGATGGCCCAGTCCGCGCGCGCGCCCGGGCGATCAATCTTGTTCAACACCACGATTGGCTTCAAGCCCAGCGCCAATGCCTTGCGCGTGACGAAGCGGGTTTGCGGCATCGGACCTTCCTGCGCATCGACCAACAGCAGCACGCTATCCACCATCGACAGCACGCGCTCGACCTCGCCACCGAAATCGGCGTGGCCTGGGGTGTCGACGATATTGATGTGCGTGCCCTCGTATTCCACCGCACAATTCTTCGACAAGATTGTAATGCCGCGCTCCTTTTCGATATCGCCGGAATCCATCACGCGGCTATCGACTTGCTGGTTGTCGCGGAAAGTGCCGCTTTGGCGCAGCAACTGGTCGACCAGGGTGGTCTTGCCATGGTCAACGTGGGCAATGATGGCGATATTACGAATGGCGCGTTTGGTAGTGGACATATTTGTTCGGATCGTTAAGGTACGGGGCTCGAAATTCAGGCAACCCAAAATTATAGCATGTTGCGGCGCATGAAAAGAAAAATTCCTTGATATTTCAATGGCTTGCCGGAATTACAGGGGAAATTCCATGCCTCAATAAATTCCTTTAACACAATGTTTTTAAAGGAATATCAGGCTGTCACGACCGGTGACGACACGTTAATGCGCCACCACCAGCCGCTCGGGCGCCAGCACGGCATAAGCTTGCAACAGCGCCGTTCCCAGCAGCCTGCCATCCGCGGCTGCATATACGCGAACGCGCCCTTCAGCTTCCGGCAAGGTCACATTTTCCTTACCCAGGGCCAGACGCTGCCCATGCAGGAAGCGCTGCACCAGGATCTCTGGCAATTCAACGGCGGGAAATGATGACAGCAAGGCATCGACGGGGGCCAGCATCGCGGTGCGCTGCCCATCCTCGATCGCCATGAGTTGCTCCAGCGTCACGCAACCGTCCAGCGTCAGGCTGCCGACCTGGGTCCGCCGCAATGCTTTCAGGTGCGCACCGCACCCCAGCGCCGCGCCGATATCCTCGCCGAGGACGCGGATATACGTACCCTTGCTGCAGGTAACCCGCAACGTCAGAAAAGGGGCTTCAAACGCCAGCAATTCCAGCGCATGGATCGTCACCCGCCGTGCCGCCCGTTCCAGCGTGATGCCCTGCCGCGCGTATTCGTACAAGGGCTTGCCGTCGCGCTTCAATGCCGAGTGCATGGGCGGCACCTGGTCGATTGCGCCGCGAAACTTTTCCAGCACGGCTTCGGCCTGTTCGCGCGTGACCGCCACATCGCGCTGCTCCAGCACTTCGCCTTCGGTGTCGCCGGTGCCTGTGCGAATGCCAAGGTGCACCACGGTTTCATACGTCTTGTCTGCTTCCAGCAAGTCTTGCGAAAATTTGGTCGCCTCGCCAAAGCACAGCGGCAGCAAGCCGGTGGCGAATGGATCGAGCGTACCGGTATGGCCGGCCTTTTTGGCGTTCAACAGGCGCTTGGCCTTGATCAGCGCATCATTGCTGGACAGGCCAACCGGCTTGTCCAGCAACAGCACGCCGTCCAGCGCCAGGCGCTGGCGCTTCTCAGGCTTCGTCTGCATCCGCGGCGCGCGTGGCGTTGGCTTCATCGATCAGGCGCGACAGCTCGATGCCGCGCGCAGTCGACGTATCGTGCACGAAGTGCACGTCAGGCGTCGTATGAATGGTCAGGCGGCGCCCCAGCTGGCCGCGGATGAAGCCGGCCGCCTTGCGCAAACCCTGCAGGGTGTTTTGCACGCTGGTGGGATCGTCCGGCAGCATCGTGAAAAACACCTTGGCGTGGGCGTAATCGGGCGTGACCTGCACTTCGGTGATGGTGATCATCGACACGCGCGGGTCCTTCAGTTCGTAGGCGATGATTTCGGCGAGATCGCGCTGGATCTGGTCTGCAACGCGATTCATGCGGCCGGGGATGGATTTACTGTGTTTGGCCATGGTCTGCTTTCCCGCCCCTTGCGAGGCTTGGAATTGATAAAGCCAGGGCAGGCACCGCGTGCCCGTCCTGGCTGCTGGCTGAAGACGCGCGGCGTCTTACAGCGTACGTGCGACTTCCTGCACCTCGAAGACTTCGAGCTGGTCGCCTTCCTGGATGTCGTTGAAGTTCTTCAGCGTCAGGCCGCACTCGAAGCCTGACTTGACTTCCTTGACGTCATCCTTGAAGCGCTTGAGCGAATCGATTTCGCCAGTCCAGGTCACGACGTTGTTGCGCAACAGGCGAACCGAGGAACCACGCTTGACCAGGCCTTCGAGCACATAGCAACCGGCAATCGCGCCAACTTTGCTGACCACGATGACCTGGCGGATTTCCACCAGGCCGAGGGCCTGTTCGCGTTTTTCCGGCGCCAGCATGCCCGACAGCGCTGCCTTCACTTCATCCACAGCGTCATAGATGATGTTGTAGTAGCGGATGTCGACGCCATTGGCTTCGGCCAGCTTGCGTGCCGAGGCATCGGCACGCGTGTTGAAGCCGATAATGACGGCCTTCGACGCGGTCGCCAGGTTGACGTCGTTTTCGCTGATGCCGCCCACGCCCGCATGCACCACTTGCACGCGCACTTCGTTGGTGGACAGCTTTTGCAGCGACTGCACCAGCGCTTCCTGCGAACCCTGCACATCGGTCTTGATGATCAAAGGCAGATTCTTGACTTCGCCCTCGCCCATCTGTTCGAACATATTTTCCAGCTTGGCGGCTTGCTGCTTGGCCAGCTTGACGTCGCGGAACTTACCTTGACGGAACAGGCCGATTTCACGCGCCTTGCGCTCGTCCGTCATCACGACGGCTTCTTCGCCGGCGGCCGGCACTTCGGTCAGGCCCTGGATTTCCACTGGAATCGACGGGCCGGCTTCCGTGATGGACTTGCCGTTCTCGTCAATCATGGCGCGCACGCGGCCATAGGAAGAACCTGCCAGCACCACGTCGCCGCGCTTCAAGGTACCCGAGAGCACCAGGATGGTGGCGACCGGACCACGGCCCTTGTCCAGCTTGGCTTCCACCACCAGGCCCTTGGCCGGCGATTCCACCGGCGCCTTCAGTTCAAGCACTTCGGCCTGCAGCAAGACGTTTTCCAGCAATTCGTCGATGCCCTGGCCAGTCTTGGCGGAGACATTGATGAAAGGCGAATCACCGCCGTAGGCTTCCGGCACGACTTGTTCAGCGATCAGTTCCTGCGTCACGCGGTCTGCGTTGGCGCCGGGCTTGTCGATCTTGTTGATCGCCACCACCAGCGGCACGCCGGCAGCTTTGGCGTGAGCGATGGCTTCCTTGGTCTGCGGCATGACGCCGTCGTCGGCGGCCACCACCAGGATCACGATATCGGTCGCCTGGGCGCCACGGGCACGCATGGCAGTAAACGCTTCGTGGCCCGGGGTATCCAGGAAGGTGATCATGCCGCGCGGGGTTTCCACGTGGTAGGCACCGATGTGCTGGGTAATGCCACCGGCTTCGCCGGAGGCAACCTTGGCACGGCGGATGTAATCCAGCAGCGAGGTCTTGCCGTGGTCGACGTGACCCATGACAGTGACCACCGGGGCACGCGGCAATTGCTCGGCGTCGGTGTGTTCTTCGCCTTCGGCCAGCAGCGCTTCCGGGTCATCGAGCTTGGCGGCATGCGCCTTGTGGCCCATTTCCTCGACCAGGATCATGGCAGTTTCCTGATCCAGCACCTGGTTGATGGTGACCATCTGGCCCAGCTTCATCAAATGCTTGATGACCTCGGACGCCTTGACTGACATCTTGTGCGCCAGTTCGCCGACCGTCAGGGTCTCCGGCACATACACATCCTTGATAACGGCTTCGGTCGGCGCCTGGAAGTTGCTTTCACGATCATCATCATGTCCGCCATGGCGACGGCCCTTCGGGCCTGAACGCCAGCCATCGCGGCCGCCAGTCGGCGCGCCTGGACCACGGGTTTTCATGCCGGCGCCACGGCGCTTGGCGGCATCATCCTGCCAGGTCGACGACACATTGGCCGACTTGATGGACTTCTTGTCGCCGGGAGCGGGCTTCTTCTCTTCTTTCTTTTCGCCTGGCTTCTTGTCCGCCGGCTTGTGCAGCGTGCCTTCGGCAGCCTTGGCCACAGGCGCCGGCTCCGGGGCCTTGATGACCTTGCGCGGCGCATTCATCATGGCGCGGATCTGCGCCACTTCGTCAGCGACTGCCTTGCGTGCCTTCTCGGTAGCGGCGGCGCGCTCGACGGCGTCCTTGGTATCCTGGACATCGCGGGCTTGCTGCTCGGCCTTCTTGCGGCTTTCTTCAGCGTTGTCGGCCTTTTTCTCGGCAGCAGGCGCAGCAGGCATTGCCGCCGCAGCGGCAGCAGCGGCCTTTTCTTCGGCGGCCTTCCTGGCTTCCTGTTCCTGTTGCTGCTTCAGGGCTTTTTCCTGTTCAGCCTTCTCGGCTTCCAGCTTGGCAAGACGCTCCTGCTTTTCGCGCAAATCAGCTTCCTGTCGCGCGATCAGCTCAGCCTGGCGCTGCGCTTCTTCGACGCGACGCGCCTGTTCAGCCTCGTCAACGACGGGAGCAGCCGGCGCCGCAGCCACTACAGGTGCAACCGGTTCTTCGCGCTGGACGAAAGTACGCTTCTTGCGCACTTCCACCTGGATCGTGCGCGACTTGCCGGTGGCATCAGCCTGCTTGATCTCGGTGGTTTCCTTGCGCGTCAGGGTGATCTTCTTTTTCTCGGCATCGGGTGACGCGCCGTGGGCGCGACGCAAGTGGCCGAGCAGCTTGTCCTTGTCTTCCTTGGACAACGCGTCGGACGCCGAACTCTTTTCAACGCCGGCCGCGCGCAATTGCGTCAGCAGCAGATCCGCCGGCATTTTCAGTTCGGTGGCAAATTGGGCTACATTGTTACTCGCCATTCAGTCCTCTTTTCTATGTGACTCGGTGTGTGAAAAAGCCTGCGGCTCACTTCGCTTCCGCCAGGCTCCATGCGCGGGCCTGCAAGGCCTTGGCATGCTCATCGTATTTAGCGTCGATGAGCTTCATCTCTTCATCGGTCACATCTTCAAATTCATTGTCAATCAATTGCTGCGCGCGGTCAGCAGGCAAGGCCAGGATCGCACCGAACTCGTCGTAAGCCAGTGCGCCGAAACGTTCCAGGGTCTTGACGCCGACCAGGCCGAGCTTGCCGGCCGTTGCGCGGTCCATGCCTTCGAAATTGACCAGCGCCTCTTCCATGCCTTCCATGCCTTCTTCCGAAGCGATCGCCTCGGAGACAAGGGCATCACGTGCACGGTTGCGCAATTCGTTGACGGTATCTTCATCGAACGCGTCGATATCCAGCATTTCCTGGATTGGCACGTAGGCGATTTCCTCGAGGGTGGCAAAACCTTCCTGCACCAGGATATCGGCCACTTCCTGGTCAACGTCGAGCTTCTCGATGAACAGGGTACGGATCGCCGCGGTCTCTGCAGCCGACTTGTCGGCCGACTCTTCCGCAGTCATGATGTTGATCTGCCAGCCGGTCAATTCGGAGGCCAGGCGCACATTCTGGCCGCCACGGCCGATGGCGATTGCCAGGTTCTCTTCGTCCACAACCACGTCCATGGCATGCTTGTCTTCATCGACCATGATCGAGCTGACGTTGGCCGGCGCCAGCGCGCCGATAACGAACTGTGCCGGATCGTCGGACCACAGGACGATATCGACGCGTTCGCCGCCGAGTTCGCCGGTGACGGCCTGCACGCGCGAGCCGCGCATGCCGACGCAGGTGCCGATCGGGTCGATACGCTTGTCGCTGGTAAACACCGCAATCTTGGCGCGCACGCCCGAGTCGCGCGCCGCCGACTTGACTTCCAGGAGGCCCTGTTCAATTTCCGGCACTTCCAGTTCGAACAGCTTCATGATGAATTCCGGCGCTGTACGCGACAGGATCACCTGCGGGCCGCGGGCATTGCGGTCGATGCGCAGGATATAGGCACGCACGCGGTCGCCGATACGCAGATTCTCTTTCTGAATCATCTGGTCGCGCGGCAGGCGGGCTTCGATCTTGCCGGACTCAACGATGGCATCACCGCGCTCCATGCGCTTGATGGTGCCGGTCACGAGGGAATCGCCGCGCTCGAGGAAGTCGGCCAGGATCTGTTCGCGCTCGGCGTCGCGAATGCGCTGCAGGACGACCTGCTTGGTGTCCTGGGCAAAGCGGCGGCCGAAATCGACGGATTCGATCGGCTCTTCGATGTAATCATCGACCTCGATGTCGCCGATCTGTTCCTTGGCTTCGAAGTGCAGGATTTCCTGATCAGGCAATTGCAGGCCGGCTTCGTCGGGCACCACGTGCCAGCGGCGGAAAGACTCGAATTCGCCGTTATCGCGATCGATGGACACACGGATATCGACATCGCCTTCGTAGCGCTTTTTTGTGGCCTGTGCCAGCGCATGCTCTAGCGCACCGAACACGACCTCTTTATCGACGTTTTTTTCGTGTGCCAGCGCATCGACCAGCAATAAAATTTCGCGACTCATGCTTTGCGACTCCTAAAATTCACCTGCGGCACCAAGCGTGCCTTATCCACGTCAGCGAGCGTAAAATCAAGCACCGCCGGGCCATCTTTTGCTTCAAATTCCAACTTCAGCTGATCGCTTTCCGGCGCCAGCAAAATACCCTGAAAACTCTTCCGGTTGGCAGCCGCTGCCATCGGCATGCGCAATTTCACCAGCGCTTCCTGGCCAGCGAAGCGGACATAATCAGCCAGTTTCTTCAGGGGACGATCCAGACCCGGCGACGATACTTCCAGTCGCTCGTAATTCACGTTTTCGACGGTGAACACGTGCGTCAGCTGGTGGCTGACTTTTTCACAATCTTCTACCGTGATAGTGCCATACCCATCCGGCCCGGGCGTGGCAAGGTCGATATAGACGCGCAAAAGGCCTCGTCCGGCCTGCTCGACGTCGACCAGCTCATAGCCCATGCCGGCCAGGCTTGTTTCGATCAATTGCTGCAAATGCACAAGATTCTCCGTTTTCATGCCGGCGCGCCACCCAGACGCACAAGCCGCAAGCGGATCGAGCAAAAAAAAATGGGCCTACCGCCCATCTTTCTTATGATTCAAGCCCGCCGGAATCCAGCTCGGAAGCACTTGCGCACCAACTTCTGTAAACACAAAATTATAAACGATACACGCCCCACCTGCAATGCGGGAATGAGCAACAGAAAGAAGATGACCAGGAAATCGCATTTCCTGGTCGAAATATTCCCTGCCAAGACCAGCGCCGCAGCGGATTACCCGCGTGGGCGGCGCTTTACGCCGATCGTCGGTGCGCCGCCGATGCCTGAACCGCCATAACCATACGTGCCCTGGCCCTGGCTTCGCCCCTGGCCACCGGTGCGACGGCGCGGCTGCTCCATGCCGGCAAAGCCGAGCGCCGTTTGCAGGGGGTCCGGCTGGCGGCTGCGCGATTGCCCTTGGGGGCGCCCCTGGCCTTGGCCCTGGCCCTGACCTTGCCCCACACCCGGGCCGCGGCGCTGCTTGCCGCCTTCGGCATACCCTTGACCTTGACCTTGTCCTTGCCCCTGCCCTTGCCCCTGCCCCTGGCGCGGGCCGCGGCCCTTGGCAGCGCTTGCCCCACCGGTTTTCTCCAGGCCGGCCATGCCCATCAGGTCACGCACGGCATTTTCTTCCATTTCTTCCCAGCGGCCGCGCTTCAGGCCGCGCGGCAGCGTCAGCACGCCGTAGCGGGTGCGAATCAGGCGCGAGACTGTCAGGCCGACCGCCTCGAACATACGGCGGACCTCGCGGTTACGGCCTTCGCCGATCGTGACCCGGTACCACTTGTTGATGCCTTCGCCACCACCATCGGCAATACGGGTAAATTGCGCCAGGCCATCTTCGAGTTCTATCCCGGCAAGCAATTTCTGGCGCATGCCCTCTTCCAGCTCACCCAGCGTACGCACCGCGTATTCGCGGTCGATACCATAACGGGGATGCATCAGGCGGTTGGCGAGATCGCCGGACGTGGTAAACAGCAGCAAGCCCTCGGTATTGAAGTCGAGACGGCCCACTGCGAGCCATTTGCCGGTTTTCATGGTTGGCAGGCGGTCGAACACCGACGGGCGTCCGTCCGGGTCGCTATGGCTGACGATCTCGCCAGCCGGCTTGTGATACACAAGTACGCGCGGCGGACGCTTGCTTACCTTGCGCTGGATGAGCTTGCCGTTGATGCGCACCTGGTCGGTCGGCAAAATGCGCTGGCCGATATGCGCCGGCTCGCCATTGACCGACACGCGCCCGGCAACGATCAATTCTTCCATGTCGCGTCGCGAACCGAGTCCCGCGTCGGCCAGCACCTTGTGCAACTTGGGCGCATCATCGTCCGACGTCAAGTCGCGCCGTACATTCTTGGCCGGCGCCTGGCGCCGGCCAGCAGCAGCCCCTTCGGCCTCGGACACGCTCTGATCAAACGTATCGGATGTCACAAAAGAAAACACATCATCGGCATCGCCGCCACCGGCCCTGGCGCCGCCAGAATTTGGCTTGCCGCGTCCCTTGGCAACCGGCTTGGCCGGCTTGCCCGACCTGGCCCGATTTTCGCGCGGCTCGCGCGGGGCTCGTTCGGCACGGTGCTGCTGCGGATTGCCCGCGGGCGTCTCGGCCGGCCTTTCAGCATCGGCCAGGACCGCCTCCGCGCCAGCCCCTTCGACTCCCGCCGCCTGGTCGGCGGCGCGCTGGGCAGCGCGATTGCGCCGCATGTTGCGCGGGCCGCGCAAGCCACGCTTGGCAGGCTTGGCGCCAGCAGCGTCCTGGCGCGCATCACCGGCAGGAACTGCCGACTGTTCGCCACCTTGGGCGGGGCTGTCAGGCGAGGAAGGCGCAGCAGATGCCGCGGTTACGTCATCAGGAGTGGGCAGAGTCATTGTTTGTGTCTTGGTTATCCAGGTCAGGCGCTGCATCGCGGGGATCTGCGGATATCGCTTCACCCGTGAGCGTCCGATCAATGGCAGCGATGGACGCATCCCCGACTGCCACGTCGTCAATTTCGGAAGCTGCAGCCACATTGGCAGCCACAGCAGTTGCGCTGGTTTCGCCAGCGTCGGCAGCGGGCGCCGAGTCGGCATCCACTGCGATTTCCATCGTATCGGCGAGCCGCTCGGCGGCACCGCCCGGTCCGGCATCGGCTTGCTCCGCATCGGGCAATGCCGCGCCTGATGCCTGCACGAGATTTTCATGCAGACTCGCCTCCAGGGCTTGGATTTCGAGCAAGCTCCCCTCCTGCAATTCACCGGCGCCGACTTGCTGCAGGGGCGGCAACTGATCGAGCGAGGTCAATCCCAGGTCGTCGAGGAACTGTTTGGTTGTCGCAAACAGCGCGGGACGCCCCGGCACATCGCGGTGACCGATCGATTCAATCCAGCCACGATCCTCCAGCATCTTGATCGTCTGCGAATTCACCGTGACGCCGCGAATTTCCTCGATATCGCCGCGTGTGACAGGCTGCCGATAAGAAATGATGGCCAGCGTCTCCAGCGTTGCGCGCGTATATTTGGGCGGCTTTTCCGGATTCAGGCGATCGAGATAGACTTTCATTTCAGGGCGGCTCTGAAACCGCCAGCCCGTCGACAGGCACACAAGCTCAATACCCTTGTCGCTCCAGTCGCCGCGCAATTCTTCCAGCATCTGCCTGATGGCATCAGCATGGACCTCTGCCTCGGCTTCGCCATGCGCGAGATACAACTTCTTCAGGTCATTGATAGGCAATGGCTCATGCGCGCATAGCAATGCGGTTTCGAGGACTTTTTTCGCCTCAGCTGTAATCATGTACGGCTCTTGCACGGCTAGTTTTATTAGTAAGTTTCGCAGAGGTTTAAACGACCGATGCCAGTATGTCGTCGATAGAGAACCTGCAGATGCTGCGTTCCGGCGCCCGTGAGGAGGTAAAGATGGGCGGGAAAATTCAAGACTTTGGTTGCGGGGACAGGATTTGAACCTGTGACCTTCGGGTTATGAGCCCGACGAGCTGCCAGACTGCTCCACCCCGCGTCTGAGTCGAACACTATACATCGGATTGGTCTATATTGCAAACCATGCCGAATTACAGTTGGAGGATGTTACACTTGAGGCAATTGGCAGATGCGGCCGATGGCTGGCTGCGCACCGCTCCCTTGATGCTCATTTGATCCCGTATGAAATTCTGTTCAGAATGCGCGCATCCCGTTGCGCTCCAGGTTCCGCCAGATGACAATCGCTTGCGTCATGTCTGCCAGCAATGCGGCACCATTCATTACCAGAATCCCAAAATGGTCATCGGCTCGATCCCGATCTGGGAAGACGACGGCACGACCCGCGTGCTATTGTGCAAGCGGGCAATCGAACCGCGTTACGGTTACTGGACCTTGCCGGCCGGCTTCATGGAAAACTGCGAAACGACGGCAGAAGCGGCGATCCGCGAGACCGACGAAGAAGCCGGCGCACGCATCGCCCTGCAACCCCTGTTCTCGATGATGAATGTGCCGCACGTGCATCAGGTGCACATGTTTTACCGGGCGCGCCTGCTGGATCTCGATTTTTCTCCCGGCACCGAAAGCCTGGAAGTACGGCTGTTTACCGAAGGCGAGATCCCCTGGGAAGACCTGGCCTTTTCTACCGTAAGCCGCACCTTGCAACTGTTTTTTGCGGACCTCGCGCAAAGCCGCGATGGCAACGGCTTTGGCTTTCATACAGAAGACATTCGCAAGCCGGAAGTGCGTCGTTAGCCCAGAACGTCGCGCTCGGCGGTGGCGCTGATCTTGTGAATCGACAAGTCGGCCCCCTCGAATTCCTGCTCAGGGTCCAGGCGCAAGCCGACGAACATCTTCAGTGCGCCATACACTGCAAAGCCTCCCGCCAGCGCGATCGCCACGCCAAGGAGGGTGCCAGCCAGTTGCGACATGAAAGCAACGCCGCCCGCGCCGCCAAGCGCCTTCAGGCCGAAAATCCCCGCCGCCAGGCCGCCCCAGGCGCCGCACAAGCCATGCAAGGGCCAGACACCCAGCACATCGTCAATTTTCCACTTGTTTTGCGTCAGGGTGAACATCTGGACAAAAATCGCGCCGGCCACGCTGCCGGTCACCAGGGCACCCAGGGGATGCATCAGGTCCGAGCCGGCACACACTGCCACCAGTCCGGCGAGCGGGCCGTTGTACACAAAGCCGGGGTCATTGCGCCCCATGAGCAAGGCGACCAGCGTGCCGCCCGTCATCGCCATTAACGAATTAATCGCCACCAAACCATTCATTTTTTCGAGGGTCTGGGCACTCATGACATTGAAACCGAACCAGCCCACCGTCAGGATCCACGCACCGAGGGCGAGAAAAGGAATACTGGACGGCGGGTGAGCGGTAACGCCGCCTTCCTTGTTGTATCGCCCACGCCGGGCACCCAGCAGCAGCACGGCTGGCAAGGCGACCCAGCCGCCCACGGCATGCACCACCACCGAACCCGCAAAATCATGGAATTCATGGGAAAACATCGCCTTCAGCCAGGATTGCACGCCAAAATGCTGGTTCCAGACGATCCCTTCAAAGAAGGGATAGACCAGGCCGACCAACAGGGCAGTCGCCGCCAGCTGGGGATAAAACTTGGCGCGCTCGGCGATGCCGCCAGAAATAATGGCCGGTATCGCAGCAGCAAACGTCAGCAAGAAAAAGAATTTAACCAGTTCAAAACCATTTTTCTGCGCCAGGATTTCTGCGCCAGAAAAGAAATGGATCCCGTAAGCAACGCTGTAGCCGACAAAAAAATAGGCGATGGTAGAAACGGCAAAATCGACTAAGATTTTAACCAGCGCATTTACCTGGTTTTTTTTGCGTACAGTACCAAGCTCAAGGAAGGCAAAACCTGCATGCATCGCCAAAATCATGATGGCACCGAGCAAGACAAACAAGGCATCTGCACCATTTTTAATACCATCCATCAAAAATTCTCCCAATAAATGTGCAAAGTCATAAAAATGTGCATCTTTAAAGCAAGATCTATTCCTTTTTGGTGCAAATTTTCAAGTCATTGTTTTTTATGAGAAATTTTTTCCCAAAACTATCGAAGCCCATTCTCCGCACCGTCTTAGTGCAGGCTCGTGATGCAAATTAGCGCATGACAATGATTCCCTGGCTGGAACTGGCTGATCCTTTCCCCGATGTCTCGCAGGCCCTGACTGAAGAAGACGGCGCCGGCGGCTTGCTGGCAGCAGGTGCCGACCTGTCGCCGGAGCGCTTGCTGCTTGCCTACCGGCATGGAATATTCCCTTGGTTTTCCGAGGGCCAGCCCATACTTTGGTGGAGTACCGATCCCCGCATGGTCTTGATGACGGCCAACTTGCGCATCTCGGCCAGCCTGCGCAAAACCCTGAAAAAAGTCGAGCGCAGCCGTACCACGGGCGGGGCCTGGGATATCCGTTTCGACAGCGCCTTTGAAGCGGTCATGCGCGCCTGCGCGGGGCCGCGCGCCGACGGCCCCGGCACCTGGATTTCCGAGGAAATCATGGCCGGCTATGGCGCACTGCATCAGCGGGGATATGCCCATAGCGCCGAAGCCTGGCTGGACGGCAGGCTGGTCGGCGGCGCCTATGGCGTCTGCATTGGCCACATGTTCTATGGCGAATCGATGTTTGCCCATGTCAGCGATGCGTCCAAGATTGCCCTGGCTTACCTGGCGCACTTCCTGAACGCCAATGGCGTCGCCATGATCGACTGCCAGCAAGAGACCCGGCACCTGGCATCGCTGGGGGCGGCGCCGATTCCGCGGGAGCGATTCCTCGGCCATTTGCGGCAGGCGGTAATGCAACCCGACATCACGAACTGGAAACCCTTGCCATTATTTTGAGCTGCGTGTGAAATCCTGGACGCAATCGGTGTAAATTATCGATACATCTGCCGTCAACCCGCTGGTTATCAAACGCTCATGACGCATCTAAAGGATCTGCCGTTTTCCACATTGCAGTTTTATGCGACTGCCCCTTACCCTTGCAGCTACCTGGAAGAAAAGCAGGCACGCTCGCAGGTCGCCACGCCGTCGCATCTGATCAATGCCGATATCTATTCGGAACTGGTGCAGAACGGTTTTCGCCGCAGTGGCATTTTTACTTACCGACCACACTGCGATGGCTGCCAGGCTTGTACGCCCGTTCGCGTGCTGGCGACCGACTTCGTGCCCAACCGCAGCCAGCGCCGCGCCTGGCAACGCCACGGCAACCTGATCGCCCAGGTCACCAGCCTGACCTACATGCGCGACCATTACGACCTGTACCTGCGCTACCAGTCGGTGCGCCATGCCGGTGGCGGCATGGACCAGGACAGCCGTGACCAGTACGCGCAATTTCTGCTGCAAAGCAAAGTCAACACGCGCCTGGTCGAATTTCGCGAACCTGGCGGCATCCTGCGCATGGTCAGCATCATCGACGTGCTCGACGACGGCCTGTCATCGGTCTATACCTTCTACGATCCGGACGTCAAAGGCGCCAGCCTGGGCACCTATAACATCCTGTGGCAGATCGAGCAGACGCAGCGACTCGGCATGCACTACATCTATCTGGGCTACTGGATCCAGGACAGCCGGAAAATGGCCTACAAGGTGAACTTCCAGCCGCTGGAGGCGCTGCGCCAGGGCCGCTGGGAACCGCTGTGACAGGCGCCGGCAGATGCGGGCGTCCCGGCGCGTCCATGGCGCGTTAAAATAGCGGGTTATTTCGGCCGCCATCCGGCGCCCCCGTCCCCGACCGCCCCTTACTTTTGCGCTGGATTGCCCGTGTCTGACAAACTCCTGTATTCGCTCGCCCGCCCCTGCCTGTTCTCCCTCGATGCCGAATCGGCCCACCACCTGACCCTGAATTCGCTCAAGAAAGCCGAGGCGCTCGGCCTGACCCGCCTGCTGCAGAAGCCGGCGCGCGACGAACGCCAGGTAATGGGACTGACGTTTGCCAACCCGGTTGGCCTGGCTGCCGGACTGGACAAGGATGGCGCGTATATCGATGCGCTGGCCGCGCTGGGCTTCGGCTTCATCGAAATCGGCACGGTCACCCCGCGCGCGCAGCCCGGCAATCCTAAGCCGCGCATGTTCCGCCTGCCGCAGGCGCAGGCGATCATCAATCGCATGGGATTCAACAATGGCGGCGTCGATGCGTTCGTCGCGAATGTCCAGGCATCGCGTTTTTACCAGAACCGCGCCGGGATCATCGGCCTGAATATCGGCAAGAATGCCGATACGCCGATCGAGCGCGCCGTGGATGACTACCTGCAGTGCCTGGAGAAGGTGTATCCCTACGCCAGCTATGTGACCGTCAACATTTCCTCGCCCAATACCAAGAACCTGCGCCAGTTGCAGGGCGCCTCGGAACTGGACGCGCTGCTGTCGCAACTGAAAACGGCGCAGTTGCGCCTGGCCGATCAGCACAAGCGCTATGTGCCGGTAGCATTGAAAATTGCACCGGACATCGATGCGGAGCAGGTCAAGGAAATCGCCGCGGCGCTGTTGCGCCACAAGATCGATGCAGTCATCGCCACCAACACGACCATTACGCGTGACGCCGTGCAGGGACTCGCGCATGCGCAGGAAACCGGCGGCCTCTCAGGCGCACCGGTGCGGGAACTTTCCAATGCGGTCATCCGCGGCTTGAAAGCCGAACTCGGCGACGCCCTGCCGATCATTGGCGTCGGCGGCATTCTCGGAGGGGAAGACGCGCGCGCCAAGATCGCCGCCGGTGCGTCGCTGGTGCAACTGTATTCCGGCCTGATCTACCGCGGACCGGCGCTGGTGCGCGAATGCGCGGCGGCGTTGCGTGGCGCCGGCCGCTAGCAGGCGTTGAAGACTATTCGCCGCCGCCTTGCAGCGCGGTCTTGATTTCCTCGCGCGTCAGCTGCGGCGCGAACTGCTGGATGAAATCGTACGTATAGGACCGCAGGTAAGCCCCCCGGCGTACGGCCAGCCGGGTCACGTTGGCAGCGAACAAATGATCGGCTTCAACATGGCGCAAGCCGGCACCGCACCCCTGCTCGACGGCCATTGACGCGACGATGCCGACACCAAGGCCGAGTGAAACATATTGCTGGATCACATCCGAATCCATGGCGGTCAGCACGATGTCGGGAGCAATGCCGGCCTGGCGGAACGCGTCGTCGATATGACCCCGGCCCGTAAAGCCGACGTCATAGGTGATCAGCGGCCAGGCGGCCAGCGCCTGCAGGCTCAGCTTATCCTCGGCAAGCAGCGGATGGCCTTCCGGCACCACCACCACGTGGTTCCATCGATAGCACGGGAAGGACACCAGTTCCTCGAACTGGCTCAGGCCTTCGGTCGCGATGCCCACATCGGCCTTGCCTGAGATGACCCACTGCGCAATATGCTCGGGAGAGCTTTGCTGCAAGGCGATGCGCACATCCGGAAACGCCGCGCGAAAACCCTGCACCACTTTCGGCAGTGCATAGCGCGCCTGTGTATGGGTAGCGGCAACAGCCAGGGTGCCGCTGGTCTTGCCGGAATATTCCAGCCCTGCCTGCTGCAGGTTTTCCGCTTCCAGCAACAGGCGTTCGATGATATGCAGGATCCCCTTGCCTGGCTCGGTCAGGCCAGTCAGCCGCTTGCCGTTGCGCTCGAAAATGTCCACGCCAAGTTCCTCTTCCAGCTCGCGGATCTGGCGGCTGACGCCAGGCTGCGAAGTGAAGAGCACATTGGCCACTTCAGTCAGGTTATAGCCGCGCCGGGCAGCTTCGCGCACCGAACGCAATTGCTGGAAATTCATGCTTGCTCCGATCTGGCTGCCTGGTCGACGAACACGCGCAGGCGTTTTGGACGTACCAGCAAGGCATCGCCTTCCTGGAGTTGTAGCTGTGCATAACGGTCGCTGGAAATCACCGCTTCAATCAGTTCGCGGTTATCGCTGCGTTCCAGTTCCAGCTGCGCCAGCGGGCCGATCGCATGGGCGCGCTTCAGGCGTACCGCGATGCCCTCGCCGCCGGCCGACTCGCGCTCGATTTCCAGCTCGTGCGGGCGCACGAAGCCGACGCCGCGGCCATCCTGGATCGCCGCATGGTCCGGGGCATCGAAAGCGACACCGCCTGCATCCAGGACGCCGTCATGCAGGCGCCCCTGGAACAGATTGACGTTGCCGAGGAAGCCATACACGAAAGGCGACGCCGGATGGTTGTAAACTTCGGCCGGCGCGCCAATTTGTTCCACCCGGCCCTTGTTCATCAGCACGACCTGGTCGGCGACTTCCAGGGCTTCTTCCTGGTCATGCGTGACAAAGATGCTGGTGACATGCAGTTCGTCGTGCAGGCGGCGCAGCCAGCGGCGCAATTCCTTGCGCACCTTGGCGTCCAGCGCGCCGAAGGGCTCATCCAGCAGCAGCACGCGCGGCTCGACCGCCAGCGCGCGCGCCAGGGCAATGCGCTGGCGCTGGCCGCCGGAAAGCTGCGGCGGGTAGCGGTCGGCCAGCCAGTCGAGCTGCACCAGGTCCAGCAGACGATGCACCTTGTTGCGGATTTCCTGCTCGGACGGCCGCTCGGCGCGCGGCTTGACGCGCAAGCCGAAGGCGATATTCTCGAAGACGCTCATGTGCTTGAACAGCGCGTAGTGCTGGAACACGAAACCGACCTGACGTTCGCGCACATGACGCGCCGAGGCATCTTCGCCATCGAGGATCACCTGGCCGCCGTCGGGCTGCTCAAGGCCCGCGATAATGCGCAGGAGCGTCGTCTTGCCGCAGCCCGAGGGACCAAGCAGCGCGGTCAGTTCGCCGGTCGGGAAATCCAGCGAGACATTATCAAGTGCGACAAAATTGCCGAAACGCTTGTTGATATTCCTGACTTCAATTGCCATGATGTGTACTCACTTCAAAAAATTGCATTTATTCCGCCGCGACCTGATGACAGTCCGTCTTTAATGTTCCTGCAGTGGCCGGCTGGTTTCGTCACGCAGCCGCCATTCGATCAAACTCTTCAGCGCCAGCGTCACCAGGGCCAGGAAAGCCAGCAGCGAAGCCACCGCGAATGCCGCCGAGAAGGCGTATTCGTTGTAGAGGATTTCCACTTGCAGCGGGATGGTATTGGTCTCGCCGCGGATGTGCCCCGAAACCACCGAGACGGCGCCGAATTCACCCATGGCGCGGGCATTACACAGGATCACCCCGTACAACAGCCC
Organism: Janthinobacterium sp. 17J80-10; assembly: GCF_004114795.1. Lineage (NCBI taxonomy): Bacteria > Pseudomonadati > Pseudomonadota > Betaproteobacteria > Burkholderiales > Oxalobacteraceae > Janthinobacterium > Janthinobacterium sp. 17J80-10. Next base: position 1,617,389 of record NZ_CP035311.1, on the reverse strand, counting down.
CCACTTGATGTTCGGCAGCGTCACGTACCAGAAGGTCTTCCAGCCCGAAGCACCCAGCACCAGGGCCGCCTCTTCCTCTTCCGTGCCCTGTGCCTGCATCAGCGGAATCAATTCGCGTGCGACAAATGGAAAGGTCACGAAAATGGTGGCGAGGATAATTCCAGGCACGGCGAAAATGATCTTGATATCGTGCGCCTGCAACCAGGGACCCAGCCAGCCCTGGGCGCCGAACATCAGTACATAGATCAGGCCGGAGATCACCGGCGACACCGAGAACGGCAGGTCGATCAGGGTCAGCAGAACGTTCTTGCCGCGAAACTCGAACTTGGCAATCGTCCAGGCGGCAGAGACACCGAACACCAGGTTCAGCGGCACGGCGACCGCCGCTGTAATCAGGGTCAACTTGATCGCTGCCCAGGAATCCGGCTCGATGATTGCCGCCACATAGGCGTCCCAGCCCTTCTTGAAGGCTTCGGCGAAGACCGCGACCAGCGGCACGAACAGGAATACGGAAAGAAAGGCCAGCGCCGAGCCAATAAGCAAGGCGCGGACCCAGAAAGGCTCTTGCGTCGCCGCCGGCACATAAGCTGGCTCGGCTCGTCCTTGACTGGCGATAGGAAGGGATGCAGCAGACATGACGTTCCTTACTCTTTGTTCGACTGGCCGCGCTTGCGGGCCCAGGCTTGCAGCAGGTTAATGGTGAGCAGCAGGATGAAGGACACCAGCAGCATCACCACGGCGATCGCGGTGGCGCCGGCATAGTCGTATTGCTCCAGCTTGGTAATGATGAAAAGCGGCGTGATTTCCGACACCATGGGCATGTTGCCGGCGATGAAAATCACCGAGCCGTATTCGCCGGTCGCACGGGCGAACGCCAATGCAAAGCCGGTCAGCAAGGCGGGCATGATGGTTGGGAAAATCACCTTTACAAAGGTTTGCAACCGGCTGGCGCCGAGGCTGGCAGCGGCTTCCTCGAGTTCGCGCTCGGCTTCCTCAAGCACCGGCTGTACCGTGCGCACCACGAAGGGCAAGCCGATGAACGTCAACGCGATATACACGCCCAGCGGCGTGAAGGCGACCTTGATGCCGAGTGGTTCCAGATACTTTCCGATCCAGCCATTCGGCGCATAGAGCGCGGTCAGCGCAATGCCGGCGACGGCAGTGGGGAGCGCAAACGGCAGATCGACCAGGGCGTCGATGATTTTCTTGCCGGGGAAGCGATAACGCACCAATACCCAGGCCACGATGCCGCCAAAGACGACATTCAGTAACGCGGCCAGCAGCGAACCGCCAAAACTGAGACGGTAAGACGCCATGACGCGATCGGAAGTCACGGCGTTCCAGAAAGCTTCCCAGGTCAGGGTGAAAGTTTTCAGGAACACCGCAGAAAGCGGGATCAGGACAATCAGGCCAAGATAGAACAGCGTGAAGCCAAGGGATAAGTGAAATCCTGGCATTACCCGCGGGGCAATCCTTGCATTTTGAGAAATAGTTGCTGCCGACATAAAGCCCTCTTATTACCTTTGCGACTAATAGAGGGCCATAATTACACTTCAATGTTATAAAGAGAACGAATATTTCTGCATGTTCATAGAACAAAAACGCATATAGAAATGCGCGGAGTAAGACGACCGGTGTTATCACGGCAATAAAAAACGGGCGCCGAAGCGCCCGTTTTTCTCTCGGAGTACAACAAGACCGGTAACCCGGTCATGTTGCCTTAGAAAGTGTGCTTAACAGCAAGTTGGATGATGCGTGCAGATTCGCCAGCCAGCAGCGTGGTGCCGTTTTGCGAAGTGCCTGCGCCATCGACCTGATAGCTCGCAGCGGAATCGTTGTTCAGCTTGCCGACGAACACGCCGACGTTGGTGCGCTTGGACAAGGCATAATCGTAGCCGAGGGTCCACAGCTTGGCGCCGGAATTGGCTTCGCCATTGACGTCACCAGCCTTGGTGTAGCTAGCCAGGATGGTGCTGGCACCGAACTGGTAGCTGACCGGGACTTGCCATGCGTTACGGGTACGATCGGTACCGACTGCTTCGATGCTTGCGCGGTCATACTGGAAGCCAGCCTTCAGGCCGAACGGGAAGGCATACGAAGCCGACAGACGCACTTGCTTCTGGTCGCCGACACCAGGCCGGCCTTCGACGGCGTGATCGTAGTACGCCAGGTTCGCAAAGACCGGGCCATTGCTATAGTTACCAGCCAAGAAGTAAGCTTGGCCTTTGCTGTAATTCACGCCAGCAGGTGCACCGATAACGCCTTCGGCACCGTTCGGCTGGGTCGAGTAGCCAACGATACCCTTGAAGCCGCTGAAATTCGGCGTGATGTACTGGAGCGAGTTAACAACGCGGCTAGTGCTGATGCCGACGCGGTTGGCTGCGCCAACACCGTCAACGTAGTTCAGGATCGCCTTGCTGCCGAGCAGGCCGGAAGGCACTGCCTGAGTACCCTTGGCGCCGTATTGAACGGCATTGCCCTGGTCTTCCATGAAAGTATGCTTACCGGCGGTCACTTGACCAAAGTTACCGGCCAGGCCCACATAGGTGTTGCCGTCAGCCAGGCCAGAGCCGTTGGCCAGACCGGTCGATTGACGCTGGTCAGTGTTGAAGCGGTTTTCAACATAGAACAGGGCTTTCAGGCCGCCGCCCAGGTCTTCGGTACCGCTCAGCCAGAAACGCGAGGTTTCGTCGTCGTCGATACGCAATTCATTGTTGGCAACACGTGCGGTATCACCGACCTTGTAGCTCTTGACAGTCGCCTGGACGCGGCCACCGATTTGAACATTGGTCTGCGCTTGTGCGGCACTTGCAAATGCACCCAGAACGGCCAGTGCAATGAGGGACTTCTTCATTCAATTTCTCCCAGAGTTATGAAGCAAAATAAATCTTTTTGCGATTACTCGCTTATTAGCGATAACAGAATGGTACGCAGTGTATATGACAGGATAGTTACACGGAACTATTGTTTCGCAGAAATACAACAATTCATTTCGAAATCGCAAAGAATTTTCCGCGTAATGCCTCACAAAAAAAATGGGTCTTTACAAAAATGAGACACCTATTCCTCGATGAGCTGCCTGCCATCAAATTCCATTCCAAAAAAACATGCATTTATAATAACTATGCTTATATTGACCGGGCTCCCCTTTCCCCGCCTCCAGCGGTTCCTATTGCTGATGTAGCGACGTGCCAGTTGCGTTAAATTCCGCCAGCGTGGACCCGGGTGCCGCCAGCAAATGGCCTTGAGCATAGATCCCGTGCCCGGTCTCGATGGACAATTGCCGCAACACTTCCAGCACCCGCTCGCTCTCCAGCCGCTTGAATACCAGCCGGATACCGGCATCGTGAGCCTGTTGCAACAGCTTGCGGGTCAAAGACACATCGGCAATTTCGCGCGCATCCAGCTTGATGGCATCGGGTCTCACACGCTCGAGCAACTGCAAGGCTTCGCCGGGATTACTGACATTGATGGCGAAACGAAAGCCATTCAACCGGTAATTGTCTGTGACATAGTTCAACAGCCATCCCTGGTTCGGTGTGACTGCAGGCAGTTGCAAGATGATTTTGTCGACCGGCAGTCCCAATCCACCGAGAATCCGCCGAAATGCCATGCCGTGGTTGCCGCTCACGGCAGTCAGCAAGCGGTCATGCACGCTCAGATACAAGTCCGCTTGCAGGGCTTCGGGTTGGCGATAAAAGTTGATCGCATGTAGCATGCGGCAAAGGCGGTCAAGTTCGACCGATTCTTCGTCATTTGCCGCATGATCCAGTAACTTCCATATGGACAGCCCCTCACTCTGCTCGGCATAACTGCGCACAAACGCCTCAAAGCCGGTAATGCGCGGCGAATCCAGCTCCCGTATGGGCTGAAAGGCAGAAGTGAGCCGGCAGTTGAAATAGCGCCCCTGTGCCCGACCATCGCTATCGATCCAGACCCGCGTGTCAGATTCTGTCGCATGCGGCAGGCGCTTCAGATAGTCTTGCAAGGCTGGGAATGCCATGGCTGTTCTCCGGACAAAGGCGTACTAATCAGATCTTGGCGATCGAGACTTCGGTCGCTTTCACCAGCGCGACGACGTCAGAGCCGACGACGAGGCCAAGGTCCTTGACGGAACGGGTGGTAATGACCGAAGTCACGATGCCGGCAGGGGTTTCGACATCGACTTCCGACACGACGGGGCCGTCAATGATCGCCTTGACCTTGCCGCGGAACTGGTTACGGACGTTGATGGCTTGGATACTCATGTTCTCTCCTGAGAGGTGGTTAAAATTAGGATACAATAAATTATTAAAATCAAGTTCAGACAGCCCAGACGACCTGGTTCACCGTTGCGCTGAAGGTAACGTCGCCCAGCGCACTATCCGGTGCCGCCGCCGGCAGGTTGAGCACACGGGGGCGCGGCAACTCGATGCGCTCATGCAGCGTGACGCGGCCGTCTTCGATCAGCAGCAGCAATTGCGGATCGTGCACCAGCGCGCGCACCCTTGGTTGCACCGACCGTACTGCCTGGCCGGCAGCGAGAAGTCCAGCGCGCCGGCCTCCACAGCGACCATCGGACCGAAGGCGCGACGCTTGGCATTGCGCTTTTCTTGCGGGATCGTCATGTGAATTCCATTTTGTGTGGAGTTTCGGATGAAGCTGGTCCTGCCAGCCCCATTGACGGCCTGGCAAGCCTTCCTGAACGACGCGGTTACGACGGTAAAACAGCTATGGCGGGAATCTCAGACGCTACATCGCACCTGCGAAAAATGCACAGGTTCGAAGCTGCTGGGAGCAACTTCTTGCAAGGCCAGTAAACTTGCCGAAAGGTTGTCGATACCGGCCTGCAGGCGCTGCAGGATCGCCGGATCAATTGCCAACCCCGCATCATCCGACCAGACGACCTGGGCATCGGTGGCATAAATGCTCGGCAAGACATGGCGCGCTGAAAGCGAACTTAGTACCGGGCGCAGGGCATAGTCCAGCGCCAGCATGTGCGACTGACTGCCACCAGTCGCCAGGGGCAGAACCAGCTTGCCAGCCAGGCCATCCTGCGGCAGCACATCCAGGAAGGCTTTCAGCAAGCCGCTATAGGCTGCCTTGTAGACCGGCGTCGCAATGATCACGGCGTCCGCCACGGCCACCTGCGCCTGCGCCGCCTTCAATTCGGCATTGCCGAATTGGGCGTGAAGCAGTGCCTGGGCCGGCAAATCCCGCACCTGCAAGATGTCGGTACGGTGGCCGCGCAGCACCAGCTGGTCGCTGGTGTATTGCAGCAGGCGGGAGGAACGCGATGGTGCCGAGGGGCTACCCGCAATCAAGAGTATGCTCATTTCTTCTCCAGGTTTAGCCCCAAGACCACCAATGATTACTTGCCCGGCTGGTAAATCTGGTCGAAGGTACCGCCGTCACCGAAGTGAGCTGGTTGCGCCTTGGCCCAGCCACCGAACACTTCATCGATGGTGAACAGCTTCACTTTCGGGAATTGCGCAGCGTATTTCTTTGCAATTTTTTCAGAAATCGGCCGGTAGTAATTCTGTGCCGCGATTTCCTGGCCTTCATCGGAATACAGGTATTGCAAGTAAGCTTCTGCAACTTTGCGGGTGCCGCGCTTGTCGACATTCTTGTCCACGACAGTCACCGGCGGCTCAGCCAGGATGCTGAGGGGCGGCGCCACGATGTCGAACTTGTCCGGGCCGAGTTCCTTGATCGCGAGGATAGCTTCGTTTTCCCAGGCCAGCAGGACATCACCGATGCCGCGCTCGACAAAAGTGGTGGTCGAGCCGCGCGCGCCCGAGTCCAGCACCGGCACGTTCTTGAACAGTTTGGCGACGAATTCCTTGGCGCTTGCTTCAGTGCCGCCAGGTTGCTTCAAGGCATACGCCCAGGCTGCCAGATAATTCCAGCGCGCACCGCCTGAAGTCTTGGGATTCGGGGTGATCACGGCTACGCCAGGCTTGACCAGATCGCTCCAGTCCTTGATGGCTTTCGGATTACCCTTGCGAACCAGGAACACGATGGTCGAGGTATAAGGCGAGCTATTGTGCTTCAGCCGCTTTTGCCAATCCTTGGCGATCAAGCCTTTTTCGGCAATCGCATCGATATCGTATGCCAGCGCCAGTGTCACGACATCTGCCTCGATGCCGTCGATGACTGAACGGGCCTGCTTGCCGGAACCACCATGCGACTGCTTGATCTTGACATCATCGCCGGTCTTGGCCTTGTACTGCTTGGCAAAGGCGGCATTGAATTCCTGGTACAACTCGCGTGTCGGATCATAGGAGACATTCAACAGCGACACTTCAGCAGCATGGACAGCCGATGCAGTAACTGCGAGGGCGATTCCAACCTGGAGCAATTTTTTCAGCAGCATATTTTTATCCTTAACAGCATGTGGGTTGCGGGAAACTGAAGATTAAACTGATGCAAAATCAAAAAGAACGAATACTTTCGTGGTTTCTTATGCGTTTTACGCATATAGGACTTTTTGGACTGCAGGGCGAGTCGGCGCGCACCAGGATCGCCTGCGCAGATGGTGAAGGCGCTTCCTGCGCCACATCGCTCAGCTTGGCGCCGGTTGCTTGCGCAAACACCGGAACGGTATCCGCGACATCTGCACTCAGATCGACACCGCCGACATTAAGCGCTTCCAGCAGCGGCAAACCGCTGGTGAATTCGTGCCAGCTGATTTTTACACCTTGTGGCGCCAGCAATTGCTCCAGGGTGCCCCGCGTCTTGATAATGGTGAGCAAGGTAGAAGATTTCTGGTAGCCAATACGCACTGTCTCGGACGTTTTTTGCGCGTGAGCTGGCAGGATCGCGGCCAGCGGCAGTACAGAAGCCATAAACAATAATGCCCGGGGCGCCGGCTTGATAGGAAAAATAGATAGGCGCGATCCGCAATCGACTAAAAGCTGCATTGTTGGGAGCGCAGCCCTTCAATCAAACGAATGATTTCGCAGATCAATATCGGTTTTTTGAAGAATGCACATCCGACCGAACGTCGCATATCGATATGCGTTTTACTTCGTTATGCGGGAGGCAGACGGAATCTACAATACATTGCTGCCATCAATCTTTCACATGACAGCATTTTTTTAAAAAAGGATCCTGATTCATGAGCATGCAATACCGCCAGCTTGGAAATACCGACATCAAGGTCAGCAACATTGCACTGGGCACCATGACCTGGGGTCAGCAGAATTCAGAGGCCGAAGCGCATGCCCAACTGGATATGGCCGTCGACTTCGGCGTCAACCTCATCGATACGGCGGAGATGTATCCGGTGCCGCCACGACCGGAAACGCAAGGCTTGAGCGAACAATATCTTGGCAGTTGGCTAAAGAAATCCGGCAAGCGCGGCCAGGTTCTGATCGCGACCAAAGCCACTGGCCCGGCACGCATGCCCCACAACCCGCGGCACATACGCGACGGCCATAACCATCTTGACCGCACAGGCCTGACGGCTGCCTTGAATGAAAGCCTTGCGCGCCTGCGGACCGACTATATCGACCTGTATCAATTGCATTGGCCGGACCGCAGCCTGAATATTTTCGGCAAGCTCAATTACACCCATGAAGCGCAGGAAGAAAGCATCCCGATTGAAGAAACCTTGAGTGTGCTGGCCGGCTTCGTCAAATCAGGCAAAGTTCGCCAGATCGGCATATCGAACGAATCCCCCTGGGGCGTAGCACGGTTTTTGCGTGCGGCAGAAAAAATGAACTTGCCGCGCATCGTGTCAATCCAGAATCCCTACAACCTGCTCAATCGCACATTTGAAATTGGCCTGGCGGAATTTGCCTTCCGCGAGCAGGTCGGCTTGCTGGCATATTCGCCGCTGGCTTTTGGCGTCCTTTCGGGAAAGTACCAGCACGGCGTGCGCCCGGAGGGTGCGCGCCTGACGCTATTCGATCGCTTTTCCCGCTACAGCAATGCACAAGCGCAGCAAGCTTCGCAACAGTATGTCGGATTGGCACGCCGGCACGGACTCGATCCCACGCATCTGGCACTCGCCTACGTCAATTCCCGGCCTTTTTTGACCAGCAATATTATTGGCGCAACCGACCTCGTCCAGCTGAAGTCCAATTTGCGCAGCCTGCATTTGACGCTCAATGCAGGCATCATCGAAGAGATCGAAGCAATCCATACGCGGCATCCCAACCCTGCGCCATGATCGGAACAGCGTCAACCCGCGCTGCAGCAGCCGGGGGCGACGGCGCATATGCTTATGCAATCAAATTCGATTACAGCTTGCTGCTGCCGCGCTATAGTAGATGCGTCTCTTCCAAATAACTCCGGTAATTTGGTTTATCCGTCGCCAGCAATGGCGGCGGATTTTTTTTATCGTGACTCGGCCAGTCCAACCATGCGGCGTCCTGCATTGAACTGGACACCAGGGTCGCCAATCTCCTCGGCCAAAAATCCGTCCGACTGGTGACTCCACAAACGATGATAGGTACCTCCCAGCGCCAGCAATTCGACGTGACTGCCATCTTCGATCACGCGCCCCTGGTCGAATACCAGGATGCGATCCAGATGGGCGATGGTTGACAGCCGGTGCGCCACCACGATCACGGTCTTGTCCCGCATGACATCGTCGAACGTATCCTGGATGGCCTTTTCAGTCACCGAGTCGAGGCTCGAGGTCGCCTCGTCGAGGATCAGGACCGGCGCATCCTTCAGAATCACCCGCGCAATTGCAATGCGCTGCCGCTGCCCGCCTGAAAGCTTGACGCCGCGCTCGCCGACCATTGACTGATATTGCTGCGGCATCTGCCGGATAAATTCATCCGCATGGGCTTTTCTGGCAGCTTCGATTACTTCATCGTCGCTTGCATCCAGACGACCGTAACGAATGTTGTCCATTAATGTTCGGTGGAACAGGCTCGGGTCCTGCGGAATCAGGCTTAATTGCGCATGTAGCGCCTCCTGCGTCATGGCGCGGATGTCGACGCCATCGATTTCAATTGTGCCTCCCTGCACTTCAAATTGACGCAAAATCAAATTCACAAAGGTCGACTTGCCGGAGCCGGAAAAGCCGACCAGGCCAACGCGCTGGCCGGACGGTATCGTAACGTTCAAGCCCTCGAAAACCCGGCTCTCCGCCGAGTAGCCGAAATTCACATTGCGAAATTCAATGGCGCCACGCCGGATCGTCGGCGAAGTCGCATCATGACGATCGACGACTTCGTGCGTGCGCACGATCGTATGCACGCCATTGGCAACATTGCCGATATACTCGAAAAATTCCAGAAAACGGCGGCTCAAATTACGCGCCTCGTTAATAATCAACAATGACAGGCTGACCGACATCACGAATTCCCCGACGCCGATTTTGCCGGTAGCCCACAGCGTCAGTGCGTAATACAAAACGCCAAATTTTAACAATGCAGCCGATATGAACTGGAACCAGCGTACACGCTCGTTATAGCGCCCGGAAATACGCACGAGCGTCAACTCGTTGGAAAACGCGGATTCCAGCTGCTCACGTTCAAATCCAAGGCGCGCGAACAGGCGGGCACTTGCCAGATTGGTCACCGAATCGACAATTTTGCCCGTAGTGTCGCTGCGCGCCACAGCCGCCCTGTACGCATAGGGCTGACAGCGCCGGGCAAGAAAGTAAGAAACGCCGATGAAAATTGCGGCCCAAAAAAACACATAAATGCCGAGTTGCATATGGGCCTTGAACAGCAACACGATCGATACCACGAAAACAATTGCGACTGGCCAGAATTCAGTAATCAGTGACCACAGCGTTTGTGTCACGCCCTGGGAGGTTTCGCTGATGCGATGCGCCAGCGCCCCGGAAAAATTATTGCTGAAATAACGGTGAGAATGATATTGCAGATAGTGATAGATCGCCCGGGTGACATTTTGACGTTGCCGCGGACCTACGCGAATCTGGATACCACCGGCAATCCGGCCACAAAGCACTTCGCCAATGCACAGGGCGCCGAACAGCAACAGCGGCGCTTGCAGCGCATCGACCAATGCCGACGCCTGCAAATTCGAGGATGTTGCCCCCTTGATGATCTTTCCGATCGCATAAGGCAGCAGGATGCCGCAAGCGGCATTGGCGGCCTCGAACAGCACCATCGCGAGGTACCACCAACGGTACCTCGCGACAAAATGCCAAATGAAACGAAATGGCGTCGCCGGCAAATCAGGGGCGCCCGGGGCACGTTGAAAATGATCAGTAGTTTGCATGAGATTCAATTGTGTCAATTTTGCGCGAGCGCTTTCTCGTCATCGCTAGCGTGCGGGAAGCGCGCCATCGTCCGCAACACCGGGAATCGCCACATCCATATCGCCGTGACGGCCAACGTCGCGACACCGCCGAGCAGCAGCGCACGCGTCAGGCCGAACCAGCCGGCGGTCACGCCCGACTCGAATTCGCCCAATTCGTTGGATGCGCCGATAAACACCGCGTTGACGGCACTGACGCGGCCGCGGATCGCATCCGGCGTCTCGAACTGCACCAGGATGTGCCTGATGTAGACGCTGACCATGTCGCCACTCCCCATCAGCACCAGCGCCACCAGCGCGACTGCCAGGCTGTCCGACAAGCCAAGCACAACGGTGCCCGCACCGAATACGGCGACGCCGCCAAACATCCAGCGCCCTATGCCGCGCGTGATCGGCTGAAAAGCCAGTACGATTGCCGTCAATGCGGCCCCGGCAGCAGGTGCCGTGCGCAAAAGCCCAAGTGCCGTTGGCCCGGCATCAAGCACATCATGGGCGTATGCCGGCAACAAGGCTGTGGCGCCGCCGAACAGCACAGCGAACAGATCCAGGGAAATCGCCCCGAGCACTACCGGCCTCGACCAGACGAAACGCAAACCGTCCAGGAGCGAATGCCAGGTTGCGGGTTCACGGTGCGAAATTTGTGCTCCCGCGCGAGTAGCAAGCATCAGCACGACCGCCGCAATCAGCAAGGCAATCACGGCTGCATAGACCACATTGGGGCCGGCCAGGTACAACAGACCGCCAAGCGTCGGCCCGAGGATCACGGCAACATGAAACGTCGACGAATTGAGCGCAACCGCCTTGCTGAAATTCTCGATCGGCACCAAATTGATCAGAATTGCCTGGCTGGCTGGCATCATGAAGGCACGGGCGCTACCGAACAGCACCAGTACGGCAAATACTGGCCAGACCACCGTCAGACCGGAAAGGGTAAATGCAAGGAGCAGCAAGCCGCATAGCAGCTGTACTCCCATGGAAACAGCAATGATATTGCGGCGGTTGTAGCGATCAGCGACGTGCCCGGCTATCAGGATCAACAAAAAAAATGGAGCGAATTGCGCCAGTCCAATCAATCCCAGATCGAATACGTTACCGGTCAGCGCATACACTTGCCAGCCTATCGCCACGCTTTGCATCTGCACAGCGACTGTGGATAGCAAACGTGCGGCAAGGTACAGGGCGAAATTACGATGCCGTAATACGCTCAACCCGTTATAGGAGATCAAAGACATAACGACTTTTCAGGCAGAAACAGAACTTGCCAGCAGCTTCTGCAATCAGGCCAGTGGCATGCAAACAGATGGCAGCCTGCACAAGGCTTCAGAGGATGCCTGCCTTTTTGAGATAAGTTCGCAGCACATTGCGACTGATGTTCAAGTGCTTGGCCGCGCGTACCTGGTTGCGGTGATTATTTTCCCAGGCATCCAGCACCAGCTCATACTGCAAAGACTCGAATTGGATCGCTTCTCCAGATTCTATCAATGCTTGCCAGGCAGCTTTGAATCGCCCCATTTCACTAACAGGCGATTGCACAACTTCAACACCTTGGTCTGATGCTGCACCACCGGCAAAATCCTGCACGGGCGCCGACTGCGGCACAGGCAATGCGGCGGCGATGAAACTGGCGGATTGCCAGCCGGGCATATGCAAATCGTTAGGCGCGACAACACCGTTTCTGCACACCAGCAGTGCCCGGTGAATGACATTTTCAAGTTCGCGGATATTTCCAGGCCAGGAATACGTCAACAATGCCTGCTCCGCTTCAGGCAACAGCGTCACATCTACCAGATTCAGTCTCTGCGAATAAGTACGCAGGAAATGTCGGGTCAACGGCAACACGTCACCCGGACGTTCACGCAATGGCTGCAGCGGCAGGCCAATCACTTGCAGCCGGTAATACAAGTCTTCGCGAAAACGGCCAGCCTGTACTGCTGCCGCCAGGTCGACATTGGTCGCGGCAATCAGGCGAACATCGATCGGAATCGGCCGTCGCGAGCCGAGACGCACCACTTCCCTCTCCTGCAGCACGCGCAAAAGCTTGACCTGCATCGACAATGGCAGATCGCCGACTTCATCGAGGAAGAGCGTGCCGCCGTTGGCAGTTTCGAACCAGCCGGCCTTGGCTTGCTGGGCGCCGGTAAATGCGCCACGGTCGTAGCCGAACAATTCACTTTCAACCAGGGTTTCGGAAAACGCACCGCAATTCACCGCAACAAAATTGGCATCACGGCGATTACTCAAGGAATGGACATGACGTGCCACCAGTTCCTTGCCGGTTCCGGTTTCGCCGGTAATCAGCACGGTGGCATCGCTTGGCGCCACCCGCTCGATCAATTCGTGCAATGCCCTTGAGCGCGGATCGGAGAAAACAAAGGCAGTGGCGCGCACCAGAAGACTTAATTGCTGCGCATCGCGAAAAGCAATTAGGGGGTCGGCCTCAGCATCGACGCCTTTTGCGATGTTGGCGCTACGGGCAAAGTCGGCTGAGAAATTATGCGCAAGTTCCATGTGACTAATATATCCGGAAGAACACACATTAGTGAACGAATAATCCCGAACTAACTTATCCGGATTTCGCATACCAACTTCCGATAGCGCATCATGAACATGCCCGGCCGCCGCGCCACTGGACGGCTCGGGACCAGTCAGATGCAACAGCTGGAGCGGCTTGTCAGACATGACCTTGGCGTTAAGGGTGCTCAGGCAGCGCGCACGATCCTGAGACGCAGCTGTCCGATAAATTCATTCACAAGGCCGGAAAGGCGCGCCTGATCCTGTTCGCTCTTGAGCTTGCCATTTTCATCGAATGCGTCATTTCCTTTGGGCAACAAATAAACCTCTTCATGCGGCAGCGCTTTCAGGTTTTGCAGCAGTTGACGCAGTTGCTGCAACCCGCGACCACCACCGGATTCACCACGTGTCGTTGCCAGCAACAGTGTCGGCTTACTCTTGAAAGCAGCGTGACGTTCTTCGCCATCCAGCGGACGCGAAAGCCAGTCAAAAGTATTCTTTACCAATGGAGAAAAAAAGCCATTGTATTCTGGCGACGCAATCAGCAATGCGTCATGGGACTTGAATAGCGCACGTAACGTCAATGCCGCCGCCGGCTGGCCGGATTCAGCCTCAATGTCGCCATCGTAGAGCGGAATGACGAAGTCCTTGAGATCGATCCAGGTGACGCTCGCGCCTGGATCCGCCACAGCCTCCGCAGCTGCCGCGACCAGCTTCTTGTTAATCGAATCCGTGCGGGTACTGCCCGCGAAGGCCAGAATTTTGATGGTATTGGACATAGACGATTCTCTTGAATGAAATTACGTTGCCAGGGCATGCGCGGGGGCGCATGCCCTGGACTCAGGCCGCCAGGCGTTGCAGCAACCGCTGTACTTCGGCGAGCGGAGCCGGATCAATCCACGCGTCGACGGAAAAGTCGGCTTGCAGAAATCCGGCTTCATAGAGGAAGTTTTTGTACCCTTCCAGGGCAGCAATTGATGCCGGATTCAGATCGGTGCCCTGGCGCAGGTGAATATCGTCGCCATAGGCCTTGCGCACCCAACCCTCGGTTGATCCGGACTCCTTGGCGATATAGGCCACAGTATCCGCCGGATGGCTCGCTGCCCAGTCGCCGATCTGCACGATCCGCGCGAGAAAGCGCACGACCAGATCAGGACGGCTTTGCAGTAGCGCCGCATCGACGGTGACGGGGCGCGGTGCGCCGTTATTGGCGCGCACTTTGGGGTCAGGATGCTGCCGAATGTCATAAATGATGGTTGCGCCATTCAGTTCGGCGGCGGCCAGGCCGCGTGCGCCTTTGACAAAAATCGCATCCACCACGCCTTCCTTGAGTGCCGCAAATTCGGTCGCATAGGCATTGCCCCCTCGCGCGCCCCCCCCTGCGCCGGTGGACCTGGCTGCAACAGGCAAATCCACCGCTGTGGCGTCTTCCAGTTGCAGGCCAGCTTCGGCCAGCACCACCTGGAAGCCGCGCAAGGCGCCGGCGCGCGCGTGGTCGATACTGTTGGCATGCCGCGGCAATCCGATGCGCCGCCCCTGCAAGTCTTGCGGGCTGCGGATGCCGGCGTCAGGCAAGACGGCAATTACTTGCGCTTCATCGACCCAGTTCAATCCAATCACACGCGTATCGGCGCCACGGGCACGGGCCCAGATTGCCGGTACATTGCCGCCTTGACGAAATGAGTGCGGAAGACGGTGGTCATAATGCGATTCGCGCAGCGCCGGATCGACTGTGTCCTGCAAGGTTTGAATTGTGAGGCCATCACCCGCAAATTCATCGTTGAACCATCCCAGTTGCGCGGCCAGGCCCAGCGGCGTAGGTACCGGGCAACGCGTGTACCAGAGGCTGTCAATCTGCTTATTTTCACTCACGTTCATCTCCTGAAATTAATATTCTGCATGGAACCGGTGGCCGCATGACGCGGCTGCCCGGATGACACTCGCCGTCTTGACTGGCATTTTTCATGCCAGTCAAGAGCTGTGAAGTTGCTAAACTTTTTCTCGCAAAGAGAACAAAAACAGCAGATATGGCAACGCGAGTGCTGCCGCAGCAGCAGCCGACCTTCGCCAGCTGCTGCTCACGCAACAGGCCGATAGCGAATGGAGGATCACGACCTGGCCGCCACCGCGGCACCGGCGCCGGCCGCGTGCGGCATGGCTGACACGGCGGTGGCCGCAGTTGCCACTGTTGCGTCGAGCGAAGCTGCCTCATAGGCGCGATACAGCCGGGAATAGGCCCCGTCCTTTTCGATCAGATCTGCGTGGCCGCCGATTTCGGCCAGCTCGCCGTTCCAGATCACGGCGATGCGATCGGCATCGCGTATGGTGGACAGGCGGTGGGCGATGATGATGGCGGTGCGCCCCTCGCACAGGCGCCGGAAGGCTGCCTGGATCCGCCGTTCGGTATGCAAGTCAACCGCGGAGGTGGCTTCGTCGAGTACCAGCACTGCCGGGTTGGCCAGATAGGCGCGCACCAGGCACACCAGCTGCCGCTGACCATGACTCAGGGACGCCCCGAGCGGACCGACCTCGGTATGGTAGCCATCGGCCAGGCGCTCCAAAACGTCGTCGGCGCCCAGTTCGCGCGCGGCGGCGATCAGTGCATCGTCGCTGGCTGCAGGCGCCGCCAGTCGCAGGTTGTCCAGTACGCTGCCGGAGAAAAGCACATTGTCCTGCAGGACAATGCCGACGGTCTGCCGCAGGTGCTGCTGGGCATAGTCGCGCACGTCCTGGCCGTCGATCAGCACGCTGCCAGCCTGGACTTCATACAGTCGGGTCAGCAACTGCACCAGGGTGCTCTTGCCATGACCGGTAGGTCCGACGATCGCCAGCACCTGCCCTGCCGGAATGTGCAGGTTCAGCTTGCGGATGACGGGGCGGGTTGCCCTCGGATCGTAGGCGAATGTCACGTCGCGGAATTCGACTTCCCCGGCGCGGCGGGCCGGCACACGCGGCTGCGGCGGGTCGACAATTTCCGGCTCGGTATCGAGCAGCAGGAAAATGCGTTGCGCCGACGATGCCCCGGAAGAGTAGCGCTCGAACAGATCGTTCAATTCCTGCAATGGCCCAAGGAATAGGTGCACGTAAAACAGGCTCTGCGCCATCTGGCCAACCGTCATCTGGCCGTCGGCAATGCCGATGGATCCTGTCACCAGCAGCAATCCCATGCCGATGGTGCTCAGCACCTGCGTCAGTGGCAGGAACCAGCTGGCGCGGACATTGCCGCGTATCAAGATCTGGTTGAAGTCATTCAGCAGGGCCTGGTAATGCGTGGCATTCGGCGTTTCAGTGACGGTCTGCTTGATTATGCGAACACCGGAAACCGTTTCCACCAGATGCCCTGTGAACCGCGCCCGTGCTTCCGCCACGCGCGCCCAGTTTTTTTGCGAGATGCGCTTGAACAGCCAGGTAAAAAACACCAGCGCCGGCACGATCACGCCCAGGGCCACCAGCAGGCGCGGCGAAATCCACCACAAGGCCACTGCAGCCACGCCGAAGCGCAGCAAGGCCGACAACAGCTCCGGCGGTCCCTGGATCAGCAGCGGCTCCAGGGCATCGACGTCGCGATCGGCGCGCGAGATGATGCGGCCCGCCTTGGTCTGGTCGAAATAGCGCACGCTCAGCGCCTGCACATGGGCAAATACCCTGACCCGCAAATCGTTCAGGATATGGATGGCAGCGCTGCCGGCCAGGTATTGCGATACACCGGCAAGCAGGAAGCGTGCACTCCAGCTCAGCCCCAGCCCGAACGCCATCCAGCCCAGCAGGCCGGCATTGAGGGCGACACCGGCAGTGGTCCGGATGAAACCATGATCGATTACTTCGCGCAAGAACCACGGGCGCACGAAAATCGTGCCAACCAACAGCGCTTCGAGCAACACGACCGCCAGGATCTTTCCACGAACCGGCTGCAGCAGTGGCAACAGACGCCAGAACATGCTGCGATCAAGGGACTTTTTCGCCAGAGCCTGTTCCAGCTCGATATCGTTCATGGCGGCTTTGCCGCGAAAATCATTTGCCATGTTCCACCCCCAACAGATCGCGGTAATCGGCGCTGCTCGCCGCCAGCACTGCATGCGTGCCTTCGGCAACGATGCGTCCCTGCGCCAGCAGGGCGACACGATCGGCCAGCAAGATCGTCGACAGCTTGCTGGCGATGAGCACCACGGTCACCTTATGGCCGCTGTCGGTCCGCAACTGCCGCAAGTTGTCGAGCACGGTACGCTCAGTCAGGGCATCGAGTGCGCTGGTGGCATCGTCGAGCACCAGAATTGCCGGCTTCGCCAGCAGGGCACGGGCCAGGCAGATGCGCTGACGCTGCCCACCCGACAGCGTGATGCCACGGTCGCCGAGACGGGTCGCAAAACCGTCCGACAGCCGTTCCAGAACATCGCCGGCAGACACCAGCGCCAATGCGTCGCGCAAGTCCTGTTCCGTGGCCTGGGGATTACCCAGCCTGAGGTTGGCTTCCAGCGTATCGGAAAACAGGAAGCTCTCCTGCGGCACGACATGAACCTTGCGCCGCAACTCATCCAGGCTGACATCGTGGATATCTTGCCAGCCAGCCCAGGGCGAACCGACCAGCGCTGCGCCTTCACTGCGTTCGAGCAAACGCGGCAACAGCCCGGCCAGCGTGCTTTTACCGGCTCCGGTAGTGCCGATCACCGCGACGACCTCACCGGGCGCAACTTCGAAATTACATTGCTGCAGGATGGACGCGCCATCGCCCAGCGCATTGACGCCGACGTCAGACAAGCGCAGTCCGAGCGGGCCATCGGGAAGCGTCTTTCTGCCAGGCTGAATCGCTGGCTCTGCATCCAGCAATTCCCAGATCCTGGCAGCCGACGAACGCGCATCGGCAAATACCTGCATGACGCGGCCAACCCCTTCGATGCGAAACACCAGCGTGTTGGCAACTAACAAAGATGCGACCAGTTCACCGATATTCAGTTGCCCCTGCTGCACCAGGTGGGCGCCGAACGCCAGGATCCACACATGGCTCAGCGCAACCACCACCTGTGGAATGGGAATCCGCGACGCCGAATAGGCCAGCGCCGCACGGGCCTGATGCATGAAGCTTGCCACGTGCGCGGTGAAGATGTCCGTGCGGCGCTGCTCCAGGCCGAACGACTTGATGACCCGCACGCCATTGACACCCTCGCTCAGATCCTGATTGACGCGGTCGTAAGCATCGCCTACCGCGCGATCCAGCGCCACCAGATGGTCGGTCTGAAAAATAAAAATGCTGATGCCGGTTAAGGTGAGCAGGAGCGGCACCACTGCCAGCCAGGGGTGATACCAGCACAGCAAGCCGACGGAGGCCAGCAATACCAGGCCGGCTTCGAACACCTGCCGCCAGAAATTGATCAGCGCATCGCGCACCTTGTCAGCGTCGCGCGTGGTGCGGGTGACGATTTCACCGACCCCGTGGCGCCAGTGATACGCAAGATCGAGTCTTTGCACCTGCAGCAAAATCCTCTGGCGCAAAATGGACAGCAGTTCCTGGCCAATGACCAGCGCCATCACGCCTCCCAGATATTGCAGGATCGCGCGACCAAGCACGACTGCAATCAGGAGGATCAGCCAGAACCGTATCACCGACAAGTCGAGGCTGCCATCGGCAAGCCGCACCGCGGCATGCCCTGACTCAACATCATGCACGGCTCGGCCGATCAGCCATTGCTGCCAGGCGAGACTGAGGTTAAACAGGATAAACAACAATGCCGTGAGCGAGAATCGCCACGGCATCAGACGGTATAGCGCCAGACAGCGCCACAGGGGGGAGGAATTTTTCATCAGCACTCGAAAGATCATGCCGCATGTGCAACGCGCAATTGCCGGCATGTGAAACTGGCTGGCACAACAGGCAGTGCCAGCCAAACCCGATCAATAATAAATTGTCGCCTGCGCACCGTATTGGCGTGGCGGCGCAAAGCTGGTCGGGAATACACCGCGCGTGTTGACGATCTGCGACAGCACCTTGCTGGATTGGTCCGTCACATTATTAACAAACGCGGTGACCTGCGTCTTCTTGTTGGCGGTCAGGTAGCCCACACGAAGGTTGCCGTTCCAGTAGGCCGGAGTTTCCTGGATCGGATCGTTCTGCACGGTCGCATTGTGGAAGATGTGACTGCGATAAGACCAGTCAGTTCCAAGCAGCACTTCCCCACCAGTCGTCAGCGGAATACGATACTCGGCATCCAGGCGCAACGAGACGCGCGGCGTACGATAAAACTCATTGCCGCTGGCATTCAGCTGAACTGGGCCGACACTGTAGATGAAGTCGGTGTACCCGGAACGCAGCAGACCCAGGCCGGCGCCGATGCGCAGGCGTTCGGTCGGCAATGCCTGGACTTCCAGCTCGATCCCCTTGATATTGCCATCAGAACTGCCAGCGGTGCTGGTGATGGTGGTACCCGGCACGATCTGCTGAATGTTGAGTTGCAGATTCTTGATATCGTAATAGAACGCTGCGATGTTGGCCGTCACGCGCCCATCCAGCCAGCTGGATTTGAGCCCAAGTTCGTAATCGACGATCGTTTCCGGATTGGTCTGGCGGATGCTGTTGTTAACAATGGACTGGTTGAAGCCGCCGGAACGGAAGCCGGTTGCCACCCTGGCATAACCCAGCAAATCCTTGCTGAAGCGGTATTCCGGCGTAATATCCCAGGTGGTTTTCGTCCAGTTGGCGGCACTTGACAGCTGTTGCGCCGCCACCACGGCAGTTCCGGTGACAGCACCGGGCAGCCACCATGCATTCGCATTGTTGAACACGACGTTGGCACCGCCCGCATTATCGGTGGCAGTCAGCGCTGTTTCCACGATATTCTTGCGTTCGCGCGTGTGGCGCAATCCCAGCGTGACGGCAGCCTTGTCCGTCACCGCATAACGGACATTGCCGAACAGCGCCGTACTGATCGAGTCCTGGTCCCATGAGCTTTCCGTGTATTGCTCGGTATTGTTGAAACGCGCTCCCTGATTGTTCACACGGGCATTCTGATTGTAATAGTATGCGCCGGCAATCCAGCTCAGGCGCTGATCCCTGGGCGAACTCAGGCGCAATTCCTGGGTGACCTGGCGCGACGAATCGGTCCCCCGCGAGCTGCTTTGGTCGAGCGTGGTGCCGGGCGGATTGCCAACCGCAGAATAGCTCTTCCCGGTGGAGTTATCAAATGCGGTGATAGAAGTCAGCGTGAGCTGACCCAATTCCCAGTTCACTTTTAATGTCGCGCCATTTGAATCCTGTTTGTTGTAACCGTCACCTGCCCAGTATTCACTGGTCGCCGTCGGATTGGCGCCATACGGCGGAACGTAAAGGCCGCCACCCTGCGCAATCGCACCATTGACGTTAGGGGTGGTGACGCCGCCAACGCTGGTTGCGCCAACCAGCTTGGTCGGGGTATTGCCACCATCACGCTGACGCAAGCGAATGCTCAGCAAGGCTTCGAGGTCAGGCGTCGGATTGGCAAGAACCTGGAAGCGTGCGGCAAAATCCTGCAGAGATGGCCCGTTTTCACCGGAAGCGAGGTTTTTCGACCAGCCATCGCCTTTTTCATAATAAAAGGATCCACGTGCTGCCACGACTTCATCGTGAATGGCACCGCCAAATGCGCCTTCGACCGTCCGCGAACCGTAATTGCCAACGCCAACCTTGGTGTAACCCTCATTGTCGATGGTCGGCTTTTTGGATACAAAATGGATCGCACCGCCGGTATTGTTCTTGCCCCACAACGTGCCCTGAGGGCCCCGCAAGACCTCAACGCGCTCGAGGTCGAAGATCGGGAAATTCTGATTACCCTGAAGACCAACGACGACTTCATCGACATAGATGCCGAGCGGCCCTTCGTTGTTGGCATTGGGGTCATTGGTACCAATTCCGCGCAGGAACCAACGCGGCTTCGACGCCCTGCCGCCGGATGATTGCGCAGACAAGTTAGGCGCCAGTCGTTCGATATCCGCCGACGTGGTGATGTTTTTTTCGAGAATGGCGTTGCCGGTAATTGCCGTGATCGGCAACGGTACATCTTCAATGTTTTCTTCGCGCTTTTGTGAAGTGACCACCACGCTATTCAGGACGTTGGCGGTCTCTTCCTGATTTGCTTTGAGCTTGAGCCTGGGCTTGTCTACATCGGCGGCATAGGCGCTGCCAGCCAGGACTGTCCCGGCCAGACTGGCGATGCACGCTTGCGCAACGGCTTGCGCAAGCAGCGTACGACGCAAATTTAATCGCGGGGCGGTTTTCTTCGCAGTGGGGATGCACTGATCATTTGCGGCATAACTTGACATGAATATTCTTCTTTCCTGATTCGGGATAAGGGTAGACGGGCATGGAATTGAACAAGAAGCTGATGCCATCTCCGCAGGATTCATGCCACACAGAAAACGTCCTGTATCCCGACAAACACTGAAAAATCCTTGATCCTCATGTAGCGAAATCAGCAAGACTGCACAAATCCGCGCAGAAGATGTTGCATTCTCACAATCAATCAATTGGTATCGCGATCCATGGAAAATCCCGCCGGCCCATCGCCGCGTGTCAGGCGCTCCCCGCAATGCGTCAAACCCAACAGCGCGACTGCGGCACTGTTTATTTCCTAACAACCGGTGCTGAAATCCGCGCGAAAAAACCAGGGAATTGGACGATTTGCGCGTTCTCAGGCCTTGCCAGACCCGATAACCGGTTGAAGAAGGCCTGGCCCGAAGTTTGCTGATGTGTTCCGCCACGACAAGATCGACATTCATCTCAGGGGAACTCACATGACTCAGCAGAGCGCATCACCACAAGGCAATCCGGTTGAACTTTGGTACACCCGCTGCGGAGCCGCGACCGCTTCAGCGCTGGCGATACGCAAGTCCTGGCTGCAGGCGGAATTCGCGCGAGGCGGCACGGTGCTG
Organism: Janthinobacterium sp. 17J80-10; assembly: GCF_004114795.1. Lineage (NCBI taxonomy): Bacteria > Pseudomonadati > Pseudomonadota > Betaproteobacteria > Burkholderiales > Oxalobacteraceae > Janthinobacterium > Janthinobacterium sp. 17J80-10. The sequence continues at coordinate 1,595,756 of NZ_CP035311.1, read as the reverse complement.
CACTCGCTGCGTGACTCCGACAGCCTGGAAGTGCGCAACTCGCACTATCATCACGGGCAGAGCGGCATGTTCCGCGAAGGCGGCAATATCCCCCCAATCTGGGCCAAGGCGGGCGGCAGTGATACCGTCGTCGTCGGCATCACCTGGCTCGATGAATACCAGGGCATCCTGGTGCGCGCCGGCAGCGGCATCAATTCGATCGCAGACCTGAAGGGCAAGCGCCTCGGCGTGCCGCTGCATCGCAACGCCCTGATCGATTTCCAGCGTGGCGCGGCGCAGCATGGGTTTGCCACGGCATTGTCGCTGGCAGGACTGACACCGGAGCAAGTCAGCTTCGTGCATATCGAAGTGCCCGACCACAAAGTGCGCGATTCTGCGCAGCGCGCCAACGGCGAGCACCCTGATGTCGTGAGCAGAGCGCTCGAGACCGGTTATGTGGATGCGATTTTCTTGCGTTTTGCGCGCGGCTATCGTACCGCGCAGGATCCGCGCTTCCACCAGATCCTCAACATCAACGACTTGCCCGACCCTCTGGCCCGTGTCAATAACGGTACGCCACGTCCAATCACGGTCGATCGCGCCTTCCTCGATCGCCACCCGGATATTGTGGCGCGCTATCTTGCCGTGCTGCTGCGTACCGCCAACTGGGCAGCAAAAAATCCCCATGACGTCGCAACGCTGCTGACTGCCGACAGCGGCGGCGATGCCGCCGACGTGCTGGCATCGCACGGCAGCGATGTCCACCTGTCCTTCACGCCGAAATTGTCAGCCGAATACATCGCCGGCCTCGAAGTGCAAAAAAACTTCCTGCGCGACTGGGGATACCTGAAAGCCGATTTTGATGTCAACGACTGGATCGTCCGGGAGCCGCTCGCCGCCGCACACAAGCTGGTCGAGCAGCAGCCGCACGCAACCGAATTTTCCACCCAACTTGCCGCCTGAACGCGCAAAACACAAGGAGCATCAACATGTCTGACCAACTTTCCGATATCGACCTGGTTTCCTATGTAGACGAAGCCAAGGCCGATGCCATTCATGCCTTCAACGTATTGCGCCAGAACGGCACGCTGTCGGCCAGCCTGACCTTCCATATTTCCCATCGCGTCCCGGGCCACGACCTGCTGCTGTCGATCCGTTTTCCCGGCGGCCTCGCGCGCGACCAGGCGCCAACCATCGGCCTGTCGAAATTCTCCGAAGCCAAGGGCTCGATCCTGAACGAGGCGCGACTGGATGCCGATACCGCGATCCATGTGCACACCAGTTACCTGTCTGCCTGGTCGCTGGCGCACAAGCCGTTTCCGATCCTGTACGTTGCTGCCGCGCGCCATCTCCTGGCGCGGGAAATTCCAAACCACCTGGAACGCACCCGCAGCGTTCTTGAAGTGATCAGCGAACGGCTGGACAAGCATCCTGAACTGGCACCGCCACCTGCACTGCTGGAATCCAATGGCGGCGCCAATTTCTGGGGCAAGGGCATCATCAAGACCGCCGAAACCATCCTGTTCGTGGAAGAAGCGGCCCGCTATCAGGCGCTGGCCGAACAGATCGGCGGCGCCCAGGTGTATACCCCTGGCGCCCTGGAGCTGCAATGGAAGCGCACCGGACTGCTGGAGAAATCCAAGGCCTATAGCGGCTGATTTTTATTGCGGCTGATTAGCCAGGCAGGCTCGATGCCTGTTGTATTCGGAGCACTGGGCGCGCCGAAGCGCCTGCTGCTCCGAATTTTTGTCGACTATTGAGAAAGCAACACCGTGAGCAATAACAAGCGCCAACTCGTATTGAACGTTTTCCTGCAACGCTTCGGGCACCATCCTGCCGGCTGGCGGCATCCCAGTTCAACCGACAATGGCCGCCCTGATCTTGCATGGTGGCTGAAGGCAGCCAGGCTGGCAGAAGCAGCCAAATTCGACACGTTTTTCATTGCCGACTTCATCGGGCGTTCCGGCAAGATCACGCCGGACACCGGTCGCAGCGGCGCCAGCTACCAGTTCGAGCCGTTTACCCTGTTGTCCGCGATCGCCGCTGTAACGAAGCATATCGGCCTGGTCGCCACCGTCAATACCAATTACGACCATCCCTATCATCTGGCGCGCAAGATGACTTCGCTTGACCACCTCAGCGGCGGCCGTGCCGGCTGGAACGTGGTGTCCTCCTTCGGCGACCATACCGCCAAAAACTTCGGCCTGAAGGAACCCCGCAGCCACGCAGAACGCTACGAACGCGCCGAGGAATTCGTCGAATTGACAAAGGCGCTGTGGAATAGCTGGGACGATGACGCCTTCGACCATCCCGATCGCGCCGCAGGCCAGTTCTACGATCCGCAATCCGCGCATCCGGTCAATTTCGAAGGTAAATATTATTCCTCCGAGGGCTTGCTCGACTTCCCCCGTCCGATCCAGGGCTATCCGGTCTTTGTCCAGGCAGGCAATTCCGAAACCGGCCGCGAATTCGCGGCGCGCGTCGCTGAAATGACGTATTGCTCGGCAACCTCGCTCGGCGTGGCGCAAGCCTATTATGCCGATGTGAAGGGCCGCATGGCCAAGTACGGCCGCAGCGAAGACCAGTTGAAGATCACACCCGGCCTGTCGGTCGTGGTGGCGGAATCCGACCAGGAAGCGCAGGACCGCTTCGGCGAATTGCAGGATCTGGTTGATTTCAGCAATCTTGAATTTGGCGGCTTCGATCTGTCGCAATATCCGCTCGACGGGCCCCTGCCGGATTTGCCCTACCAGTCCGGCGAAAATGGCAAGGGCCGCTTCCAGCAGCAGCTGGAACTGGCGCGCCGTGAAAACCTGACGATCCGCCAGTTGGTTCTGCGCTTCCGTGTCGCGCGCGGCCACTTGCAGGCGATCGGCTCGGTCAAGACAGTCGCTGATCTGATCGAGCAATGGTTCGCCGAACGTGGCGCCGACGGCTTCAATGTGGTGCCGCCCTACCTGCCGCAGGGTTTCGAGGATTTCACCCGACTCGTCGTTCCGGAATTACAGCGTCGCGGCATCTTCAGGACGGAATATCAGGGAAAGACGTATCGGGAAAACCTTGGGCTCGACCGCCCCGGCAATCCGAATACCGTGCAGAAGCTGCAACGCGCAGCGGCCTGAACGGCATCAGAATAATCATCCGGAAACAAGCCCATGTGGATTTACCTGTTCAAGCGCCTTGCCGCGCTGGTGCCGACGCTGTTCGGCGTGCTGACACTCACCTTCCTGGTGACACAGTTCGTGCCCGGCGGGCCGGTCGACCATATCCTGTCGCAAATCGACCAGGCCAGCACGCGCTCCGGCGTCGACGGGGAAAGCGGCGGGGGCGGATGGAGCTACAGCGGCCGGCGCGGCATCGATGCCAAGCAGATTGACCAGTTGACCGCCCAATACGGCTTCGACAAGCCGCCGCTGGAAAGCTACTGGCAGATGTTGAAGAATTTCGTGCGCTTCGATTTCGGCGATAGCTATTTCCGCAATCAAAGCGTGTGGTCGCTGATCAAGGACAAGCTTGGTGTCTCGGTGTCGCTGGGCGTCTGGACGTTTTTCCTTACCTACCTGATATCGGTGCCGCTCGGTATCGCCAAGGCAGTGCGCGCGGGCAGTCGCTTCGATTTCATCACGAGCCTGATCATCCTGGCCGGCTATGCAGTGCCGGGCTTCGTGCTGGGCGTGTTGCTGATTCTGCTATTTGGCGGTGGTTCGTTCTGGGATATTTTCCCCTTGCGCGGCCTGACTTCGGATAACTGGAGCGAGCTTGGCACCGGCGACAAAATCCTCGATTACCTCTGGCACGTGGCCCTGCCCGTCACCGCCTCGGTGGTCAGCCATTTTGCCATGAAGACCCTGCTGACCAAGAACATGTTCCTTGAAGAGATACGCCGCCAGTATGTACTGACCGCCCGCGCCAAGGGCCTGTCTGAACGGCAGGTACTCTGGAAACACGTATTCCGCAATACGCTGCTGCCACTTGTCACGGGCTTCCCGGCCACCTTCATCGGGGCATTTTTTACCGGCAGCCTGTTGATCGAGACCCTGTTCTCTCTCGATGGCCTCGGGCTGCTATCGTTCGAATCGATCAACAGCCGGGACTACCCTGTCGTGCTGGGAACGCTCTATCTGTTTACGCTGATCGGCCTCTTCACCAAACTGGTTGGCGACATTGCCTACGTGTTGGTCGACCCGCGGATCAAGTTTTCCGCACAGGAGCATTGAAATGAGCACATTAGTTTCCGTTTCACCTGAGTCAGGCGATCCAGCTCCGGCCATTGCGCCGCTTTCACCCGGGCGGCGCATCTGGCAGCGCTTCAAACGCCATCGCGTCGGTTACTGGAGCTTTATCCTGTTCATCACCATCTATGGCCTGAGCCTGGCCGGCGAACTGATCTCCAACGACAAGCCGCTGCTGGTGTATTACCAGAGCGAGTGGTATTTCCCCCTGTTCAAGGACTACCCGGAGTCCGTGTTCGGTGGCGATTTGCCGATCCAGGCCGATTATCTGGATCCATTCATCCGTGGACAGTTGCAAAGCCCAGGAAACTTTGCACTGTATCCGCTCAATCCCTACTATTACGATACATTGAACGCTTTTTCGACCGCGGATCACTTTCCCGGCGAGCCCACTACCGAGAACTGGCTGGGAACCGATATCGCAGGGTATGACATCGCCGCGCGCTTGCTGTATGGTTTCCGGGTCTCGGTCACCTTCGCGCTGGCATTGACGCTGGCCGGCACCGTCCTTGGCATCTTCATTGGCGCGGTACAGGGCTATTTCGCCGGCAAGATCGACCTGGTCGCGCAGCGCCTGATCGAAGTCTGGGGATCCATGCCGGAGCTGTACCTGCTGATCATTTTCGCCTCGGTCTTCGAACACAGCTTCCTGCTGCTGTTCGTCCTGCTGTCCTTGTTTGGCTGGATCCATTTGGCCGACTATGTGCGCGCCGAGTTCCTGCGCAACCGCCAACTCGAATACGTCAAGGCCGCGCGCGCCATGGGGTTGTCGAGCTGGCAAATCATCTGGCGCCATATACTGCCCAACAGCCTGACGCCGGTGATCACTTTCCTGCCATTCCGCATGAGCGCCGGCATCATGGCGCTGACCAGCCTCGATTTCCTTGGCCTTGGCGTTACCGCCCCAGCGCCCAGCCTCGGGCACTTGCTCTCGCAGGGCAAGGCCAACCTGGATGCATGGTGGATCGCATTATCGACCTTCAGCGTCCTGGTCGCCACCCTGCTGCTCCTGACATTCATGGGCGAGGCTTTGCGCGATGCGCTGGATGCGCGCATCGCCGATGAAACGCTGGGCGCAGACGAGGCCGAGGAAAAGGCAGCCAATACAGCCATTCCGGCTACCGAAGCCCTTGCAAGGAATGCCGCATGAAGTCGCCTCTGCTTTCCATCGAAAACCTGTCGATTGCATTCGGCAAGAAGCACGCCGTGCATGACCTGAACTTGCAAATCCAGCCCGGCGAGCGCCTGGCGCTGGTCGGCGAGTCCGGCTCGGGCAAAACGGTCACTGCGCTGGCGATCCTGCGCCTGCTGGAGCAGGCGCGCATACGCGGCCGCATCAACCTGCAGGGACGCGACTTGCAAACGATGCCCGTCGATGAATTGCGCCGCGTGCGCGGCGCCGAAGTGGCGATGATCTTCCAGGAGCCGATGAGCGCACTCAATCCGCTCCTTACCATTGGAAATCAGATCGTTGAAACGCTGCTCCTGCACGACAAGTTATCGGTAAGGGAAGCCCGTGCGAAGGCAATCCAGTTACTGACGCGTACCGGCATCCGCGAACCGGAACGGCGCATCGACAGCTTGCCGCACCAGCTGTCCGGCGGACAGCGCCAGCGTGCCATGATCGCAATGGCGCTGGCCTGCCGGCCAAAGCTGTTAATTGCCGATGAGCCGACGACGGCACTGGACTCGACCATACGGGCACGCATCGTTCAGTTGCTGCTCGATCTGCAGCAGGAAGAAGCCGCCCTCGGCAATGGCGATGGCATGGCGATCCTGCTGATCACGCACGACCTCAACCTGGTGCGGCGCTTCGCCCAGCGCGTGGCAGTGATGGAACAGGGGCATCTGGTCGAAGTTAATACCACAGCCGAGCTATTCGCGTCGCCGCAACACCCCTATACGATCAAGCTGCTCAACAGCCTGCCGGTACGCGCCATCGAGCCGGTCGCGCAAGATAGCGCTACCCTGCTGGAAACCCGGGATCTGCGCGTCGAATATCCCAAGCCACTGGCAGGCTGGCGTGGCTGGTTCAAAAATGGCAGCTTTGTTGCCGTTGAAGGCGCCAACCTGAGGGTGCGCGCTGGCGAAACCATCGGTGTGGTCGGCGAATCCGGCTCCGGCAAATCGACCCTTGCGCAGGCAATACTGCAACTGCTGCCAGCGCATTCTGGCGCGCTCTATTTTGACGGCATGGACCTCGGCAAGGGCGCCAAAAAGCATGAACATTCGAATCGTTCGTTACGGGCGCGCCTGCAAGTCGTATTCCAGGACCCGTTCGGTTCGCTGTCGCCGCGCCGCACGATCGAACAAATCGTCGGCGAAGGCCTGGCGCTGCATTTCCCCAAACTTGGCAAGCAAGAACGCTTGCAACGGATCATCGCCGTGCTGGACGATGTCGGCCTGCCGGCGGCTTCGCTGCCGCGTTACCCGCACGAGTTTTCCGGTGGCCAGCGCCAACGCATCGCCATTGCCCGGGCCCTGGTGCTGGAGCCACAGGTGCTGGTGCTGGATGAACCGACGTCCGCCCTGGATGTATCGATCCAGAACCAGGTATTGCAACTGCTGGTAGGACTGCAAAAGAAGTACGGCCTTAGCTATGTCCTGATCAGCCATGACCTCGCCGTGATTAACGCCCTCGCGCACCGTTTGTATGTAATGAAGGACGGCGCCATCGTCGAAGAGGGCGAAACCACCGCGGTCATTGCGCAGCCACGCCATCCCTATACCCAGCGCCTGGTGCAAGCCGCGCTCTAAGCTCTGCAATTCATGAAACCAATTTTCAATCCATTGTCATCCGCCCCGCAGCCATTGCGATCGCGACTCCGACGCCTTAACGCTCGCGGACTCATCCTCGCGCTCCTGTGGGCGCCGCTGACTGCGCTGGCAGCGCACGGTGTCGCGCAATTCGGCGAACCGAAGTATCCGGCCGGATTCAGCCATTTCGACTACGTCAACCCGCAAGCACCCAAAGGCGGCACGCTGAATCTGTCCAATACCAGCCAGAACAGCAGCTTTGACAAGTTCAATCCCTTCAGTCTGAAGGGCATCGCCGCGCCCGGCGTACTGGAACTGATGTTCGAAACGCTGACTGTCTATAGCCTCGACGAAAAAAATACGCAATACGGGCTGCTGGCCGAAGATATCCAGGTTGCGCCGGATTTGAGTTCCGTGACCTTTCGATTGCATCCGCAGGCGCGCTTTTCAAATGGCGATCCGGTGACCTCTCGCGACGTCAAGCATTCCTTCGACACGCTGACAAGCCGAAAGGCAAGCCCGCGCTTCAAGGCCTATTTCTCGGAAATCAGGCAACTGACCATCATCGATTCACGCACCGTCCGTTTCGATTTCACGCGCAAGGGACGCGACCTTCCCTTCGTTGCAGGAAGCCTGCCGATATTTTCGCCGAAATGGGGAAAATCCGATGGCAAGCCTACGGCCTTCGACCAATTGCGCCTGGAAACGCCTATTACGACAGGACCGTACCTGATCGAAAAATCCACTGCCGGGCGCGGATTAACGTATCGGCGCAATCCGGATTACTGGGGCAGCGAGAATCCAGTCCGACGCGGCATGTTCAATTTCGAACGAGTAGTCTACAAGCTGTACAAGGACAAAGACACCCAGGTCAACGCGCTGCGATCCGGCGACTTCGATTTTTTCAACGAGCCGCACATGCGCTACTGGTGCTGCCAGTACATCGGCAAGCGCTTCGATGAGGGCGAGCTGGTCAAGCAACTTTTCCCGCATAAGAATCCGCCGGCAATGAACGGCTATGCGGTCAACCTGCGCCGCGACCGTTTCCAGGACCCGCGCGTGCGTCTGGCCCTGAACTATGCATTGGATTTCGAGTGGACCAACCAGAAGATTTTTAACAGCGAATTCACGCGCGTGACCAGCTACTTCACCGGAACGCCGCTGGCAGCGGATGGCTTGCCGAGCGCAGCCGAACTGAAACTGCTGGAGCCGTACCGCGCACAGCTCGATGCTGCCGTGTTCGGACCAGCCCTGGTGCAACCCAACACCCGTCCGCCGCAGACACTGCGCAGGAACCTGGCGACTGCCCTGAAACTGTTTGCCGAAGCGGGGTGGCATCATAAGGATGGCGTTTTACGCAATGACAAGGGCGAGCCTTTTGTCATTGAAATTTCCGGTTCGCGCGGGCAAAGCCCATTCATGGATCCCTTCTACCTGAACCTGACGAAAATCGGTGTCGTGGTTCGCAAGAAGCTCACTGACAGCGCCACCGGCCGCAGCCGGATGAACAAGTTCGACTACGACTTCACCACCATCAACTTTCGCGAAGCCCGCATGCCCGGCGCCGAACTGTGGCGCAACTTTAACAGCAGCGATGCCGACGTCGCTGGTTCCGAGAACATCATCGGAGTCAAGTCGCCCGTAGTGGACGAGCTGATCAAGAAACTGCTCGACGCCAATTCGGAAGAAGAACAAATCACCATTGGCAAAGCGCTCGACCGGGTGCTGTTGCATGGCCATTACATATTGCCATGGCGCTATCTGAAGAATCATTACTTCATCTACAACAAGCGCCTGCAGGGGCCAGCGGTCCTGCCGCAGTACTACGGCGCCAATGAATGGGTAATCGGTACCTGGTGGGACCGCACAGCGGAAAAACTCGCTGTCAAATAACTGCGTTACGAGGCAATGAACTGGCATGGCAACACTGGCAGCAAGGATAAAACAAAGTTCGCGACTTTCGGGCAGCTTCACGCTTCGATCTGGCAAAGTAAGCAATACCTATTTTGACAAGTATCAGTTCGAGGCGGACCCTGCGTTATTAAAAGCCATCGCAGTGGAATTGGCAGGTTTAATACCACCGGGCACCGAGGTCTTGGCAGGTCTTGAGATGGGTGGCATACCCATCGTCACGATGCTTAGCCAGGAAACCGGTTTGCCCGCAGCATTTATCCGCAAAGAACCCAAGGAGTATGGAACCTGCCGCTATGCCGAAGGCGCTTCCCTTTCTGGCAAAAACTTCATCCTGGTTGAAGATGTCATCTCCAGCGGCGGCGCGATCGTCGACGCCCTGGAAAAATTACGGCGCGATGGACTCGCGCCAACCGCCGCCATTTGCGTCATTGACCGGGAAACTGGCGGCAAGGAGACACTCGCAAGCGTCGGACTGTCCCTGGACTCGCTTCTCACGTTTTCCGCGATTGAAAATTCCTGATCCTCGCGTCTCGCGCCCTACCAAATCCCTCCTGCCGATTCCTGGGGTTTAATGCGTTCCTCCCTTACCCCTTCGCTCCCCCATCGGCATAGACCACATAGACCTGATCTGATCATTTCGCAACACTAACTGGTAGGTGAGTAACAGTACCAGCAACGGATTGTTGAATATCCACCAGATCGCATGGTGATAACAGGTATCCACGGCACGATCCCCATCTCTTTGCGCGGTTGTTCCAGCTTGCCGTTGATGGCACGCTTTCTGCCTTTCCAATGTCATGGCGAGTGATTGCACGGCCTGCTGAAGCCCCGGCAGCCTGAGCCATCTTGCTATCTCTTTACCCTATCCATAAAGGAGCAGCATTCATGACCGTTGAATTCATCTGGCAGTTGCCGACCAGCGGCGATGGCCGACTTGCAAATGCCGAGGCGACGCGGCGCGGCGAGCGCACATCCTCGACCCGCCCGCCGTTTACGCCGGGCGTCAGCGATCCGCGCGGAGCGAGTTTCAATTATTTCGACTACCTGCATCAGGTGGCGCGCGCTGCCGACCTGTCCGGTTTCAACGGCGTCCAGATTCGCCACGATCTGCAAGGCGACGAATCCTGGATAGTCGCCGGCTATCTGGCCCGCAGCACCCGGCACCTGAAACTGGTGACCGAATTCGAGGCCGCCTGGGGTTCCGCCGTTTATGCAGCCAAGAACGCGGTCAGTTTCCAGCGCTTTACGGGTGGCCGCCTGGCATGGCAAATCAGCGCTGGCAGCGAGCTGCAACAACGCCGCCAGCAGGGAGATTTCGTCAGTGCACCCGACGTCCCGGCAAGAATCGATGAATTCCTGACTGTCGCGCACGGCGTGCAAACTGCCGCGCCTTTCAACTTTAAAGGGCGCTTTTTCGAGGTCCAGGATGGCGGCTTCAAGGGGCCATTGGCCGGCAACCCTCCGCCCGCGATCTACCTGTCGGGCGATACCGACGAAGCGTACCGGCTTTCTGCAAAACACGCTGACGTCCATCTTCTCGACGCAGCCCCCGTCGACGCACTCGCGCCGGCGATCGCCGATCTGCATCGTCTTGCCGCCGAAACCGGGAGGATCCTGACCATCGGCCTGCGCATCGATGTGCTTGCCAGGGAAACCGAAGACGAGGCATTCCATGACGCCCATCGTTACTTGCGGCAATCCGGCTACCAGCCCGGAACGGCAGACCCGGTGGTGGGCCAGAACCTGTGGGAAGGATTATCCACAGGGCGCACTGGTGCACGGTCGGCGATAGTCGGCAGCTATGAGCAAGTGACGCAAAGGCTGGAGGAGTACGTACAGGCCGGCATTGGCAGCTTCGTTCTGGCCGCGATTCCCAGCCTGGAAGAAGCCTACCGGATAGGTGAGCATGTATTGCCGCAGCTGCGCGAACGCATTGCGAACGGCGCCAAAAAAGCCGCCTGAACGCACCAACTTCCATCTTCAAAAACAATTCAGGAGTAAATGATGACAATCGACGTATTCTGGAGAATCCCGACCCATGGTGAACCCAGCTCGCATCGCGCGCGTACGCCCTTTCGCGGCGACTGGTTTCCGGGCAATGACAATCTGCGCCAGGCCGGCCTTGGCGGTGGCGGTGCAGATGGCTTTACCTATATCGACTACCTGGCCGAAATCGCCCGCGCCGCTGAAATTTCCGGATTTCAGGGCGGCCTGATTCCCTCCTTCCCGATGACCGACGAGCCGTGGGCCATTTCCGCTATCCTGGCACGCGAAACCAAAACCTTCCGATTCATGATCCCGTTCCAGCCTGGCTTCCTGAATCCAATCGTCGCCGCACGAATGACTGCCAGCCTGCAACGTGCGACCGGCGGCCGGGCACTCTATAACGTGATTACCGGCGGAGGCGGCCCCGCGCAACTGTGGTGGGGCGACTCCGCCGGCCATGACGACCGCTATCGCCGCACCACCGAATTCCTGGATGTCGTGCGCGGCGTCTGGCAAGGCGGCCCGTTTTCATACCAGGGCAAGTTCTACCAGGTCGAGAACGCCGGCCTGCCGGATCCGCTGTCGCGCGAAGAATTCCCGGAAATATATTTCTCAGGTTCCTCCGATGCCGCACTTGCCTCTGCTTCCAAACATGCCGACTATTATTTGACCTGGCTCGAACCATTCGACGCGCTGCGGGAAAAATTCCGCCGCGTGAAAGAAAACACTGAGCTGCTCGGCCGAAAGATCAAATGTGCCGTGCGCGTGGATATCGTCGCCCGCGCAACGGAAGAAGAGGCCTGGGAAGAAGTGCGGCGCGGCTTTGAAAAAGTTGATCCGGAAGCCCTGAAACGATTCCTCGGCACTGCCGATGCGGGCGACTCGGTGGGCGCAAACCGCCAGCGCGCCAGCCGCCCGACAACCATCAGCAGTTACCGCGACCTGATCATCGAGCCGAACGTCTGGTCAGGTTTCAGCTTGCTGCGCGGCGGGCAAACCAATGGAATCGTCGGCAGCTACCAGCAAGTCGCCGAACGGCTCGACCAACTGGTACAACTCGGCGCGGATGCCTTTATCCTCGCCAGCACGCCACACCTGGAAGAAGCCTACCGAGTGGGTGAAGAAGTATTGCCGCTGGTACGAGGGCATGCCAATCCGCAGGCATTGCGCGCGGTAGGCTAAATCTAGCCGATGTTGAGGAGAGCCCCCCTCTCCTCAACATTTTGAAAGCCGGACACTTGTCAACATCAGACTTCTGATGTTTGGGTAACGACAGTATCGCCATTGGCAGTGCTTCCGATCCAACATTCCCCGCCATTTTTGCTGAAATAAAAGCAGCCATTCAAATCTTGCCGATGCAGAGCAAATTGCCCGTCCACTGCCATGGCAGGAATTCACGGCGCGCTTCAAGGCTAGCCCTGGATACGACCATATCTTGAAAGTGCAGGCATGAAGTTTGCACTAATGCATTAAAGCAATCCAAATGCATTTGTACATCGCCCCGGATCAAATTCATTAGTACCTGTATTAATTCATTCAACGAAAGTGCCCATGTCCAGTCGAAAAAAGTCATCGCCAACATTGCGTCCACCGGTTCTCAAGAACACCCAGCTCGCCAGCGAATTACGTACTGTCTTTGCCATTGCGCTTGGCGGCAGCGCGCTGCTCGCCGCAAATCTCGGACATGCCCAGGAAAAGAACACCTCGGATGCCGCAGCACTGCAGACGGTAACCGTCACGGCACAGAAACGTGAAGAAAAAGCGCAGGAAATTCCCAGTGCCATTTCCGTATTGGGTGGCAAAGACTTGCTGGACAATGGCATCGGCCGCTCGGCAAGCGAAATCCTGACCTATGTCCCCAATGCGACCGCCGGCACCCAGCAGCACGGACGTCCGCGCTGGTGGATCCGCGGCATTGGTGCTGGCCAGCAGCAGATCGACTTCCCCAACCCGGTCGGCCTTTATCTCGATGACGTCTATATCAGCAATGCCAGTGCAACCGGGTTTCCGCTGTTCGATCTCGATCGTGTTGAAGTCCTGCGCGGTCCCCAAGGCACCCTTTGGGGCAAGAACACGACCGGCGGCGCCATCAACGTCATTTCAAACAAGCCTTCGTTCAAGAACGATGGCTATTTCAAGGCCGATTACGGCAGCTACGATACCAAGCTGATTCAAGGCGCAGTCGGCGGCACGCTGAAGGAAGACGTGCTTGCCGGACGCATTGCTTTCCACTCCGAAGATCAGGGCAAAGGGCGTTTCAACAACCTGTTTACCGGCGAGAAGGATGGCAAGCTGCGTGACAGTGCCGTGCGCGGCCAGTTGCAGGCGTTGATAGGCGATGATCTGGTCGCCAACCTGAATTTGCATTACCGTGATTACAAAACCTCTGGCGCAACCAGCACAGTGGCCAGCTATGCCGCCAACGGCGTCTATCGCAATGGTTATATCCCCAGTAAAAATCCCGACGATGTCAGCTCCAACGCACCTGCGCGCAGCGATACCACGCAGGCTGGCGCACAACTGAACCTGCAATATCAGTTAGGCAAGCTGGCACTGACCTCGATCACCGGCTATGAAAATTATAAATCCGAGAGTGTTGGCGATGGTGACAACACACCACTGGAAGTCAGCCGCAGCCAATCCACAGGCGAAAGCCGGCAATTTTCACAGGAATTCCGTCTTGCCTCGCCCAGGGAAGACCGGGTGAACTGGGTAACGGGTCTGCACTATTTCACTGAAGATATCGATTCCAATTCATCGTCTGCGCGCTTGCCCAACGGTTCCGTGCCGGCACTCGCAGGCAGCACGCAGCCGGTGACCTATAACAATTCCACCTACAATCACAAGACCAAGAGCTTCGCGCTTTTCGGCAGCACGACAGTCAATTTTTCGGAACAGCTGCTGAGCACCTTTGGATTGCGCTGGACCAAAGAAACCAAAGACCTGAATCTGAGGCGCATCCAGGCAGCATCGAATACGGCCACGTTCGGCAATGTCAACAGTTGGTGGAATACCGTTACTGGCGGCAATTTTGCTGCCGCTGCAGTCGCCAGTGGCAATTTCACATCCACGCCGTCGACCACCTGGAAATCGTGGACGTATGACGTTACGCCGGAATACAAGATCAGCGAAACCCTGCGGACCTATTTCAAGTACGCGCACGGCGTCAAGTCTGGCGGCTACAACACCAGCGCCTCCAATGTGCTAGCGCTTAATACAGTGGCCCCGGAAAAACTCGATGCGTTCGAGCTCGGACTGAAATCGGAATGGCTTGGCGGCCGCCTGCACCTGAATGCCAACGTATTCCACTACAAGTACAAGAATGCCCAGGTGAATATCACTGGCCTGTTCAACGGCGACCCAACTCAATCCGTCAGCTATCTGCAAAACGTCGCGAAGGGCCATGTCAACGGCGCCGAACTGGAAATCGAAGCGCTGCCAACCGAAAACCTGCATATCAATGCGAATCTGGGCCTGCTGCAGACCCGCTTTGACGAGTTCGATATCCAGAACAACGGTGGCAGCCGCGCCGGCAATGAATTCGTCCGTTCGCCGCATGTGACCGCCTTGCTGGCGGCCGACTACCGCATCCCCGTCAGCAATGGCGGCAAGGTGATTCTCGGCGGCGACTGGCGCTATACATCCAAGCAGTTTTTCTACGTCGATCCGCAAACGAACGCGCGCAGCTTCCTGAACCAGGATGGCTACTCCATTGCCAATGCCCGCGTATCCTATGTGCTACCTGGCGGAAAACACACTTTTACAGCCTATGTCAACAACCTGGCGGATACCATCTACCAGAACCATGCCTTGACCAGCTTTGTTCCTGGCACGGTCGACGGCGACACGGTGATCTGGGGTCAGCGGCGCACCATCGGCGTCAATTACAAGGCGCAATTCTGATTCATGCCGGCATGGCCGGCATGACCAAGAGCGGCAAGCGCCAACAGCGCTTGCCTTTTTTTTATGCGCGGCCCAGAAAATCCTGTTTGCCAATTTCCACGCCGTTATGGCGCAAAATGCCGTACGCCGTGGTGAGGTGAAAGTAAAAATTTGGCAAGACATTGTTCAGCAAATGCTGCTGCCCTTGCACCGTCCTGGTGTCATTGCCCCGCTTGAGCGTGATGACGCGTTCTTCCTGGCCGTCGATCTGTGCGGCGGTCAATGTCGCCAGGAATTCCACTGCCTGCTTGAGGTAATTCACCAGGCCTGGAAATGAATCGGGATTGGCCTCGAATGTTGGAACCTCCAGGCCCGCGAGACGCGCGGCCCCGCCAACGGCAGCATCGGCAGTGCGAATGACTTGCTTGGACAGGGCGAACATGTCCGGATACAAGCGGCTGCCAAGCAGCACCGCTGGCTCGACGCGCTTTTGCTCCGCATGCGCGGCGGCTGTTTCCAGGACGGCGGAAAGATTGTTGAGAAACCGTGTAAATACCGGCACGGACACCTGATACAGGGAAACGCTCATTCGAAATACTCCATTAGTTGCGGTAAAAAATCGATATAAAAAAGCCGGCCCTGGCCGGCTTTGCTGTTACGTTCGGCACGCGCACCCTTAGCGGGTCAATGCATGCCGGCGCCACTTAAAGCTCAAGTTTCAAACCGAAAAGCCAAGCTCGCGTGCCTTGTCCACCAGGTTGCGACGGCCCCATTGCTGCTGCAATACGCCCGGACCATATTCCCGCGAACCGCCAATCGATTCGGCTTCGATCTGGACACCGGCGCCCTCTTCCAGGAGCAGGATGAACTCGGCAGTCTTGCGCAGGCCCTCGCGTCCCCACACGGTGGCGCCACCGTTGGCTTCAAGGATGGCTGTGTTATGGGGATTGATCTCGAGTTGATCCAGGATGAAGTCTTCCTGGCTTTGCCGGCGATCGATATACACCGGGATCTCACGAATCAGATGATTGCGCTGCACCGGCACATAGCGGATCGGCAAGGTGCGATGGGTCTGCGCCCAGGCGCCGAGCTTGGGCGCATGAACATGCGAAATCGTCGTGATATCGGGGTGTTTGGCAAACAGCTTGATCCAGCGGTCGCCACGCGACTGGCCGAGATAGACGGTGCCATCCAGACCGACGACATTGGCTTGCAGCGGCTTGTCTTCATCCCATGGGCCTGGATAGGAGACCGACACCAGCTTGTCTTCTCCCGGAATGCGTTCGGTGAAGCCGACCGTGCCATTGGAGGTAATGGTATTGGTGGCGCGGTATACGGCAAAGGCCTTGGCGGCCTGACGCTTGACTTCTTCGACAAACGCTTCGGCGGCCGGACTGAGTTGTGCTGACATGTGTTATTCCTTGATAAGGATGAAAAATGAAAGCGCGCCCTTGCGAGGCGCGCTGTTATCAGGCCGCGGCGCGATTGGCTTCGCGCAAACGACGCTCGGCTTCGGCCAGCGGACGCGGATCAATCCAGGCATCGAAATCGAAATCACGATCCAGGAAACCGTGCACGAGCTGGAAGTTCTTTTGCTGACGGAACAGCTCGACACGTTCGGTCGACAAGTCCGGTGCCAGCGACAGATGGAAGCCGTCGCGATACGCCTCTGCCACCCCTTCACCGCCGGCGCGGGTTTCGCCCTGCAGGATTTGCAGCACTTCATCCTTGTGGCTTTTCGCCCATTCCGCCGCCCGCAGGGTTTGGTAAAGGAAGCGCACAAGAAGTTCGAAGTTATTGTTGATCAAGTCTTCATGCACCGTGATCGGACGCGGCGTGCCATTGTTGACGCGGAAGCGCTTTTCCGGCAGCTTGTCCAGGTCGATGCCGACAATGGCGCCAGCCTTGCGCGCTGCCTCGGCCGCCGATGCACCCTTGACGTAAATGGCGTCAACTTCACCGTTGATCAGCGGCGCCAGGCCTTCCCACAGACTGAAGCCCAGGTTGTCGCGATTGTTTCCCGACGACGTCTTGCCGCCGAGCTCGACCAGTGTGACGTCATCCAGCGTCAGTCCTACAGAGGCCAGGGCGCCCTTGTAGCCTGCCAGGCTCATGCCGCGCGCAATGCTGCGGCCACGCCGGTTGTTTTTGAGGTCGTCTTCGCGAAATGCCGGCAATGCCAGGCGCTTGCCCTTCAATTGCTGGGGCGTACGAATATCGGAATCCGGACGCACCAGGATCGCCTGCCACTCGTCGATCCAGGTCAGGCCGACCAGCCGCGTCGGCGCGCCCTGCGCCCTGGCCGGCAACGCAAGCAGATTGCCGCCCTCGCGCACCAGAGTCGATAATTCGTGGTCATAGTGATGACGCGCCAGTTCGCCGCCAACTTCCTGCAACGTCTTGAGCTCGATGCCATCCTGCGCAAAATCTTCGCCGAGCCAGCCCAGTTTGTAGGCAAGCCCTGTTGCGGTCGGTACCGGGCATCGGGTGAACCAGACGGTATCGACCTTGTTTTCCTGTGATGCTGCCATGAATACTCCTTGAGGATAGATTGAACAGCAGATTGGCCTAGAATTTGGCCAGTTTCAGTGTGGGCGCACTGCCGCGCACCAGTGGCAATACTTCTTCACCGACATGGAAGGCTTCTTCCAGCGCCGGCGTGCTGGACAGGACAAAGCCATCCACGCCGAGGCGGATGAACTTGTCGATGCGCTCTGCCGCCTGCTCGTAGCTGCCGACGAATCCGAGCGGTGAACCCTGGCTGCCAAGCGTGCCGAAGCCGCCCCACAAATCTTCGACGATCAAGTCCTCAACTCTGGAATTGCGGGTTGCATCGATACGCCAGGAACCGACGCCATCGCCGCCGCGCTGGTTGCGGCGGCGGGCTTCAATAGCATCCCAATTGACGTTTTGCCAGGCACGGCGCACCACCGCCCATGCCTCTTCCGGCGTGCGGCGGGCAATGATATTGAAGCGCACGGCCGGCTTGACGGTACGGCCGTCCTTGGATGCCAGTTCCTTGACCCGGTTGAACTTGGTAATCAGGTTCTGTTCCGGTTCAAGGTGGGTCAGGTCGAAGTCGGCATGCTTGCCTTGCGCCGCAAGGGCGACATCGGACGAACCGACGAAATACAGCTCAGGGAAGCGCTGGCCGGCCAGCGGCTCGGGCAGGAACGCCTCTTCGAACTGGAAGAATTTGCCGTTATACTTGAACGGCTTGCCTTCCCATACGCCTTTGAGCACATCCAGGAACTCGGTGGTGCGGGTGTAGCGGTCCGCATGGGCGATGCGATCGCCCCACCACAACTGGCCGGGGCCGCCGCCGCCGGTAATGATATTGAAAAGCAGCCTGCCGCCAGACAGGCGCTGGAGGCTGGCCGATGCCTTGGCTGCATACAGAGGATCGAACCAGGCGGGCTGGTAGGCAATCATGAAGCGCAGCGTCTTGGTATGGCGCGCAATCGAGGATGCGATCACCCATGGATCTTCCGAATCGGCGAAGGACGGGATCAGCGCGCCGTCAAAGCCGGCGATCTCGGCAGCCTTGGCGACCTGCAGCAGATAATCATGATACGGCGTGCGGTAGTCGGCCTCGCCATTGATGACGGTCGGCGCATGATTGCCGTCGACCAGCGGTCCCCAGGTACCGCGCGTATAGTTGTTCGAACTAATATCGCCCTTGTCGCCGTGAATCGGAATTCTCCAGTGAAACTGTGCCATGTAAATCTCCTTGAATAGGGTTGCAGGTCAGGCCGCCTTGGCCTGGCCGACGGTATTGAGTGCACGCAGACGCGGCAGCAGCTTTTCGCTCAGGCGGTAGGCTTCTTCCAGCGCCGGATTGGCGGCAAATATGAAGCTGTCGACACCGATATCGAGGTATTCGCGAACGCGTTCGACCAGGTCGTCATAACTGCCGACAAGGCCTGCCGAGGCGCCAGGGCGCACCAGGCCAAAGCCGGACCAGAGATTCTTGCCAGCCACCAGTTCGTCGAACAGCGGCGGCTTGACGTTGACTGCGGCGTTGGCGGAAATAGGCACCACCGGATTGGCAGTCGCCTCGGTCCAGCGTACCAGCAAATCCCCCCATGCTTCGTCTGCGGTCTGGCGCGCGACAATGTCGGCCTCGACAGCAAACCGTACCGTGCGCCCGTGCGTTGCGGCCAGTTCGTTCAGGCGCGCGATGCGCGGCTTCAGCTCTTCTGGCGGCAACAGCGGCAGGATATGGACGTCAGCATGGCGTGCGCTCAAGGCATAAGCCGCCTCGGACTCGCCCGAAAGGTACACCTGGGGAAATTTCGGTCCCTGCAAGGCCGGCGCAAAGCCGCCATTCTCGACTTCGAAGTACTTGCCCTTGTAGGTAAAGGGCGCGTCATGCCAGAAACCCTTGGCGACATCCAGGAATTCGCCGGTGCGCTCGATCTGCTCCTCGACGCTCCAGTGGCGGCCGTGCCAGGTGCGCGGCTGATCTTCTTCCGTGACCAGGTTCCAGATCAGGCGGCCGCCGCTCAGGCGCTGAAAGCTGTTGGCGATTTTCGTCGCATAGACGGCCGACAGCAGCGGTGCCCGCAATGCCGGGACGAATTTGAGATGCCGCGCTTCTCGCACAAACGCGCCGGCCGTGATCAGGGGATCTTCACCGGCCGCGGTAAACGGAATCCATACACCATCAAAACGTGCCAGATCCGCTGCGCCGGCAATTTGCGACAGGTGGTCATAAAACGTATAGCCGTCGCGCTGCACCCCGGTACGCGCGTAGGGATGCGGCTCCTTGCGTCGGGCCGAATAATCGCCACGGTTCCACAGTTCCGGACTGATTGCACGTCCGTCGCCGTGCACCGGCAGTTGCCAAAACACCTCAATACCCATTTTCTTCTCCTCGCTAAAAATCGTGCCCCACTATCAGCAGAAAACGTGCCATATGGCAGTCCGCGATGGATGCCCTGCGAAAGGCAGGAAAGAAGGAAATGCGGCAGTTTTGGCAAGCGTCCCTGTAGAAAAATCAACAGCCAGACAAGTCCCTGCTTACATTCCAGCAGCAGGAATTTTCTGTCTGGTGAATATCAAACGCATGCAGAAGACACGTCCGGCTCCACCAGCACATTTTGTTCATAGGCGCGATACAGTGATGCGTAGGCGCCTTGCCGGGACAACAATTGCGCATGATTGCCGAGCTCGATTACCTGACCACTCTGAATAACTGCGATGCGGTCGGCATCGCGTATGGTGCTCAGACGGTGGGCGATGATGATCGCGGTGCGTCCCTGGCAAAGCCTGCGCAAAGCATGCTGGATGCGTCGCTCGGTCTGGACATCGACCGCAGATGTCGCTTCGTCAAGGATCAGAACCGCGGGATCGGCCAGGTAGGCGCGCACCAGGCATACCAGCTGGCGTTGACCGTGGCTCAGGTGGCTGCCAAGCGCACCAACTTCGGTGTGATATCCATGCGGCAGGCGTTCGATTACTTCATGCACAGCCAATTCATGGGCTGCATTGATCAATTCAGCGTCGCTGGCGCCAGGCCGTGCCAGGCGCAGATTATCGAGTATGGTCCCGGAAAACAGAACATTGTCTTGCAATACGACGCCCACATGGCGTCGCAGGCTGGCTTGCGCCAGCCGCCGGATGTCGACGCCATCGATCAGGACCGCCCCCGACTGAACTTCGTAGAAGCGCGTCAGCAGCTGCACCAGAGTGCTCTTGCCATGGCCGGTAGGCCCGACGATGGCCAGGACTTCCCCTGCTGGAATATGCAGACTCAGGTTGTTGATGACCGGTTGCGGCAAACTGGTATCGTAGGCAAATACCACATTTTCGAACGCCACATCGCCACGCACCTGCGGCAGCGTCTGTGGCAGTGGCGGGTCGACAATATCCGGCTGCGTGTCCAGCAACAGGAAAATCCGCTGCGCCGAGGCGGCACCATTGGCATAGCGCTCGAACAGATCCGTCAACTCCTGCAAGGGGCCGAGAAACAGCTGCACATAGAACAGGCTGGCGGTAAGCTGTCCAAACGTGATATGGCCTCGGGCGATTTCCTGGCCGCCGACGATCAAAAGTACGGCCGTGCCGACAGTCGTCAGGACGCCCGCGAACGGGGCAAACCATCCATTCACCTTGCTGTTGCGGACCAGCGACGCGACGAAATCGGCCACCAGCAGACGATAACTTGCAAGATTCGGGCGCTCCTGTACGAGCTGCTTGATCATGCGCACCCCTGCGACGGACTCCACCAGGTGGGCGGTAAAGCGCGCGCGCGTTTCCGCCGTACGGGCATACCCATGCGACGACATGCGTTTGAACAGCCAGGTCGCCAGCGCCAGCACCGGCACCACGCCTGCCAAACTGAAAAACAGCAGTGGCGAAATCTGCCACAACAGGATCCCGGCGATGCCGCAGCGCAGCAGAGCGGACAACAGTTCCGGCGGGCCCTGGATCAGCAGCGGCTCCAGGGCGTCGACGTCGCGATCGACGCGCGAAATGATGCGGCCGGCCTTGGTGCGGTCAAAATAGCCGACGCTGAGATTCTGCACATGCGCAAATACACGCACCCGCAAATCATTGATTACACGCACCGCCGCAGCACCTGCCAGATACTGCGACGCACCCGAAATCGCGAAGCGGGCAGCCCAGGCCAGAAGCAAGCCGGCCACGGCCCACGCAATCAAATTGGCATGCGCATTCCAGCCGCCCTCAGCCGTTCGCAGCAAGCCATCGTCTATGGCAACGCGAACGATCCAGGGCCGGACAAAATTGATCAATGCCAGAATAATTTCGAGAACAATTGCGCCGGCGACAACGCGCCATACGGGCCGCAACAGCGGCACCAGGCGCCAGAACATGCCGCGGTCAAGGTCTTGTTGAGCCAGCAATTGTTCCAGCTCGATATCGGACAACACACGCGTCCGGGAAAATGTATTGGTCGCCACAGCCTTACTCCGCAAGAGATGCGCCGCGGCGCAATTGATACAACGAGCCGGGCTGCAAACCCACGCCGGTTGCCGGCGACGATGAGGCGTCCTCATCGTCGAGGCCCATCAGCTCGCGATATTCCCGGCTCCCCGCGGCCAGGTCCTGGTGGCTGCCGATCGCAACGATGCTGCCGCGCGCCAGCAAGGCCACGCGATTGGCCAGCAGGATGCTTGATAGCTTGCTTGCAATCATCAGCACGGTTGTCGCCTGTCCGGTTTGCTGCTGCATTGTGCGGATATTGTCGAGTATGCGGCGTTCCGTCAGCGCATCCAGCGCACTGGTGGAATCGTCCAGAACCAGGATCGCCGGACGCGCGAGCAGTGCGCGCGCCAGGCATAAGCGCTGCCGCTGCCCGCCGGACAAGGTGACGCCGCGATCGCCTATCTTTGTTTCTATACCATTTGGCAGCCTGCTGATAATGTCTTCCGCCGATGCCATGCGCAACGCCCACCAAAGATCTTCGTCGCTGGCATCCGGCGCAGCTCGCCGCAAGTTGGCGGCAACCGTATCGGCAAACAGGAAACTTTCCTGCGGCACGACATGGATCTTGCGGCGCAGACTGGCGAGATTGATATCCTGCGACATCTGCCAGTCGGACTCGCGGCCCAGAAACAGGTCGCCGCTTGTCGGCGTCACCAGCCTTGGCAAGAGATTCGCCAGCGTGCTCTTGCCGGCGCCGGTCGCCCCGACCAGCGCCAGCACTTCGCCCGGATGGATTTTCAAAGTCAATTGATCGAGCACGGGATTGCCGCCACCGGGCGGCGTCAGCACGACGTCATCCAGCCTGGCGCCGATGGCACCGTACATCAGCGCGCTGGAACCGCCCTGGATAGCCGGCTCCGCATCCAGCAGCTCCCATATTCTTGCGGCTGAAGCCCGTGCATCGGCAAACACTTTGATCATCCTGCCGACACCCTCAATGCGAAACACGAGGATATTAACCATCAGCAGTGCCGCAACCAGCTCGCCAAGATTGAGCTTCCCATGGGTCAAAAGATAGATGCCAAAACCGAGAACCCACACCTGGCCGAAGGCCACGATCATTTGCGGAAACGGAATACGGCTTGATGAATACGCGAGCGCAGAAAGGGAATGCCGGATGAACAGCTGGACATGCTGGCGAAATCGACCGACGCGTTGTGGCTCCAGGCCGAATGCCTTGATGACGCGAACCCCATGAATGCCTTCGTTCAGCTCCTGGTTTACCCCATCATAGGTATCGCCGACAATACGATCGAGCGCCACAAGCCTGTCCGCCTGATTGACCAGGATGCCAAGGCCAAGCACTGTCAACAGCAAAGGAACGGTTCCCAGCCAGATGTCGTACCAGAACAGGTAGGCCATGGCGCTGGCGACTACCAACAAGGTATCGACCAATTGCCGCCAAAAACTGATCAGGGCATCGCGCACCTTGTCCGAATCGCGCGTCGTCCGCGTCACCATTTCTCCGGCGCCGTGCCCGAGGTGGTAAGACAAGTCTAGCCGCTGCGCCTGCGACAGGATCATTGCGCGCAATGTGCTCAGCAACTCTTGCTGGATTACGAGCGCCAGGATGCCGGTCCCATACTGCAGCGCCGCGCGCACCAATGCCACCGCAGCCATGATCCACAGCCAGCGCCAGGCAACGTGCGCATCAAGACTTCCATCAGGCATTGATTGCACGGCAACGCCACGCTGGACATCGTTGACTGCCCGGCCCAACAGCCATTGCTGCCATGCCAGACTGATATTGATTACAACAAAAAGACCGGTGGTCAACCAGAAACGCCGTGGCGTCAATCGGTACAAGGCCAGGCATCTCAGCAACGGATAGTTCTTCAAGCGGTTCACAGGACACTCATCACAAATTCGGAAGATAAATTGCTTTTTCGGGATCGCTGAAGCTGGCGGATCATTTGGGGAGAAATATGCGCCAGAGCGCGGGCAACTGCAGCTTTACCGCGCCGGTCAAACTTGCCGATGTTGATCAGCAGATTGAAAATTGCCGGTCAAGCGCAAAAGCGATGCCATCGCCGGACACGACTAGTTGCCAAGATTAGAACTGCATGCAACTGCATGATCGCCATGCAGTTGCACTTTTCAGTGCCGGCGCCACTTGAATCAAGCTGACGCCGAAGGGCAACTAGCCCTTGCGTTCTGCCAGAAAGGCGTCAAGAGCCCCTTCTGGCAGCGCCTGGCCGCCGCCCAGCAGCTTTGCGTAGACGCCAATTTCCGCAGCTTCTTCGAGGCTATTCAATAATTTAGCGACTTCGACAATGCCAGACTTACCCCAGGTGAACAGGCCGCGGTTGCGCAGCAATACTGCTGGCGCGTTCGGATGCTCACGCAGGGACTTCAGAATGGGCTCGGGCGCATAGCGCGGGGCAAAGTCGCCCAGCGGAATTTCTTCCACGCCCGCGCGCTTCGTCACCGACCAGTAATTGATCCGAAATGGCTTATGTGCGATTGCATGCGCCGTGAGGTAAGGAGAATGCGTATGCAGCGCCGCGCCGATGTCTGGACGCTCGCGAAATATGGCTGCATAAACGCCGATGACTTCACGCAGGCCACGGGTCAACTTTCCTTCATAATGCGTGCCATCGAAGCCGACCAGCGCGGCATCATTGAAGTCACCGATGACCAGCCGGTCCTCGCCGGGAACGCGAACGGCTGCGTTGAATGCACCTTTGCCGCGGGTAGACAGCGTGCCCCATTCTTTCAAAAGACGGCCTGCCTCCTGGATCTCATAGCGTGAACGATGCGCGAAATCCGACAATTCGGCAGGTGGAATCGCGGCGACGTTGTTGACTGCAGCTACAGAAGCATTACTCATTTATTACTCCTTCGTTAAATGCCAAAAATAATCAAGCTGCCTGCCGCAGCGGCGGCAAAGTGGCGATTGCAGCAAGCGGACGCGAATCAATCCAGTCATTCGTGTCAAAATCGTTCTTCAAAAAGCCGTGCTCGACCAGGAAATTCTTCAAGATATTGATGCCGTCGATCTTGTCCTGTGACAGGTCGATATCGAAATGCAGGTGAGCCTCCGGCCCGAATGATTGCCGTACCAGGCGTTCCGACCAGCCGGTTTCGCGCGCGATCCAGGTATTGGTTTCTTCCGGATGGCGGCGCGCCCAGGCTGCGGCTTCGCTTACACGGCGCAAGAATCGCGCGACGACTTCCGGATGCTCGTCGATCGTATTGGCATTGACGGTGAGCGGACGCGGCGTGCAATTGCTGATCCGTACGAACGGATCCGGATGAAAGCCGAGATCGGCGACGATATGCGCGCCCAACAGCTTGACTACTTCAAGTCCACGAACGTCTTTCACGTAGATTGCATCAACGTCGCCGCGGACCAGGGCGAAGACCTCATTCGCGTAGGTATGCCGTTTGCGTGCAGGCGTGGAAAATTCGACCTCATGCGCCTCGCCGGCGCCTGTCACCGGATAGCTATGATCGGGCAAATCGATGCGTTCGACCGCGTCAGCTGCGATACCGTCGAGCTGCAAGGACACCAGCAAGGCGCGCAGCGCCGAAGCGCGGTTATGATCGATGCGTGTTTCATGCAAAGGCAGTCCAAAGCGCCGTCCCCTGAGGTCTCTGACGCTGCGGATTCCTGAGGTCGGCAGCGTGATAATCGCCTGGAATTCGTCGGTCCAGCTCAAGCCGATTACACGCGTGTCGGCGCCACTGGCGCGCGCCCAGATCGGCGGAATGCTGCCGCCCTGGCGAAAGGAATGCGGCAGATTATGATCGTAGTGCGAAGCCCTTTCTACCGGATCATTCGATTCGCGCAAGGACTTGATAACGATGCCGTCGGGCTTGAATTCCTGGTCGATCCAGCCGAATTGCGCCGCGAAGCTCAGGGGCGTTGGCACCGAGCAGCGTGTGTACCAAAGTGTATCCAGATGTTTATTACCGGCCATGGCCGTGCTCCTTCATGTTGGGTGTACGTACGGGGTTTTTTTCAGACTATCAACGATGCGCGGCCAGCTTTGATTTCTGCGTCGCTCGTTCAGTGCCATGCGTCGATGTCACCGGTTTCCAGTAATTTTCGATACCCAGGTCTTTCAACGCCACGGGTACAAAGCGCTTGTCGAACCAGGTATCCAGGTCGATTTTTCGTTGAATAATTTTCTGGTCGTAAGCGAAAGCTATCGTATTGCGGTAGTGCTCATACACGACCTCGTTGAATAACGGCGTGTAACGTTCTTTCCATGGATACTTTCGATCGGCATACGAGCGTCGCACCACGCTCTCGGGAGTGCCGTTGGCGGTCGCCAATGCGAATACCGCATCCTGATTGGCTTCCTGCGAAGCCCAATGCGCCGCCTTGATGTAGGCAGTAACGACTAATTGGGTCAAATCCGGATACTTGTCGATGAATGCCTTGGAGCCCCATAGCTCGGTACGGGTTTTCCAGTCGAGCGGCGCCTCCTTGGTAGACCAGATGATGCGGCCGACGCCCTTGTCCTCCAGAAGGTAGGCATCGGTCATCGTGAAGAGCGCGTCGACATGCTTGCTCGCCAGAGCCGACATACCGGTTTGGGGATTGATGTTGTATAACTTGAAGTCGCTGTATTTCAATCCCTTGGCCTGCAACAAACGCACCAGGGGCAACTCCCACGGCCTCCCCCTGTGTACCGCAAGGCTTTTGCCTTTCAGATCCTCGATGGATCGGGCCTTGGATTCGCGCGGCACCACAAGAAAGGCATCACCCTGCCCCAAGCCGTTAGGAACCAGCAAGCGCGTATCAACGCCCCCCGCGTTCAGGATTGCGGAAGGCAAGTCTCCGTAACTTGCGAAGTCCACACTGCCATTGGTGAATGCCTCGTTGATCATGGGCCCGACTGCAGCATGTGACGTGCCAAACCATTCCAGCTTGCTGCCGCGCTGATTGAGCTGCTGTTCCAGCCAGCCTTGTTCGGCAATGAAGTGCGCCAGCCCTCCCAGCCGCAGCCTGCCATTGGCGTAAGAGGCGCCGCCGGCAAGGCGCACGGCCTTGGGCAGCGCAAGGCCCTGCGCCTGTGCCACGCCGGGGATGGACAAGGCACCTGCCGCCAGGGCGGCAAGGCGTTCGAGGGTCTGACGCTTTCTCGGATCCATGACCATCCCTGTCACGCAACCTGACGGTTGCCAGCCGCTTCCGAATGCAACGACCGCAACGGCTGCGGATCAATCCAGTCCTGAATATTGAAATCCTGCCTGATGAATCCCCACTGGAACAAGAAGTCCTTGAACAAGGTCAGACCTTTGACAGATTTTTCCTGCAAATCGACACCAAGGCTTTCATGCACAGCGTTACCATAGGCGAAAGTCACCCAGGATTCCGTCCAGTTTGTCTCGCGAGCGATTTGCTTCACTGCCTCCTCGGGATTGCGGCGTGCCCAGCTGTCCACTTCCGCGATCCGCTTGAGGAAACGCCGCACCAGATCCGGATGGTCCTTCAGCGTTGCGGCATTGATGGTCAATGGACGCGGCGTGCTGTTATTGACGTGCACCCACGGGTCCGGGTGGAACCCCAGGTCGGTCACCACGCGCGCGCCCAGCAAATGCGCAGTTTCGGCACCGCGCACATCCTTGACGTAGATGGCGTCGACCTCACCCTTGACCAGCGCATGCGCAACCGCGGTATAGCTATGCGAACGACGGCGCCGAACGCTGGTGTCAGGCGCTGCGATATCGCTGGAATCACGCTCGGCACGACGGCTCGGCACGTCCACCCATTCTGCGTCGCCGTGTCCGAGACCGGCTGTTTCCAGGGCGACCAGCAAACCCCGCAATGCCGAGGCCCGCGCAACATCGACGCTGTCATCGCGGCCTTGCCTTTTTGGAAGGCCAAGCTTGCGACCCTTGAGATCTTTTGCCGAACGGATGCCGGACTCCGGCAAGGCGAGAATGGCCTGGTACTCGTCGATCCAGGAAATGCCAATCACACGGGTATCCTGACCCTTGGCACGCGCCCAGATTGCCGGCACCGCCCCGCCAAGGCGGAAGGAATGCGGCAAGGTATGCTCGAAGTGGGAATCCTGCTCGGCCGGATTGTCGGATTCCTGCAGTGACTTGATCGTGATGCCGTCACCTGCAAATTCCTCCTGGTACAAGCCCAACTGGGCACTGATGCCGAGCGGCGTCGGAATATTGCAGCGGGTATACCAGATCGTATCAAGCTTCCTCGGTGTTGTTGCGCTCATGGTAAGTCTCCTCCTTGGTCGGTTAGAATTTGGCAGTCAATGTCACGCCGAATGTACGCGGCAGACCGTACACTTCACGCGTCGCCGAATTGCCAGTGGCACTGCCGGTTGCCAGAACCGAATAAACTTCATCGGTCAGATTGCGCACAAATGCAGCCACTTCATATTTCCCATTAGCCGCCTGGTAGGCAATGCGGGCGTTACCAAACGAATAGGCGTCTTGCCACAACGTCGGCTCTGCCTGATCGATCGCGTTGAAGTACTGCTTGGTGCGGTAACTCCAGTCAGTGCCAAGGACGATGCCTGCGCCGCTCGCCAGCGGGATCCGGTATTCGAGATCCAGCGTCGCGCTCAATTCCGGCGCCCGGCTAAACTTGTTGCCGGTCGCATTCAGCGTCTGGCCGGATGCGGTCGACGAGTAGTTTGTATACTTCGTGCTCAGGTAACCCAGGCTGCCGGAAACGCGGAAGTTTGAAGTCGGCAACCAGCCAAGTTCCACTTCCAGGCCGCGCGAATAACCATCGGCAGCATTTTCCTGAACCTGGCGCGTGCCGCTTGCGGAGGTCGCGCTTGGCAACAGCACAGCTTCAATCTTGTCTTTGTACTTGTAGCCAAAAATTGCGGTATTCAGCGTCAAGCGACCGTCGAGCCATTGCGTCTTCAACCCCAATTCCAACGCATCCAGCGTTTCCGGCTCGAGTTTCTTGATCGTTCTGGTGGCGGCGGTGGGTTGATCAACGACAAAACCGCCTGCACGGAAACCATGCGAGTAGCGGGCATAGGTATTGATGTTTTCGTTAATCTTGTACTGCGGGGTAAAATCATAAGTAGTATTGCTCCACGTCGCGGACTGGTTTGCAGTCTGCAACGGGTCCAGACCATTGGTCACGGATCCGGGCAAGTAGAACGGCACCGTATCATTAAACGTCGCCGAGTTCGCCGCACCGCTACCGGAGTTGGTGCTTTGCAGATAATTCAGATTGAAGTCTTTTGACTCGGTGCTGCGCCGCAGGCCGGTAATCAGGGCAAGCTTCTCGGTGATGTTATAAGTCAGGCTACCGAAAATTGCCTTGGATGTCGTATCCTGATCGTATTGTTCCTGGTTCCAGCTGGCGGCAGAAAATCCGGCCGCAGAAGTACGGCTTGCATTGGCAACACGGTTGCTTCGGCTGACCGAATTGTTACTCATGGACTCGTCAAAATAATGGGCGCCGACAATCCAGCTGACCTTATCCTGTTTGGGCGAAGCCAGACGAAGCTCCTGGGTGAACTGGCGACTGTCCGTCAACTGATATCCATTACTGATCGGCAGTGCGAACGTCGAAGCACTTAAATTGGTGCGCTTGCCTTTGTCGAATGAAGTAATCGATGTCAGCGAATAGCGACCGATTGCCCAGTTTGCCGTAACCGACGCGCCGTCGGATTCGATTTCTTCCTGGCCATTACTGGCTGCTGCGATGGCATCGGCGCCGCGTTGCGCGCCCAGGTAAATCGGATTAGGGATCACCTGTTGCGGACCACGCACATAGAATGAAGGATTGACATCCCCCTTGGCCTTGCGCGTGCGCAGGCTGAACAGCAAGTCGAGATCGTCAGTCAGCAGCCAAAGTGCCTGGGCACGAAGCGCGGAATCCGATACCGCACCAGCTTTAGTGCCAGTGGTGATGTTATCTACCCAGCCATCGCGGTTCTCGTCATAAACCGAAATGCGGGCAGCGAGCTTGTCATCGACCAGGGTTCCGCCGACTGCACCCTGAAGTATTTTTTCATTGAAACTGCCATAACTGATCTTGGCATAGCCATTGGTATCGAAGGTCGGCTTCTTGGAAATGAAGTTGATCGCGCCGCCGGTGGTATTCTTGCCCCACAGCGTGCCTTGCGGGCCGCGCAACACTTCGACACGCTCGGTATCGAACAAGGGGAATGCCTGGATATAGACGTTATTCAAAAAAACGTCATCGTTATAAATGCCAATTGGACTGACCGTCGACGCCGCAGTCTCATTCGTTCCAATGCCACGTAAGAACCAGCGCGGGCGCGAACGCCCGTCGGTGGATGCTGCGGACGCGTTTGGAATAAACTGGGTGATGTCATTGGCTGTGTGGATCTGGTCAGACTTGAGCACCGTGTCTGCGCCGATGACGGAAATAGCGACAGGAACCTCTTGCAATTTTTCAGAACGACGTTGCGCCGTCACGACCACTGAACCCAGCGGATTGTCACCGTTGACCGCAGCCTTGTTCTCAGTGCTTTCTTTTTTATCCTTGACGTCAGTCGCTGGCGCCTTTTGGGCGTAGGACGATGACGCGCCGAAGGCGGCGATTGCCAAAGTCAACGCATAAGCCAACTTCTTTTGTCGAAATGGAACGTGCTTCAAATTACTCTCCTGGAAATGACAGTTCAAAAATATCTTTCGTACTGTCAACGCAAAAGCTGTGCCATGTTCATCTTCGAATGAAAAACGGCGAAATCCCGGCGCAATGGCCCAAGAGACTCCATGAGCTGCGCGACGGATATCAAGAATGCTGTCGTACGCATGATCGGAAATCAGCAGTTGTTGAAATAACGATTGATCGCTGCTGCAACTGCAGCAGCTGCGCGACAGCGCTTGTCTATTCAATGCGAAAGCACTTGGCGCAAAACCTGCTTATGTATTTGAGGATGACGTCAATTCGTCGCATATCAAAAAGCGCCGGCGATCAAGTCCAACCTGGACGCTGAATTTTTCAACTTTTCGTTATTTCTCAATGAATGCAATTACAGAAGCCAGCGCACCTATCCTGGCAACTCCATCCGATTGCACTGCAATCGCATTACGCGTCGAAGATGTGGGCAAGACCTACACGCTGGAAAGCAATGAATTGCGCGTACTGGACAATATCAACCTGAATATCAAGGAAGGCGAGTTCATCTCGATTGTCGGCGCATCGGGCTGCGGAAAGTCGACCCTGCTGCGCCTCATCGGCGGACTGGATATCGACCATGATGGAGCCATTGTCTATCAAGGCAGCACGGTGAAAGGGCCATCGCTCGAATGCGGCATCGTATTCCAGGAGCATCGCCTGTTTCCCTGGATGACAGTCGAGCAGAACATTGCCCTCGCCTTCGAAGCCACTTCCGTGCCAAACGCAGAGCGGCGCACGCGTGTGGCGGAGCAGATCAGGACTGTGGGACTCACCGGATTCGAAGGAGCCTACCCGCACCAGATTTCCGGCGGCATGTCGCAGCGCGTTGCAATCGCCCGCGCCCTGGTGCTGCGTCCGAAGTTACTTTTGCTGGACGAGCCATTCGGTGCATTGGATGCTTTGACACGCCTGAAATTGCAGCAGGAATTACAGCGTCTTTGGGAAAATGAAAGCCTGACGACGATCCTGGTCACCCATGATGTCGAAGAGGCGGTTTTTCTCGGCGACCGCATTGTCGTCATGAATGCGCGGCCGGGAACGATTCGACGCATCGTGCAGGTGCCAATTGCACGTCCAAGGACACGTTCCTCAACTGCTTTTCAAGCAATCAAGGAAGATGTGCTCAGTGATTTTTCCGATGATCGTCACGACTGAACATCCGGAATCATCCGAAGCAAACCGCCACCAGGGGCAAGCTATCAGTAAGCGGCGTTTCGCCAGCGCAGAAGCCTGTCGCTGGCCTTGCGGCACAATTTCTGCATCGCATAGCCGAGCCCTGCGATGAAAACCAGGCAAACGATCACGAGGTCCATCCTGGCCCCTGTCTGGGCGCGCTCCATCACGCCACTGATACCCGGGCCAACAGTAAACAGCAGTTCGGCTCCCACCGTCGACAGCCAGGCAAACGCGACCGCATGCTGAATGCCGATGCTGACGGACGGCATTGCGGCTGGGACCATGATCCGGCGGAAGGTCTGCCAGCGGCTGAGTTTGAGCGCGCGCGCCACCTCCAGCAGACGGGCATCGGCCTGATGCAATCCTTCATAGGCATTCAATGCCATTACTTCAAACACCGCCAGGCTGACAATCAGCATCTTGGAAAACTCGGTATTGCCAAACCAAAGTCCAATCAACGGGATCAGCGCCAGATTGGGAATTTGCCGTAGCGCCTGCAGGAGCGGGTTAAGCAGCAGATCGAGCGGACGCAGGAAGGCCATCAAAAATCCGATGCCAAAGCCACTGGCACACCCTATCGCAAATCCCTTGATTGCAGTTGTCAGGCTTGCGGCAAGATGGACCACAAGTTCGCCGCCCGTCAGGAGTTCGATGAAACTATCGCCGATACTGGACAGTGGCACGAAGGCATACGCGTATTCGACACTGATGCGGGAAAGCGACTCCCAGCCCAGCAGCACGGCAACAGGAAATGCCAATCCCAGCAGGATTTCCTTGCAGCGGGAGATCTTTGTTTTCGGATTTTGTGACATATACGTATGATCCTTACTCAGGCAGGACGCCAGCGGTTGAGACGGCGTTCGACGACTTTCACGCTGCGGTCCAGGGCAAATCCGATCAAGCCTGTGATCAGCATGCCGACCATTACGACGTCCATCCGGAACATTTGACGGCCAAATTCCATCATTTGCCCGATGCCGATTTCGGCAGCGAGCAATTCGGCGGCTACCAGGCTACCCCAGGACCGCCCGACCGCCAGGCGAAATCCGGTCAGCATGTCTGGCACAGTCGCCGGCAACAGAATGCGGAGAAGCACCACCCGGCGTGGCAGGCAGTATGCGCGGGATACCTCGATGTAACGCGCCGACACGCCCTTGACGGCGCCATACGCAGCCACTGCAAGCGTAAAAAATGATGCCTTGACGATGATAAGCAGCTTGAACGTCTCGCCAATCCCGAAGATCAGGATAAATATCGGGATCAACGCCACCGAGGGCACCTGGCGGACAACGTTGAATGTGGGCGTCGCAATCAGTTCAAGATTGCGCGATGCCGCCATCGCCACGCCGAACAGAATGCCGCAAACGCTGCCGATGGCAAGACCGATTGCCAGGCGCTGCAGGCTGATGCCGAGATGGTTTTGCAATTCCTGTGATTGCAGCAATTCGGTAAAAGCCTGCCAGACCTGCTGCGGCGGCACCAGTAGCTTGGGCGAATACCAGCCTTGCGCCGTGACATGGTGCCAGACAAGAAGCAGCAACACAAAGGGAAGCGCAGCAATGAATGTGGAACGGATGGAATGCTTCATCCATCAGGTTTCGCAATATTCGTGCCTGCGGCACGCCTTGCACCTTGCCCGCCTTGCCTGGCAATGAGCGGCATCTAGTCTGGCGCTTGCCAAGAAAATCCATGCCGTCAATTTGCTGCCTTCGCAGCAATGGAACGCAGGCGCTGTTGATATTCCAATCATCCAGCCTGCGCGCCTGTTGATTTTTCAGCGAACGCAACACCATCCGCGCGCCGCACAAGCTGAAATAACTGGCGTGATTTGTGCTGACTATTACTTGGTACATCCGCCATGCAGCGATTTTTTCAACCTTAAAGGCCAGCGCATCGATGGGCCGACATCTAATACACCATGAGCCAAAGAAAACGCCAATTATCCCTTTCGGTATTTGTTCAGCTATACGGGACCCACGCCCATGCCTGGCGCCAGCCGGGCGTCAGGGCTGGCGGCACACCGAGTCTCGCGGAGTGGGTAAAAATCGTCCAGACGCTGGAACGTGGCAAATTCGACTTCGCCTTTTTTGCCGACTTTGTTGGCAATGGCGGCGATGAAGTCAATACGATCGAGCGCCGGCCTCGCGGCGGCGGCTTCGAGCCCCTTACGCTGACGGCTGCATTGGCGAGTTTCTCCAAAAATATCGGACTTGTCGCCACCGTCAATACCAATTTCAATGAACCATACAACCTGGCACGTCGACTGGCCTCGATTGACCATCTGACGAACGGGCGCAGCGGCTGGAACGTCGTATCGTCATTGTCGGAGGGCGCGGAAAAAAGCTTCGGCGTGGCCCAGCCACTCGACCATGCGGGACGTTACGAGCGCGCGGCCGAATTCATCGACGTCTCCAAAAAACTCTGGGACTCCTGGGATGACGATGCCTTCGACTACGCCAGCAAGGAAAGCGGGGTTTTCCTGGAAGGCAAACGCGGCCATCCGGTACATCATCAAGGCAAACATTTTCAAGTCGATGCCTTGCTGGATATCGCCCGCCCGATTCAGGGCTACCCGGTGTTTTTCCAGGCAGGAAATTCGGATGCCGGTCGCGAATTTGCCGCGCAGTATGCAGAGGTCATTTACGCAGCCGCGCAAACCATCGAGGCGGCACAGGCGTTCTATTCCGATGTGAAAGGGCGGCTGGCCAAGTACGGGCGCGAGCCTGACGACCTGAAAGTGACTCCCGGCCTGTTTTACTTCATCGGCGCCTCACGCCAGGAAGCGCAGGAAAAATACGATTCCTTCCTGCAGGCGGTGGATTTGTCAGGCAAGCGCAATTTGATGGGTGTCGATGTTTCCGCCTATCCGCTGGACGGGCCGCTCCCCGAAAACATTCCCGAGCCGGTCAATGGTCGCGGACGCTGGCAACAGGTCGTTGCGCTGGCACGTCGGGAAAACCTCACGATCCGCGAACTGATCCTGCGCTTTGCCACCGTCCAGGGCCACCGCATCGTGATTGGCACGCCGGACGACATCGCCGACCAGCTGGCTGACTGGTTCCATAACGGTGCCGCCGACGGCTTTAATCTGAAGCCCGCGCTCTTGCCAAGTTCTCTGGACGACTTCGTCAACCTGGTGGTGCCGCAACTGCAAAGGCGCGGCATCTTCCGCACCGAATACGAGGGCACCACCCTGCGAGAACATCTCGGCCTGCATCGTCCGCCGAATGCCAATGCCTTAAAAGCCATCAAAGCCGCATGACTCCCGTTCCACTCTTACGAAAGGTAATGCCATGAGTAACAA
This sequence comes from Janthinobacterium sp. 17J80-10, assembly GCF_004114795.1. Lineage (NCBI taxonomy): Bacteria > Pseudomonadati > Pseudomonadota > Betaproteobacteria > Burkholderiales > Oxalobacteraceae > Janthinobacterium > Janthinobacterium sp. 17J80-10. The sequence continues at coordinate 1,560,979 of NZ_CP035311.1, read as the reverse complement.
CAAGATCGATACCCTCTGGTTCACCCGCTGCGCTGGCAGCGGACGCGGCGGCGTTCCTACCGCCTCCGGCATCGCCTACCGGCTCGGCTGGCTGGATGATGAATTCATAAATGATGGCATCCAGCTGCGCTCACTGCAGGAAGACGGCAACCAGTCCCTGCGGCACCACCATTATGAACATGGCCTGGAAACCCTGATTCGCGAAGGCGGCAACCTGTTTGCCATTCCGGCCAAGGCACAGGGTGCAAAAACCCGCCTGATCGGCCTGACCTGGATCGACGAAGGCCAGTCCATCATCGTGCGACCGGATTCCGACATCCGCACGCCGCAGCAACTGAAAGGCAAGCGTCTGGGTCTGCCGGCGTTCCGTGATGCCGACATCGCCGAAAATCGCCGCGGCCGCAGCATTACCCGGTTCGGCAGTCTGGCGGGCTACAAGGGCGCGCTGGCTTCTGCAGGGCTGACGCTCGACGACGTCACTCTGGTCGAAATCGGCTCAGGCAATCCCGCCGCGACTGGCGGCGACAAGTTCGGCGGCTGGCAACAAAGCCTGCAGGCTCTGCTTGACGGCAAGGTCGATGGCGTCTATGTCAAGGGGGCCGCCGCTGCGGATGGCGCGCGCAAGCAGGGGCTGACGGTCGGCATCGACCTGGACAAGCTGCCGGAGAAGCGCTTCCGTGTCAACAATGGCACGCCGCGGCCGATCACTGTGCATGAACACTTCATCGAAAATCACTTTGACGTGCTGGTGCGCTTCCTGACGCAAACCCTGCGCGCCGCCGAATGGGCCAAGACCAACCTGAGCGCCGTGCACGAAATCCTGCAGGCGGAAACCGGAGGCACCGCAGAAGGCGTGGCCGCCGCCTACCGCGACGGCTTCCACCAGTCGCTGGCGCCGGACCTGTCTGCCGAACGAGTCGCCCTCTTCCGCCAGCAAAAAGACTTTCAGCTGGCGTATGGCATTCTTGACCGCGACTTCGATTACGATGCCTGGATCGATCCGCGTCCACTCGAAGAAGCGCAACGCCGTTTGCACGACTTGTCATACGCGGCAGGCACGCAAAAACGGGCTGCATGAAACCATCGATCCTGTCGCCGGCAACGGCGCCAGCATTTCGCATCTATCCATATACGATTAAATTCGATTACAGGACAGGGCCTCACGCAGTATAGTGAACCTGTCTCCTCCAACTCTCACTCTCCGAGACTGGATTGCGCCCGTCGAAAGCAATTTCGGCGGGCTTTTTTTGCGAGTGAAATTAGCCGGCAGCCGCATGCAGACGCCCATGCGTCTGCAACGTGAACAGGCGCGAATACAGCCCGCCTTCGCTTGCTGCCAGTTCAGCATGACGGCCGCGCTCGAGCAATTTTCCGCCCTGCAGCACCAGGATCTGGTCAGCATTCATGACCGTGCTCAGGCGGTGCGCGATGATCACCGAGCTGCGGCCCGATACCAGTCGTTCCAGGCCTTGCTGCACCAGATGTTCGGATTCCGAATCCAGCGCGCTGGTCGCTTCGTCGAGTATGATCAGCTGCGGATCCTTGAGAATCGCCCGTGCGATCGCAACACGCTGCTTTTCGCCACCGGACAGCTTGATGCCGCGCTCGCCCACCAGCGTCTCATATTGCCGCTCCATGCGCTGAATGAACGTATCTGCGTGCGCAGCCTGGGCGGCATCGCGCACTTCCTCCAGGGTCGCACCAGGACGGGCGAACGCGATGTTTTCGCCGATGCTGTCATTGAAAAGCGCGACATCCTGCAACACCACGCCCAGCAGCGCCCGGACGCTGCGCTGCTGGTATTCGCGCAGATCACGACCATTGATCAGAATGCGGCCCGAGGTGGGGTCGTAAAAGCGCATCAGCAACTTGACGATCGTGGTCTTGCCGCTGCCGCTGGTGCCAACCAGCGCCAGCGACTGCCCTGCTGCCATATGAAAGGAAATATCCTGCAATGCATAGTCTTCTTTGCCAGGATAGCGGAAATGCACATGCTCGAAGGTGATGCTTTCCAGTTTTGTCAACGCTTGCGCATGCGGCCTGTCTGCCAGTTCCGACTCCACATCGAGCAATTCCACCAGGCGTTCGGCCGTGCTTTCGATTTCGCCAGCCTGGTTGATCTGGCGGGCGATCGGCCCGATGGTATTGATCAGCGTTTGCGTCAGCGTCAATACCAGCAGAATATCGCCAGTGGTGAAACGTCCCTGCAAGGCGCCGTGCGCAGCCAGCGCCACTGCGGCGAACACACCAAAGGTATTCACCACGTTCAGGGCCTGCTCGGAGCGCCATTCAGTCACATGCAACTGGTTGCGTGCGACTTTCCACTGTGCTTGCGTGTCGTCGTAACGCTGCTTGACTGCTGGCTCGCCTCCAAAGCTGCGTACCGTGGCGATATTACCGACCATTTCTGCAAGCAAGCCGGTCATGCGGCCCGCCAGTGCCTGCCAACCCCGCCGGTAAGGCCTGGTCCAGTGCACGGTGCGATACGATATCCAGAAGTTAAAGATCAACACGCCAGCCATGATCAAGCCAATCACTGGCGCCTTGAATAGCAAAACGCCAATGATGAACAGCATCTGCAGCACGTTGGCAAGGGTACCTTCGGTCAGTGCCGATAGCCACATCGTGATGCTGGTGATGGTGCCGAAGCGGTCCATGATCTCGCCAACCCGGGTCTTCTCGAAATAGTCGATCGACTTTTGCGTCATGTTGTCGAAGACGCGCTGGCGAAACGTGCTGACTGTATCGAGCCACAAATCATCGGCCTGCTTGTTCTGCAACGCACCGAAAATCACGATGCCCAATCGCAATGCAAAGAACAGCCCGACGAGCAGGGTCACGGTCCAAGTCGCCTGTTCATGGCTGATGCGACCGGCAAGCATCGACGCTATCGCATCGACAATGCCTTTGTACAGGTAAGGGGTCGCAGTGCCGATCAGTCCGATCATGGTACCCACGGCGATCACGCCGATCACACGATTGCGGTATTCGGGGATGAACTGGATAGTTCTCCAGAGATTTTTCATGGATGGATATTAGAAGTGAAATTGATTCCGGGACGCGCAAGGCGCCCACTTAATCAGCAGGATTTATGCCCGTCAGTAAAAAAGCGCATAAGAATATGCGCTGTTTCAGCGCCAGCCCTGCATGTCCCGCGACTTTGGTCGGCACTTGTTGCGCGCAAAGCCGCACCGCGGCCTTACGCACCTGCTTGGGAAGCAACAACAATGCAACACGAACTGCTGCCAATTCAACACACGGTGTTTCAACCTGCGCTAGCTCCAGTGCTTGAAAGCCAGCACCTGCAATGGTTTGCGCTGCTCCTGTTCCCTATTCTTGCTGCTGGCACACCACTTGCAGAATGAGTGACGTCACGTCGACTGCTTAAAAAAGCAAAGAGAATTTATTTCCCGTCCTATCCACCAACGGAGAGCACAATGTCTGAAACAGCAGAAGCAAGCAAATCTCAAGTCAGCCCAGCCCTGAGCAAGGCTGCTCTGGAGTTTACGGAAAAAACCCGCCAGGCCGCCCAGCACGCGTTTGACGTGCTGCGCGAAACCGGCAGCATCACCGCCAACGGCACCGTCGGCTTTGTCGAGCGCATCCCTGGCGAAGATAAAATTGTGATTGTCAACTATCCAGGGCCATTCAAAAAAGGGCAACCGCCGGTCGCGTCAGTAATCGGCTTCGACGGCCAGGTGTACGCTGGCAAAAGCAATGGCGGGGGCAACCGGTATCTGAAACTGTTCCGCACCCATCCTGATGTCACCTCGATCTCACACGTGCACTCACCCTCGCTCGGCGCGTGGGCGCAGACCCACCGCACGCTGCCGGTACGCTATGTGCCGGTGCAGCGTTACCAGTTGTTCAGGGAAATTCCGATCTACATCGATCGCCGCCAGGCCGAAGTCGATTTCATTCTCGACGAAATCGAAAAAAATCCGCATACCACTGCCATTCTGGAGGCTAACGGCGGCTCCACTGTCTGGGGCAAACAGGGACTGGAAAAACTGGCCGAATTCATCCTGATCCTGGAAGAAGGCGCGACGATCCAGATCGCCGCCGAGGCCATTGGCGGCTCGCGCGATTTCGGACCCGGCGTGTTGCTGCAGCAGTGGAAGATGAGCGGCCTGGTTGAAAAAGCGCGCTCACTTTCGTTGTTGCCGGCAACAGATCTATAAGCAAGCAAGTTTGCGCGGCGCGTATCGGCGGCTTCTCGTATTCACAGGAAAAATTATCATGTCTGCATCTACAACATTTTCCGCAAGGCGCCGACGCGCCGCCGGTTTCCTCGCATGCATCGCGCTCATATCGATGCTGCCTCTGGCAGGCAGCGTTCACGCGGCCAATGGCGGGCTGCCGGAATCGGTTCGCATCGCCGCAGTCGCGCGCAATGCAACGTCGGGGAAAACCCTGTTCTCAGGTTCGTCGGCGCTGGTAGTCGAACAGCGCTGGCTGGAAACCGAGCTTGGCAAGCTGGGCGTCAAGCTCGAGTGGGTGCCTGTCACCACCAACTCGGTCGCCGCACAAGTCAATGAAGCGTTCGCCAACAAATCGATCGACTTTGCGCAGTACGGCGATCTGCCGTCGGTGATCGCCAATGCGTCCGGCCTGCGCACACAACTGGTCGTGCCGGGCGGCAGCCTGAACAACACCTACCTGGTCGTACCGGCGAACTCCACGGCACAATCGATCAAGGACTTGAAGGGCAAGAAAATTGCACTGCATCGCGGCCGCCCCTGGGAATATCCCTTCTCGCGACTCCTGGCGGCCAATGGCATGCGTCTGTCGGACGTCAAGATTCTCAATCTGAATCCCCAGGCCGGCGCCGCAGCGGTTGCCACTGGGGGCGCGGATGCATTCTTCACCTTGAGTGATGCCTTCCTGCTGGAAGACAAGCAGGTTGGGAAAATCATCTGGTCCAGCAAGAAACCGCCACACGACTGGAAAATGCGTGCCGAACTCTGGGGTGACAGTGGCTTCCTGAAAAAATATCCGCAGCTGGCACAATTGGTGGCAACCGCCTACGTACGCGTTCACCAGAACGCCTCAGTCGACAGCGGCAAGGAAGCATTCATCCGCCATGAAACCGAATCAGGGCAACTGGAAAGTGTCGTGCGCCGTGAGCTGGCGGACGATCATGCGCAGTGGAAAGCCCGCTGGGCGCCACTGTTTTCACCGGCCTTGCGCAGCCACTACGCTGCCGTGGCCGGCTATGCGAAAGAATCCCGTTTGATCAACAAGGCGGTTGCAGTCGATGAATTATTCGCGCCGCAGTTTGTCGAGCAAGCATTGACACAGCTGAAACTCCAGAATTTCTGGACACCCTGATCCTGGCGCCAAGCTCATGAGTTCTGCAATTACATCAAATCAAGCTTTGCTTCCATCCGCCATCGCGCCGGGAGCGGCAAGACCCCGCACCAGCCTGGCAGAGCGCTGGCTGGCCGCGCCATGGTCAGCCTGGACCTCGCCATTTTTATTGCTGCTGCTCTGGTCCCTCGCAACCCGCCTGGAGTGGATGCCGGAGCAAATCCTGGTGTCGCCACTGCAGGTTGCGCAATCCGCGCTCGAACTTGCGCAAAGCGGCGACCTGCTGGACCACCTCAGCGTCAGCCTCTATCGGCTGTTCGCCGGCTTTGGCCTGGGCTGCCTGTCGGGGCTTGCCTTCGGCATCCTGTTGGGCCTGTCCTCCGCCTTGCGCAGCTATGTCGACCCGCTGTTCAACGTCCTGCGCCAGTTGCCCACGGTTGCGCTGATTCCGCTGTTCATCCTGCTCTTCGGCATCGGGGAAAGCTTTAAAGTATTCATCGTCGTCAAGGCCACCTTTTTTGTCGTCGCGCTGACGGTACATGACGCAATCCGCAGCCTGTCGGTGCGCCTGTTCGAAGTAGGTGAAGTCTATTGCTTCACGCGCGGCCAGGTTGTGCGCAGGATCGTCTTGCCGGCGATTGTCCCCGCCGCACTGACCGGCGTGCGGCTTGCCCTTTCACGGTCGTGGATGGTGCTGGTCGGCGCCGAATTGCTGGCGGCCGACAGCGGCCTGGGCCAGATGATGGAAATGGGACGGCAGATGTTTCGCCTCGATATCGTCATGGTCGGCGTGGTGATTACCGGCTTGATCGGCTTTTCTCTGGACCGCGGCTTTCGCTTGCTCGAATCGTATCTGATGCGCTGGAAGCGCCATTGAATGTTATTGAATTTTTAATTGCAAAAATAGTCATGAAAAAATCACGATTCATCGCTGTTATAAAAGGCCTGTTGCTGCCGGCATTGCTGCTCGCGGCCTGGGAATGGGGCTCGCGCCAGGGCGCCCATGCAGCCTATGTATTCGTCTCATTGACGGATTTATGGCATAGCCTGCTGCAGATGATCGGCTCGGGCGAGTTGTGGCTGCACCTGCGCGCCAGCCTGTCGCGCACTCTCGCCGGCCTGGGCATCGGCGCCAGCATCGGCATCGCGGTTGGCACACTGATGGCGCAGTCACGCATTGCCGAGCGCCTGATCGGTCCGCTTTTCCACAGTATCCGCCAGGTCCCTCTGCTTGGCCTGATACCGCTGCTGGGTTTATGGGTTGGCAATGGCGATCCAGCCAAGCTGCTGGTCATTGTCATCGCCTCGTTTTACCCGACCGTGCTGAATACCTGCGAAGGCATCCGCCACGTCGAACAGCGCTACCGCGAGGTCGGCAGTATCCTGACACTGTCGCGCACGCAGACATTCCTGCGCGTGCTGCTGCCGGCGGCAATGCCATCGATCGTCACCGGCATCACGCACGCGCTGGCATTCGCCTGGTTGTCATGCATGGGCGGAGAGCTGCTGTTTTCCGCCGGTCCCGGCATTGGCTCGCTGCTGCTGAATGGCGAAGTGGCCGGCCGCATGGACGTGGTGCTGCTGGCTGTGCTGGTCATTGCACTGTCGGCACAAGCCATGAACATTGCCTTCAACCGGCTCGCACGGCTTGTGGTGCGTGGCCAGAGCAGCCAGTGACGCGATGAGCCTGCTACGCACACCCGCCGAGATACGGAATTTCCTGATCGGCTTCGTCGGCCTGACCCTGGTGTCAGGCCTGACCATCGGCATGAACAAGGTGCTCGCCACCCTGCTCGGGCTGCATCTGAACGTCAGCAACCTGCAACTGGCGACCATCAGCAGCGCCGAGACTTTTGCCATGGCGCTGGGCACGCTGCCGGCCGGCTATATCCTCTCGCGCGGCAATCCGAAATATCTGTACGCAGGCGTCAGCCTGACATTGGCAGCCATATTCTGCATCCTGCCATGGTTGCCACACTGGCAATGGGTGGCATTGATCATGTTCCTGGTGGGGCTGTGCATCTCGCTACGCGTTGTCGCGATGAGCACCGTTTTCCTGGTGCGCCTGCCTGAACTCGGCCAGGGCAAGGCTGGCTGGTACAAGGGCACGCTGATGCTGGGCATTCAGTTCCTCGGCCCCCTGAGCGGCAATTACCTGATCGCTCATCTGGGCCTGCAAGCCGGCTTTGTCGTCTCGGCGCTCATGTTTACCATCCTCGCCGTGCTGGGCTGGCAAATCCTGCCGAGCTCTACCGGCAGCAGAAAGACCGTAGGCGGTCAGATCCACGCCAGCAGCTGGCGCGAACTGCTGCAACTGCCGGCCGTGCGCATCACCTATCTGTTCGAGATCCTAGCAAGCTTCACCGCATCGAGCGTCGGCGTATTTTCGATCCTGCTGGCGATCCGCGTGTTGCGCTGGCCGCAGGAACATGCAGTTTGGCTGATGGCCACGCAGGGGTTGGGCTTTGTTGCGGTGCTGCTACTGCTTGGCAAGGCCGTGTTGCAGAGCAGGCACCGCGACCGCTATTACGCCTTGGCCCACCTTGCCATCATGCTGTCGCTGCTGTTGTTTGGTCTGTTTCCGACCAGCGCCACCTATCTATTTGCCGCCGCCCTCCTCGGTCTGGGATTGGGGGTCAACAGCCTGGTCAACACTGACCGCATCGCGCATGCGCCTGTCGACAAGGCCAAGATTTCCTCGCACCTGACCCTGTTCGGCATGGCCGGCGGGACCATCGGTGCGCTGGCCGCCGGCCACCTGGCCGACGTGATCGGATTGCGCCAGGTTTTCCTGATCTGGCTGGCCCCCTGGTTGGCCGCCTGGTTTTATTTTCATGGGCAGCGCAGCGACCGACGCGATGCGCTTGCCACCCGTCCCCCGGTTGCGCTGGACGCGCTGGCACCCCCACAAGGAGAAGTAACACGATGAATGCCCCCATACCCGCCGCGATACTGAATCAGTCTGCCTCTCAGGCCAGCGCCCGGCGCGCTTCCGGCGGCCTGGTGATCAACCATGTCAGCAAATCGTTTCAACTGAAGGGCGAGCAGCTGAAAGTGCTGGACGACATCAGCTTTCGCGTAGAGCCAGGGGAGTTCGTGGCCATCGTCGGCGCCTCCGGCTGCGGCAAATCCACCCTCCTGCGCTTGCTGGCCGGGCTGGACACCGAATATGAAGGCCAGCTCCTGCACGACGACGCGGCGATCCACGGCACCGACCTGCGTCGCGGCCTGGTGTTCCAGGATCACCGGCTGTTTCCCTGGCTGACAGTCGAACAGAACGTCAGCCTGGCGTTCACCAATACGGATGTGCCGGCGGCGCAAAGGCGCGAACGTGTTGCCGCGGAAATTTCCCGTGTCGGTCTGGACGGCTTTGCCGATGCCTACCCGCACCAGCTTTCCGGTGGCATGTCGCAGCGCGCCGCGATTGCGCGGGCGCTGGTGGGACGACCGGATGTGTTGCTGCTGGATGAGCCGCTGGGCGCGCTTGATGCGCTGACCCGGTTGCGCATGCAGCAGGAGTTGCGCCGCCTGTGGCAGGATGAAGGCATCACGATGCTGATGGTGACCCATGACATCGAGGAGGCGGCCTATCTGGCCGACCGCATCGTCGTCCTGGATGCACGGCCCGGCCGTATTCGCCGCATTCAGACGGTACCGCTGGCCCACCCGCGCCAGCGCGGCCAGGCCGAATTTGTCGCCATCCGCGACGGCTTGCATGCGGATTTCGTCGAACTCGTGGATGGCGACGCGCCACTGCCTGCCCCCGCCGCGATCGGCCGATGGAATGCCGATGACTGGGCCAGCCGTATTGCGCTCTAGGCCGCACGCAAGGGCAACTTGCGCATATGCCAGCAGCCCGCTGCTGGCATATCAACAAACCGGTCGCTCGCGCAGCGTTGTCAACGCCAGTTTCTGGCAAAAATCCGCGCATAGCTCTGGCATCGCTCTTGCAACAGCATGTCCGACGCGTCTACTGCCAAATGACTGGCGAATGCCGTTTTTCCACCTATTAACGCCCTCAATTTCTGGAGAATGTAATGAGCAATGCACTCGACACGCTTTGGTATACCCGTTGCCCGGTGCCGACCGGCCTTGGCATCGCTGTTCAAAAAGGCTGGCTGGAAGATGCCTTCCGCGCGCAATCCACCAACATCGCTTCGCTGCGCGAGTCCAATGACAAGGCCGTTCGCGAATCGCACTTCGATCATACGCTGCAAAACTCGGTGCGCCATGGCGGCAACATCCCGGCGATCTGGGCCCGCTCGATCGGCCGCGAAACGCGCGTGCTCGGCCTGTCCTGGGCCGACGAAACCCAACGCATCCTGACCCTGCCCGACAGCGGCATCAACACCGTGCGCGACCTCAAGGGCCGCCGCTTCGGCTTGCCGAAATGGGTCAACGCGCAAATCGACTTTTCCCGCGCCCAGGCCATCCGCGGCCTGGAAAACGCCTTGAAGCTCGACGGCCTGAGCGTGGCCGATGTCGAACTGGTCGATTACGTGATCGATGCCGGCCAGAGCGATGCGCCGGCCGAACGGGTCGCCGGCGTCAATGTGTTCAGCGGCCGTCGCGCCGGCCAGAATTCCGAGCTGGTCGGCCTGCTGCGTGGCGAAGTCGATGCGATCTTCCTGAAAGGCGCACACGCCGCCCATGCAGCCAATCAGTTCGGCCTGCATACCGTGATCGATACCGGCATCCACCCCGAGCCGCTGATCCGCGCCAACAATGGCACGCCTCGTACCCTGACAGTCGACCTGAACCTGCTCGACCAGCATTTCGATTCGGCTGTGCGCATTGTCGACCAGGTGTTGCGCGCCGAAGCCTGGGCCCACACCCATCCGGACGAAACGCGCCGTTTCCTGGCACGCGAAAGCAATACCAGCGAATTCTGGGTCACCAAAGCCTACGGCGACGATGCCCACTTGCGCTTGCGCACCGATCTGTCGGAAACCTCGATTGCCGGCCTGCAGGATTTCAGCGACTTCCTGTATCGTTGGAAATTCCTGCCGAACCCGGTGGACGTGCGCAGCTGGATCGATGCACGACCATTCGAAGCCGCCCAAGCCCTGCTGAAACAGGCGGCGTGATGGCGGGTGCTGGCATTTTCAAACACGCCGGCGCTGCCCTGAAGCTGGCCCTGCTGCTATGTGCAGCAGGGCCAGCCTGGTCGCAGCAGCCCGAAGTCGTGCGCATCGCCACCACTGCCTTTGCCGAGGCTGGCAAGACGGCCCTGAACGGCGTCGCCTACCGGGTGCAACTGGACGGCTGGCTGGAGCAGGAATTGAAAAAGCGCGGCGTCAGGCTGGAATGGTTCCCGGTGACTGGCGACACCGGCGCCACCATCAATGAAGCTTTCGCCGGCGGCCGCATCGATTTTGCCAGCTACGGCGACCTGCCTTCGGTGATCCTGAACGCCGGCAATGTGCGTACCCACGTGGTGGTGCCGGCAGGACAAGGTTCCGACCAGTTTTTGCTGGTCCCCACAAGCTCCACCGCAAAGTCGATCCACGACCTGAAAGGCAAGCGCATCAGCGTGCACCGCGGGCGTCCCTGGGAACTCGGATTTCGCCATCTTCTCGAGGATAACCGGCTTAAGCCGACTGATTTCAAGCTGGTCAACATGGACGTCAAGCCCGGCACCGCCGCACTGGCAAGCGGTGCGGTTGATGCCTTGTTCATGATCAATGGTTATCCGGTCGAAGACAAGGGCATCGGCCGCATCATCTGGAGCAGCAAGGGCCGGATTGACCGGAAAATGCGCGCTGAGCTCTGGGCCAAGAAGGACTTCACGCAAAACAATCCGGCACTGACCGAACTGGTCGTCACCGCGTGGTTGCGGGCACAGCACTGGTCGGCGCAGGATGCCAACCGCGACGCCATCATCAAGGATGGTACCCGCAATGGCACGCCGGAAAGTGTCGTGCGACGCAGCTACGATGACCCCACCCTGCCCTGGAAGGACCGCTGGTCACCGCTGTACGATGACGTGGTCTACAGCCATTACCGGCGCGTGGTCGCGTTCGCGAAAGAGCAAAACCTGATCCGCAAGAACTTGAACGCGGACGAGTTGCTGGAGCCGAAGTTCGTCAATGCCGCCATCAAGAACCTGGGCTTGACCACTTTCTGGTCGGCGCACAAGCCCGTCGCTGCAGCGCCCCGCTGAGATTTTCCTGACAGCGGATTCCCGCCGGGCGCAAAATGCTTCAGCGCCTGGCGAGAATTTTCATCGTGGATCACAACAGTTGTGCCACTTCCTCGAATGCAAACCGGTAAGCGCGCGGACGGAGCGTGGCGGAATCGCCGTCATAACCAAGATTGGCGATCACATTGACCTTGTAACGGCCATCCGGGAAGAACTCCGCATTCACCAATTCCGGCTTGAAGCCGGTCAGCACCCCGACATCCAGGCCGAGCGCGCGCGCTGCCACGACCAGATAAGCGGCCTGGAGCGAGCCACTGCGCAGCGCCGTCGGCTCGACCAGCTCAGGCACTTTTTCAAACAATTCCTTCGCATTCGGACTCGCCGTCAGTTTCGGCAGGTGTTCATGAAACTGGCTGTCATAGGCAATCAGTACATTCACTGGGGCCGCCAGTGTTTTATCCCGGTTGCTCGATGACAGAGCGGGCGCCAGCCGTGCCTTGGCTTCCTGCGAACGGATGAAGACATAGCGCGTGGGCTGCGCATTGAAGGCCGTCGGCCCGAATTTGACGAGGTCATACACACTGCGAAGCGTTTCATCGGACACTGTGGCCGAAGAAAAATGGTTATAGGTACGTGCCTCACGAAACAATTGATCCAAAGATCGGGCATCAAGTGCTGCTGACATGGCTTCCTCTGCAAAGTGAAAAGGAATTCATGAGCAGGACGCGTGCCAGCTAGCATTACCAAATGTCAACACTGTTACCTGTCGCTATGTGTAATCGTTGGTATGACGTGGCGCCTTGGCTGTGCAATCAACAGCACCCCAGCCCTGCAGCTGCGCAGATATCAACAGTCGATGTGCACACCCGCACACGGCGCCCGTTCATAGAGGCCAATTTATCCGCGAATTGGCTGGCACAAAGCTTGCGAAAGATACCGCATTGCACACTTGCAGCTTCATAGGAGAAAGTGATGACTGTATCAACCTGGGACGCCTTCGGCGGCGTCCATTCGGGATCGGCCCGAAATAGGCAACGGCGCCGTCAGGCCCCTGCCGTGACTCGCGAAAAAGCCCAAACCAGTATCGTGGTGCCGGCGGAAATCAAGCCGGATGCCAGCGGCAACCGTTCGGCATTCCGCCGCAAAGGCGTCGGCGTGTTGCTGGCCAGCCTGGGCGTGGTCGCTTTGCATTTGACGGTCGCAGCGTCCTGGGACAACACCCCGCCAGCGCCCCTGGTCAAGCAGGAGCAGGTGGTGGTGGAACTGGTCAAGCCGAAAGAACCTGAACCGGAAGTGGAGCCGCCAAAGCCGCTGCCGCAGAAGCTGGCGCCGCGGCCTGTGCCGCGGGTCGTGCCGCAAGTTGCCAAGCCGGCGCCAGCGCCAGCCAAGATCGAGCCGGTGGCTCCGAATACACCGCCACCGGCCGTGACGGTGGCGGCACCGCCGCCGGCGCCACCCGCGCCGGTTGCCGCACCGGTACAGGAAACCGTTACGCAGGCCACAGGCTATGCCGGTTACCTGCATAACCCACCGCCAGCCTATCCGGCCAATGCCCAGCGCATGGGTCTCGAAGGCAAGGTCATCCTGCGCGTGCGCGTGCTGGCCACCGGCAAGCCGTCCAACGTCGAAATCCAGAACTCCAGCGGCCGCAAGATGCTGGACGAAGCCGCCATCGCGGCAGTCCAGGGCTGGATGTTTGCCCCCGCCCGCCGTGGCGATACGCCAGTGGACGGCTGGGCAACCGTTCCTATCGAATTCAAACTAGAAAGGTCTTAAACATGTCAATCATCAATACCCAACTCATCGTCGAAGGGACGCTGTGGTCGCTCATCGCGTTCTCGGTCGCCACCTGGACCCTGATTGTGGTCAAGGCAGTGCAGCATTTCCGCTTGAAACAGCAAAATCGCCGCTATCTCAAACTGTTCTGGGGCGCCAAGGACTTTCAAGCCGCTGCCAATCTCGGCGCGGAAGCGGTCGGACCGGTTGCCCGGCTTGCCGGTGCCGGCTTCACCGCATTGAAGCAGGCTGGCAGTGGCGTGCACGACCTGGAACACTCCGGCGAGCGTCAGGAATTGCTTGAACGTCACCTGCGCCAGCAAATCCAGAAGGAACGCCGTTCGCTCGAAACCGGCCATGCGGTATTGGCCAGTATCGGCAGCACCGCGCCTTTCGTCGGCCTGTTCGGCACCGTCTGGGGCATCATGCAGGCGCTGACCGCAATCAGCAAGACCGGCTCGGCCGGCCTCGATGTGGTGGCAGGCCCGATCGGCGAAGCCCTGCTGGCCACCGGCATCGGTATTGCGGTCGCTGTACCTGCGGTGCTTGCCTATAACTATTTCAGCCGCCGCCTGAAAGCTGTCTGGGGCGACCTGGACGATTTCGGCGCCGATTTCATCAATCTGGCCCAACGAGCCGACTTCCGCATCGAACCGGCTGCAGCCGCCAAGAAAGATGCATCGGCTGCGGCCAAGGCTCCGGCAACTGCGGGAACCCGCGAGGTATACGCATAATGGCTTTTTCCACGCAAAGCGAAGGCGGCGACGACATTGTCAGTGAAATCAACATCACGCCGCTGGTCGATGTCATGCTGGTGCTGCTGGTCGCATTCATCGTCACGGCGCCGCTGATGAATAACGCCGTCAAGGTCAACCTGCCAAAAACAGTGACGACCCAGCCGCCGGAATTAAAGAAGCCGGTAAGCGTTTCAGTGGACAAGCAATCGAAGGTTTACCTCGACAAGCGGGAAATCACCAACGAAACGCTGGAAATCGAACTGAAGGCGCTGCGTACTGCCAATCCTGACCTGACCCTGCATCTGCAGGCAGACGAGGAAGTGCCGTACAGGGCGGTGGCCAAGGCAATGGCTGTAATTGAGCGTGCCGGCGTCAGCAAGCTGGCTGTCATTACTGCGACACAATAAACTGGTCGGGCGGGGCCTAGCGCCCCTGCTCGTTCAGATGACATGCAGCGAAATGTCCCGGCGCCACCTCCAGCAAGGCCGGGACCTCATCCCGGCAACGCGGCATCACATGCGGGCAACGCGGATGAAAATGGCAACCTTCAGGCGGCGCCAGTGGCGACGGCACTTCGCCTGAAATCGGGATGAAGCACTTTTTCTTGACCTCCAGCGTCGGCATGGCTGCCAGCAGCGTCACGGTGTAAGGATGGTTCGCTTCGGCAAACAGCGTCACGGTTGGCGCCACTTCCACCACGCGCCCGAGATACATCACTGCCACCCGGTCCGACACATGCCGAACGACACCAAGGTCGTGGCTGATGAACAGGTAGCTCAGCTGCATTTCGGCGCGCAGCTGCATGAAGAGATTAATCACCTGTGCCTGGATCG